>CAJXQE010000088.1 GCA_913058215.1 uncultured Verrucomicrobiales bacterium
GAGATCAGCCTCGGTCTCGTGGGCTCGGAGATGTGTATAAGAGACAGCTACAAGAGCATTGCTCTCCATCGGCTACCCTACGAGTATCTGCATTGGTTCGTCGAGCGGGCAGACGGCTTTCCCTCGGGGCGACTGGGGGAACTCATGGAATTTGTCTACAGCGTCAAAGCGAGCGGATCCGAAGAAATCTTTTCGCACGTCGGGAGAAGGAAAAGGTGAAGAGCTAAACGCCAAGCTCGCAGAGGCGCGGAGCCCCGCGTTAAAAACACATCACCCCGCCATCGGGTCTTTGAGTCGCAGAACGCCTTTCACAGATTTCAGGAGTCGATCAATGCTCATCGGCTTTACAATGATGTCCTTCACCCGGGCGTCGCGACTCAGTTCCTCCGGTGGTCGAGGGGCTTCCTTTTCCCGGATGTAAATGACACCGGGAGCCAGCTTCCGTTTTTCCCGGCCAAAGGTGTAGGCTTTTGAAATCAGCTCGTAAAGGAGCGGGCCTTCCATGTCCTGAACCTTTAAAGCAAAGATGAAGAGTTGGTAGTTCTTTTGCAAGGCCAGTTCGAAGGCATGCAAGGGGTCCGGCGTCGTCTCAACCTCTCCATCAGTAAAATTCTCCAGGGTTTCCCGGACCAAACGGTAAGTGGAAGACATTTCATGAACGACCAACACTTTCGGAGGTCCCGCAGGTAATTCCTCCTCAATATCGGAAACAGAAACCTCAGCCTCCACCGCAGACTCCGGTTGCGGGGACTCGATATTCCTTAATGTTGTCCACTTCTTCTTTTCTTCCATATGGGCGACAATGCGTTAATCAAAATACAGGGGGCCCGCCAGCATAACCTGAAAAACCTCGATTTGGAAATACCCAGAAACCGATTCGTGGTAATCACTGGAGTTTCCGGATCTGGAAAATCCTCGCTCGCGTTCGACACCCTTTATGCGGAAGGCCAACGACGCTACGTTGAAAGCCTCTCCGCCTACGCCCGGCAGTTTCTGGATCAGCTGGAAAAACCGGAAGTCGACTTTATCGAAGGACTCACTCCGGCGATCGCGATTGAGCAGCGATCCTCGCAACCCAATCCCCGATCCACCATCGCAACGGCCACAGAGATTTACGACTATCTCAGGATTCTCTACGCAGCCCTCGGCCAACCACACGATCCTGAAACCGGGGCTCCGCTTGTTCGTCACACCATCAAAGACATCGTCGACGCCTTAACTGCTTTTCCTGAAAAGACAAAGATCATCATCCTCGCTCCCGTCGACGGGGAAAAGGGAGTCTCGCTGAAGGAGATGCTTGATCGATACAAGGCACAGGGATTTCTACGTGCCCGACTCGATGGCGAGATAGTTGAGATCGAAGAAGTGTCTGACAAATCGGAAGCCAAACAAGTCGAGATCGTTGTCGACCGGCTCGTCATCCGCGAAGATATTCGCAGCCGCCTCGCCGATTCCCTGGAGACCGCACAGGGAGTTGCTGAAAATATCATCAGCGGAATCGTGCAGCTCCCCGGACAGGAAACCTGGGAGCAGCATGATTTCACATTTCAATACACCAATCCGGAAACTGGATTCACCATCCCGAAACTGACGCCGAAGCACTTTTCCTTCAACAGTCACTTCGGAGCCTGCCCAACCTGCCACGGTCTCGGAACGCGACTCCTTCCGGACCCTGAGTTGATGGTTCCGGATCCCGACAAATCCATTCAGGATGGTGGAATCAAGACATGGTGGACGGGCTCGAAAAAACGAAAGGGCTATCATCAACGTCTGATCGAAGATCTTGCCAAGGTATTCGACATTGATCTTGCGACACCGATCCGTGATTTGCCGAGGGATTTCAAAAAGGCAATGCTTTACGGGGCGGAGTCTTTCGAAGGACTCGTCAATCAAGCGATCCGCTTGCTGCGTGACACCAAGAGCGAAGTGACCAAACGAAACGTGCGTCGCTTTATGTCCCCCAGACCCTGCAAGGAATGCGAAGGAAAACGGCTTAAGGATGAAATTCTCGCGATCACACTGAATCACGATTCCAACCCGCTTTCGATCGAAGAGTTCACCGCACTGAGCATTGAAAATTCCCTTGTCTGGCTGGATGGCGTCTCACTTAGCGATCAGCAGCAAACTTACGCCCGCGAGGTTCTCAACGAAATCCGAAAGCGTCTCACCTTCCTCAACACGGTCGGACTTGGGTATTTGAGCTTGAGTCGTCAAAGCGGAACTCTTTCCGGAGGCGAAAGCCAACGGATACGACTCGCCACTCAGCTCGGGGCGGGCCTGGCTGGTGTTCTTTACGTCCTCGATGAGCCGAGTATCGGGCTCCATCAGTCTGACAACGAGAAATTAATTGAGACACTCAAGGACCTTCGCGATGCGGGGAACACCGTCATCGTTGTCGAACACGATGAAGACACCATTCGGGCCGCCGACCATTTGATCGATCTCGGTCCCGGAGCCGGAGAACGAGGTGGTGAACTCCTTTCGCAGGGCACTCCCGACGAGGTCATTGCCGACAAAAATTCGATCACCGGCAGCTTCCTTTCCGGACGACAAAATATTGAGATCCCTCCACCGACAGCTTTTGAGTCAGAAACCCACTCACTGCTCGTCACCGGGGCATCAGAACACAATCTCAAAAATGTTACCGCTCGATTTCCGCTTGGGAATTTTATTTGTGTGACAGGGCTTTCCGGAAGTGGCAAATCGACTCTTGTGGACAACATTCTCCGAAGGGTCTTGTTTCGCCATCTCTACAAATCTAAAGACAAACCGGGCGAACATGAGTCCGTCACCGGCCTCGAACATCTCGACAAAGCAATTGTCATTGATCAGGCCCCGATCGGTCGCAGCCCGCGTTCCAACCCTGCGACTTACATTGGCGTTTTCGGCCCCATCCGTGATCTATTTTCTCAACTCCCCGCATCGCGGGCCCGCGGCTATGTTCCGGGACGATTCAGCTTCAATGTTGCCGGGGGCAGGTGCGAAGCCTGTCAGGGCGATGGCCTTATCAAGATCGACATGCACTTTCTAAGTGACGTTTACGTGACCTGTGAAAACTGCAACGGTCGTCGCTACAATCGCGAAACTCTCGACATCACCTATCGCGGAAAAAGTATTGCTGACGTTCTCGAAATGACCGTCGAGGAAGCCCTCGCTTTCTTTCAAAAGATTCCGAAAATCAGTCAGCATCTCAGGGCACTCCGTGATGTAGGACTCGGATACATCCGGCTCGGACAATCCGCGACAACTCTCTCGGGAGGCGAAGCCCAGCGGATCAAACTGGCGGCGGAGCTGGGGAAAACATCGACCGGAAAAACCGTATACCTGCTCGACGAACCCACCACCGGACTTCACTTTGCCGATATCGCCACATTGCTCGAAGTCTTCTATCGGCTTCGCGACCAGGGCAATACGCTCATCGTTATCGAACACAATCTCGACGTCATCAAATGTTCCGACTGGATTCTCGATCTGGGTCCTGGTGGCGGCCAACACGGCGGTATGATTGTTGCGGAGGGAACGCCCAAAGAAATTGCCGCCAATAAAAAATCCCAGACCGGAAAATATTTGAAGAAACTGATTCCGTAGGACCCCGCTTCCAGCCCGGCCGGGTGAGTGAGATTAAGGTGGTCCTCTTTCGCGGGGAGACGACCATCCTACTTTGAAAAATTCGCGACCCTGCGTAATTTCATTTCTTCAAATTCGTCTATTCAGTTCATGAGAACTATTTTTTCATCCATCGCGCTCTGCCTCTTCTGCACGTTCGTTTCCGCGGAGACCAGGATCCCCAGCCTCCAGAAAACGATCGAGGACAAAAAGGAGAAAGGCCGGACCAACGCGGATCCGAAAAAGTTGGCGGCTTATAAAAAGGGAGTCGATGAGGTCGCGGCATCAGGAATTGTCGAAAGTGCGAAGAAAAAGGGAGATCAGGCACCTGATTTCACACTAAAGAATCCGGATGGCGAAGAAATCACTCTTTCGGAAGAATTGAAAAAAGGGCCTGTCGTCCTGACCTGGTATCGCGGCGGATGGTGCCCCTATTGCAATCTCCAGCTCGCTGCCTATCAGCAAATTCTGCCGCAGTTGGAAGAACTCGGAGCGCAACTGATCGCGATTTCTCCCGAAGTTCCTGACAAATCACTTAGCACTATCGAGAAAAACAAACTCAGATTTCAAGTGCTATCCGACCTCAATCTGAAAGTGGCCAAAGAATATGGAATCGTCTTCAATCTCAATTCCGAGGTCGGGAAAATCTACAGCGGATTTTTCGACATGAAAGAATACAACGGCGAGGATTCCACTGACGAACTCCCTCTCGCTGCGACCTACGTGATCGATAAAGACGGAAAGATCGTTTACTCGTTCCTGGAAGCGGACTATACGCTGCGCTCCGAGCCGAAGGAAATCATTCAAGTCCTCGACGGGCTCGAATGAGCCCAGGAGTATCCTATTGCTCCGCCAAATGACTCCTCCGGTTGGATTCGGGCTAATAAGTGGTTAATTTACAGCAGTTTACGCAGACACAACGGGACTTCAAGCGCATCCTCCCCCACTGCCCGTGCCTGCTGTAATCTGCTCGTTCACGCCCAGTTTCGGGTTTGATGCTTCCTGAGTTTTCCCTCTCCGACCAATCTGTTTGGAAGCAATCCATAGTCCTCACAAGGGTAGCAAAACAGGCTCAGCTGTCGAACTCTTTTGAGATTGAGGAAGTTCGTTCGGTCAGTTCATCGACCAATCGACGGACCATGATTCCTCCCTCGTCCGTTCCCAGTTCCTCCACCGCCTTCGGGATCGCTACAGAGATTTTAGCAATCCGAGCCATCAACTCATCCCGGTCCAGCTTCCACTCTCTTGCCGCTTTTTCCCAGGCTGCTTTCCCAATGTGAGACAGCCGGTAAGTCCCTCCAATCTTCATTGCCAGTCGAGCCTTCTTTGGCGGGATCTCTTTTGGGTAGGGAAGACAGGAGGACAAGTCGTAGAGGGGGCACAGTCGCACCTGAGCTTCTCCGGCAAGGAGAAATCCGTAGTTCTTCGAGTGCGCGTCGGTGCCGCCAATCAACCAGTTGTATATCATTGCATCCAGAAATCTCCGAACGTCATCATCGGGCCTACTGGAGCGATCACGGATCAGGTCGAAGATATCTCCAGCCGAAGGTCCTCCCTCGTTTTGGTATTTGATCATCGGAGGCTTTCCGAGAGCCTGACAAGCATCTTCCTGATGCACGCGAACGACTGTGCCATCTTTCAACCGAAGCCGGTCGAACCGCTCAACGACGATCACCGGGATGTCGTCGAATACCTCGGTCCAGGACTTTGCCACGCTCAATCCAAGTGCTCCGGCGAGGCGAAGACAGAAATGCTCGTTCTGGACATAGTCCTCGAATTGCCCGGTTGCCGGCTTCAATAGGTGCGTGGTCGGAGCTAGTCCTCTCGGAATCCCCCACTGGCCAGAGTCAGGATCGCGATACAATCCAGTCTTGGGTTGAGCACCCGCCAAGCTGAAATGCCCCTCGTCTCCTGCCCTGCGCGATCCAGCATGATCGGCGACCAACTCACGGATGCGCAGCGCCATTTCCTCTTTGTCCAACCAATCGACCCCACTGGGAGCTTCACCCCGCTCCCAGTGCACAACTCTGTCAGGACGGATGAACTGCACCGCCCCGGCACACTCTTCCCCTACATGGGCCAGCAACCGAAAAGGATTTCGAGCCGAGACATGAAAGCGCTGCCCCCAGCGCCTCAGCACTTCATCATTGTCAGGCAGTAGTCCCCAGAGAAATGGCCGCACAGCAGCGTCTGTGTAGCTCTGCCCTGCCAGCGGCATCGAAAGGGATAGCGGAAAGGCGTCGTCCGACGATCGCCAGTTCTCGTCATACGTAAATGCAATCCGGTCCTGTCGATAGGACAAGGTCCCCATGCGTCGTTCGCCGACGAATGCCTCGAGAGTTTCCATCACCGATCACCTCCCACAATGTCATCGAGGTTGATGGCCGGACTGCCACTACGCCCCTTTTTTACTTGCGGATCTTTTCCGGGCTCCTGGACCACCACGTCCATCCCCAGCTCTTTCAGCGTTCGGAGCACAAGGCCGAACTGAGCGGTGGGCTTGCCCCGTTCGAGCTGGGAAATCCAGAGAGCACTGACATCTGCCCGTTCAGCGAGTTCACTTTGAGTCCAATTACATTGTTGGCGCCGGGACCGAACCAACGCCCCCATTTCTTTTGCTGACCGGATGTTCATGCCAAGACCATACCATCTATACGATCGCATCAAAACTCATTTTTATACGATCGCTTTGTTTTGTTGTTTTATACGATCGTTTGAACGCTCAAGCCTGCTTTCAGGTGCCTTCTGCACAGTTGCATGAATAAGATTCCTCTTCATCCTTCCTGCCCCGGAACCTAAAAGCCACCGTGCCTTGAGACCGCTCTGGCGCGATCTGATCCTGAAGACCCGGGTAGAAGACCCACAGCGGTGCCCCTGCTACAAAGGCAAAATGAAAAACGTCGGCACAATCGTTCGTTTTGAGGAGATCGAATTTTTCCTGCGCTTGCACGGACTCTGGGAACCGGAGCGAAGCGGAGATAGACTGCCGCCAGGCAGCCCGAAGGGCGGAGCGACAGCGACATCAAGGGATCATTTCGCTTCCGCCACCTCCCGATCCGCCCTTTGATATCGAAAAACGCCTAGGAATCGGAGGCGTTTTTGACGCAGGCGAGCCGAGCGCAGCGAGACAGACTGCCGCCAGGCAGCCCGGAGGGCAAGCGAAGCGAAGTCAACCCGGAGCCCGCAGGGTGAGACCGCCGAGTGGGGCGGGCGAATCAAACCTTGGAGCCCCTGGATGTTCCGATCCACTGGAGTTGGAGCGATCAGACAGATCTGCCACCTGATGATTGGTGGCAGGACACACCGGGCGAATGGGACGCCCCCGAGCTGCCGCTGGACGATGGCTATACCCTCGTTCTCGATGGAGACGACTCCCACGAACTCGCGGATTTTCCCACGTTCTCAGTGGGCTGACGGGGCATCCTTCCGCATAGCGAAAACAGCTTCCAGGGAAAGCTGCCGCACTCCTGTGTCCGGAACCCCCGATTTTTCGACCAAGACCTCTACATTTCGGAGCGGTCCAGTAGATTCACGGCTCACAGCCTTGACTCCACCTTGTTTTCATGGCCAAATCCCTCCATGAAGACAAGATTTCACCCTTTCTCCCCCTGCACCCCCTCAAACCCGGCAGGACCGACGCATAGATAAGAACTCCTTGAAAAAGCAAATTCCTATCAGTTCAGTTGGCAGCGATGACAACATCTGAACAACTGGAGAGTGCGTTGCGGGACGTTCGTTTGGGCAATGCCCGGAGAATTAGTCAGGTTCGCGCCGTTGGGGTCGGAGCCTTTTTTCTGACGACCTTGATCCTGAGCTTTTTGACGGAGGGAAAATCGTGGAGTCCTATTGTATTACCCATCGCGATCTACTTTTTAGTAGCTCTGGTGTTCGCCTTCGGAAGCCGGTTGAGTCCGAAAATTCTGTGGTTGAGCCGTTTCGCAGTGCCGGTTTTTGATATGCCGGCGGTATTCGTCATTCAGCTTGTTAATCAGGGCTACAGCGAGAATCCGGGACATATCTCCGAATTTAGCATTTCGATCTTTGTCTGTTTATTAATGCTGTCTGCCTACACTCTTAACGCGAGATACATCTTAGCATCCATGGTGATTGCGATCATTTTCGAGCAGATCTTGCAGTCACCCGCGATCGCCCCGTACGGTCGGATCTTCAGTGCCGTCGTCCTTGGTCTTGCGACCTGGATCTGTGTCTTCGCAGGGAGAAACCGACTCGAACTGGTAGAGACCGTGGTTCAAGCGAATGCCCGGCGATTTCGTTTGCAACGTTACTTTTCTCCGGGAGTGGGGGAGTTGCTGGAAGAGCAGGAAGCAGACACCCTGGCTCATGGGAAGGACTGCGAATTGACGATCATCTTCATCGATATCCGTGGGTTCACCAGTCTAAGTGAACAGCTTTCCACGCGGGAGGTGGTGGAACTGTTGAACTCTTATCATGCTCACATGGTGGAGGCGATATTTCGCCATGGCGGAACTCTCGACAAATATTTGGGGGATGGACTGATCGCGTATTTTAATGCCCCGGTTGATCAGCCTGATCACGCCGAGCGAGCTGTGTCCTGTGCCTTTGAGATGGAGCGCAAGCTGGTCACTTTCAACGAGGACCGATCAAAGGAAGGGAAAGTGACCATCAAGATGGGGATCGGGATTCATACCGGCCGGGCGATCGTTGGTGACATCGGGGCGCCCCATCGCCGCGAGTTCACCGCCATCGGCAGCGCAGTCAATGTGGCTTCCCGGTTGGAGGGAATGACCAAAGAAGTTGATCGAACCATGGTGGTGTCCGAGGCCACCGCTCAACTCGTGTCAAAGGTTCCGTGGGCCGAGCTAGGGCGGTATCCGATACGCGGTTGCGTTGAGCCTCTCCTCTTGTTTACGCCGAAGAGGTAGATCGGGCCCCACGAATCAGATCACCCGATCGTTTCCACCGTCTACCGGGATCTGTAGGGTGCTCAGGCGATTTCCCAATGAGCCAAATGCAGCACCGCATACCTGGTCGCCGGATGCTCGAATGGCAGGCCTAGAGGTTGAAGACCACGAAGAACAATTGCGTTGGCAGTCTTTATGGGCCTCCACATCCCACCGATCCTCTGGCTTGGACGGCAGACTGCGGTGAAAGGGCTCTTCATTTTAAGAAACTGACCGGTCACTAAACAAAATTGGAGGGGTGGTGCGCTGGGGGGGCATGAACGTAACAAGTGTCTTTGCACCCCCTCAATCCCGGCAGGACCGACGGCCCGATAAGAACTCCTTGAATAAGCGAATTCCTGTCAGTAGGAGAAAGAGTAAAATTGTTGGCTTTGCCAAAGTACACCCACCAGGAATCGAACCTGGACTTTCGGTTCCGGAAACCGATGTAATATCCGTTTTACTATGGGTGCGTTTCGTCAGATTCCCATCGAAGGGAAGCCTGAGATCAGCGGGGCGCTAAGATGTTCCCTTCCGACCAAATTCGCAAGTGATATCCCGCCATTTTGCCTGGAGAAACTGAGCCTTTACACCTTCGAACTCCCGCAATATCGTCCCGCCCGCGCCGGAATGCGCGGATTTTTTCATGTCAGCGGCAAAGTCAGGCAAAAAAGTGGTCATTAAAATCGGAACCGGAGTCCTCACGAGGGAACCGGCCGGAAAGCTCCATCATGCCATGATCGCACGGATCTCCCAGGCGATTGCCGACCTCAACGGAGCCGGACATCAGTGCATTGTCGTTTCTTCCGGGGCTGTTGGAGCCGGACTCAACACCTTCGGTCTGGATACCCGCCCCGAAAAACTGGAAATGCTTCAGGCATGCGCCGCCGCCGGTCAGGCAGCGTTGATGCACCTTTACGAAACTCATTTCACTCATCACGATCTCAAAGTGGCGCAACTACTTCTCACTCACGAGGACCTCAAGGACGAGAAACGCCGCGCCAATATCCTCCAGACCCTCGACTCCATCCTCCAGTTTCCCCATATCATTCCAATCATCAACGAAAATGACTCCGTCGCCGTTTTCGAGCTGAAAGTTGGCGACAATGATATCCTTTCCTCCATCGTCGCCCAACTTCTTCATGCCGATTTGCTCGTCATGCTGACCAGCGTACCCGGACTTCGAGGCCCGGATGCCACCTCCGAAGATGACATCATCGAAACGGTGGATGACATCGATACGGTTCTCGGATTCGCACTGGATGAAAAAGGAGCGCTTTCCGTCGGTGGCATGCAGAGTAAACTTCAGGCAGTAAAAGATGCCGTCGGGGCCGGAATCGAAACCATCATTGCCGGCGGCAGCCATCCCGAACAACTGCTCGAACTCGTCGAAGGCGGTGGAACCGGCACCCGTTTCGCTGCAAAATAATTTAGATAATTTTCCTCATGAATTCTGAAGAGATCAAAGAAGAAGTCCTGAAAATGGGACAACAGGCCCGTGCCGCATCCCACGCTCTGACTCGCCTTTCCACAGAGAAGAAAAACCAGATTCTTCTGGCGATGGCGGATGCACTCGTCGCCCGTGAATCCGATATCCTGGAGGCCAATGCCAAAGACCTCGATGCAGCTGACGAACTCGGCTTGACCGATGCGATGAAAGACCGACTCCGCCTCGATTCCGAACGCGTCGCTGCAATTGCTCAGGGAATCCGCGAAGTCGCCGCACTTCACGATCCTATCGGTGAAGTAATCAAGGACTGGACGCGTCCTAACGGTCTTCGACTCATCAAAAAACGAACGCCCATCGGTGTGATTGGAATCATTTTCGAAAGCCGCCCCAACGTGACTTCCGACGCCGCAGTGCTTTGTTTTAAAACCGGTAACGCTACGATTCTTCGAGGCGGAAAAGAAGCAATTCACTCGAACCGCGCCATTGCTGCGGCCCTTCAGGAAGGTGGCCAACCTGCCGGCCTGCCGGATCATAGCATTCAGCTGATTCCTTTCACTGATCGCGACAGCGTCCGCCACATGGCAGAGATGGACAAGTATCTCGACCTCATCATTCCACGCGGTGGTGCCGGTCTCATCGAAGCGGTCGTCTCCATGGCCCGGATGCCGGTTATCAAACACTACGACGGGATTTGCCACGTCTACGTCGACAAAGATGCAGACCTTGATATGGCGGAAGCGATTGCGGTGAATTCAAAGGTTCACAAGCCCTCCGTTTGCAACGCCCTCGAAACATTACTCATCCATCGTGATGTCGCTGCTGAGTTCGCTCCGCAGATTGCTCAAAATCTTGCCGCGAAGAATGTCGAACTACGGGGAGAAGAAGACTTTCAAAAACTCGCCGGAATCGACAATATCATTTCCGTCGACGAGGCTGATTGGACGGCCGAATACCTCGATTACATTCTCGCAGTGAAGATCGTCGACGATCTCGATGCAGCAATCGCGCACATCAATCATTACGGATCCCATCACACGGATACCATCGTCACTGCCAACGAAACGGCTGCCGACAAATTTCAGCTCGAGGTCGATTCCGCCTGCGTGTTCTGGAATACATCGACCCGATTCAGCGATGGCGGAGAATTTGGATTCGGTGCCGAAATCGGAATCAGCACCGACAAACTTCACGCCCGCGGACCAATGGCGCTGGAGGAACTGTGCAGCTACAAATATTTGGGAGTGGGGACCGGGCAGGTGCGGTAATCAATCAATATACCAACCATCCCGCCACACCGGACAAGACCACAACGAGCCACGCCGGCCATTTCAAAACCAGCATCACAGCTGCCACTCCGAGCAGAAAAATGATGTCGGCTGAACCGCGGATGGTACCCGTCCAGACCGGGTCGTAGAGCGCTGCTCCGAGCAAGCCCACGACCACAGCATTTGTTCCGGCGAGAGCTTTTCGAAGACCCGGACGATTGACCAGGGATTCCCAGAAGGGCATTACACCAAGAACGAGAAGCCAGGCCGGGAGAAAAATACCCACGAGGCAGAGCGTCGCCATCAGCCAGGGGTTTATTTCCGCCTCCATCACGGATCCAAGAAAAGCGGAAAAGGTAAATAGCGGACCTGGAACTGCCTGCGCCGCACCGTATCCCGCCATGAATTCCTGAGTCGTCACCCAACCGGTGTCCACGACCTCTTCGCTCAAGAGCGGTAGAACCACGTGCCCTCCGCCGAATACCAACGCCCCGCTTCGATACATTGCGTCGAAAGCTTCCAATGGCCGCGAGTCAGGCATCGCCTTCTGCAGGAGCGGAAGGCCGCAAAGAAGAACCGCAAAAAGTCCGAGGCAAACGCCGCCGACAATCCGGTAGGGCTTTTTCTTCGATTCAACAGGGAGTGGTGTTCGATCCACCCCTGTCTGATCCAGTTTTACAAAGGCCCAACCGAAAATCGCTCCGAACGCAATCACAAGAATCTGAGCCCAGGACGCATCAAGATAGAGCATCATGGCCATGCCGTAGAGAGCAATCAATTGCCGTGCTTTGTCCGGACAAAGGCTTTGCGCCATCGACCAGACTGCTTTGGCAATCACAATCACAACCGCTATCTGAAGACCTCGCAGCCATCCCGCATTCGCAACGTCCTCTCCACCCAAACTTACCAGGATTACGCCAAATCCAGCCATGACCATAGCTGAGGGCAAAGTAAATCCGATCCAGGCTGCGAGAGCGCCTGTCCATCCCGCTTTTTTCCAGCCGACAGCCAATCCAAACTGACTGCTGGCCGGACCGGGAAGAAACTGGCAAAGAGCCAGCAAATCTGCGAACTCCTGATCGGTGAGCCATTTCAACTTTTCAACAAACCGCTCTCTGAAGAACGCAATGTGTGCACTGGGCCCACCAAATGAAGTCAGGCCGAGCTGAAAAAATTCACGCAGAACTGAAAATACATTGTTCATTCCTGCAATGGTGGCCGTGGAGTTGGGAGGAGTAAATGTGAAAAACCTTTCACTTCCGGCAAAGTTTGCCCCTCCCGCAAAAAAGGATTAAACAAACTTCCCGTTTGCGCGTCTAAGACGACATTGTCCGAATCTGAACCGAACCATGATCTATCGATTTCTTGTCACCCTCTTTGTCGCCTTCATCGCTGTCGGCTCCGCGTTTTCTCAATCCAAGCCGGTGCGCGACAAGCATGTCGAGGCTCAGTTGATCTCCTCCGTCTCGACGATCAAGCCGGGCGAGCCATTTACGATGGCTTTGAAATTCAAAATTGATCCGACCTGGCACACCTATTGGATAAATCCCGGAGATGCAGGAAAACCGACTCTACTACCTCTGGAGCTTCCTCCCGGGTTTACGGCAACTGAACTGCAATATCCCGTTCCAAAGAAATTTATCATCGACTACGGCTTCGGTGCAAAGTTCGGCGGCTACGGGTATGAAAAAGAAGTGCTGCATCCCTTTACGGTGACGCCTCCCGATGATTTGGCACCGGGATCTGAAGTGACAATCAAAGGAACGGCTGATTGGTTGATGTGTGATCCGGAGCAATGTGTTCCCGGAAAGGTTGACCTGGAGCTCACTCTACCGGTCGGCACAGAATCACTTGCATCAAGCTACGCCACTGATCTTTCCGAAATCAGTAAGAAGATCCCGGAAACAGTCGCCTGGCCGGTGGAAGTCGACTTTGCCAACTCGCTCGTAAGTTTAAAAATCAGTCCGTCGGAAAATGTCGATCTCTCCGGAGGAAAACTCGCGTTTCACCCGGTCTCTCATCCCGTCTTCAACATTCTGGAAGATCCAAAGATTTCTCTTGAGGGCGGTTCGATCCAGGTAAGCAATCCGGCAAATGAATCTCTGGAGGCAACTCCCGAAGAATTTACCGGTCTCCTCGTGCATGAAAAAGATGGAGTAAAACATGGATATCTTGTCTCGACCAACCCTCAGACAAGTGAGTCCAATTCAGGTGCGGCTTCCGGCGATAATTCTTCGGGGGCGACTCCACTGGCGTCCGCCCCCGGTTCCGCCCCTTTTGGTGGTGGTCTGCTCGGAATGCTCCTCGCCGCATTCCTCGGCGGAATTATTCTCAACATCATGCCCTGCGTTTTTCCTGTGATCTCCCTCAAAGTAATGGGCTTCGTCAGCCAGGCAGGTGAAGACAGGAAACAGGTGATGATGCATTCGTTCATCTTTGCCCTCGGAATTTTGATTTTCTTCTGGATTCTTACCACCGCTCTCGTCATTCCGAAGCTGGCCGGGGAGAATGTCGGATGGGGTGCTCAGCTGCAGCAGCCAATTTTTGTGATCGGCCTGATCTTCGTCATGGTCGCTGTCGCCCTCAGTTTATTCGGAGTCGTCGAGTTCGGCACCAGTCTGCAAGGCGTCGGAGGAAACCTCGCTCATGCCTCCGGTTACGCCGGGAGCTTCTGGAGTGGAGCTCTCGCTGTTCTTCTCGCAACCCCCTGCACCGCGCCACTCATGGCACCGGCGATTGCCTTTGCTATCAGTCAGTCAGTCCCGGTGATGTATCTCGTTTTCACTACCCTCGCCCTCGGACTCGCCTTTCCCTACCTCTTGCTTGGGGCATTCCCAAAATTGATCAATTCTATCCCCGCACCCGGTGCATGGATGGAGACTTTTAAGCAAGTGATGGGCTTTCCCATGCTTGCTGTCGCCGTATGGCTCATCGGCGTGCTTTCCAAGCAGTTGGAGGTGAACGGTCTTCAATGGGCACTGACTGCGGTTCTGCTCCTGGCAATTGCGCTCTGGATCATCGGGCGATTCGCACGCTATGATGCAAGCAAGGCGAAACGCCGCAGCGCCTGGCTTTGCGCCATTCTCGTAGTTGCAGGAAGTTTCGGTCTCGCCTGGTATGCTTCAAAAATCCGCGCGGAAAATACCGGTCGGGATATTGCTGCAGTGATCGCAGAGACACGGGCCGACGGGAAGCATGTCTTTGTCGACTTCACGGCAGAGTGGTGTGTGAATTGCAAAATCAACAAACGCATCGCCATCAAGACCGACCAGATAAGCGCCGCGTTCAAAGAGAATAATATCGAATTAATCACTGCTGACTGGACCAATGAAGATCCCCGAATCACCAAGGTCTTGAAGGAGCATGGACGCGCCGGAGTCCCCCTCTACTTGCTCTATCCAGCCGACAAATCGAAACCGGCCATTCAATTACCCGATGGTTTGATACGACCGGTTACCATATTGGAGGCGATCAAAGAACTCCCAAAGAATTGATTGAAAAAAGCTGCGTCTTCGTCGGAAATTATAGAATGATTCTACGAATTGCATTTATTTCGTCACTCATCCTTTCGGTAGTTTCCAATTTGCCAGCTCAGGATTTTAAAAAGTCCTTCCGTAGAACCGTTCTGGAGAACTTTGAGCCTCCTGTTCTGGACGCTCCTAAGGGGTATACAATTTTATCAGCCCCTTCTCCACAGTCTGCCGCTACCCGGGTTGTTGCAGGACCCACTGAAATCCAGGTCGACGGATACGTAGAGAATGCAGGGAATCGATACTACCTGACAAGGGAGTCATTCCTTGCCTGGTTTGATGATATTGAGCCAAAGGAATGGATCCTGATCCACAACACAGGCCGGTCAGACTTCATCGCCCGAACCATTCCAGCCAAACTGGTGGGTCGCGAAATTCGTGACCTTTTTAAAGACGGGAACATTGAAGCCAGCATCTATGAAGAAACCGTCCCTGTGCAGAGTTTTACGTGTTGGGGCAAAGAGTATCGGCATTCAGACATCGACTTTCTGCTTCCGGTAAAGGTCCTATCCTTCCGCAAAGAAGAAGCAGGTGAATGGTCCGCTACTTTTTCCGTGTTTCCCAATTTCAATTCGGAGTCACAAAGGATCTCCGGCATTTGGGATAATAGCGATGCTGAGGCAAAGGCTCTCATTACCAGGCCCGCCAGTCTCGAAGTCAGCTTAAAGGGTGATCGTTCTTCAGAGACCATCAGCAAAATCCTGCAACCCGGAATCGTTTGCGCAGCCGCGATGTCAGAAGGACGGATCCAGAAATTAAAAGTTGGGGAGCTCTACCCTAGATGGTTCAACATATCGACCCTATCTCCACCACAATTCCAAATTGGAGATGCCCTGTCATTTCGATTTCAGGCAACCCGGCTCAAGGCTGAGCCTGTATTTATCGAAATTACACCGGAAGGAATTATAGGCTCAGATTTCACCGATTACTCCCGAATCTCCACAATGGGCCCTCCATTCAGTGACGATCGAAATCCTCGATTCGAGCAGAATAACTGGTCAGTTGAGATAGGCCCGGATCAATTGGTTAAAGTAGTAGCACCTCTTTCCGAAGGTCGTGGAGCCGCGGGAATGTTAGAACTGGAAAGTCTGGGCCTGGAGAGCGAGTCAAACGACTACGAGAATGACCTCGAAGCCTTGCTTTCTTTAAACAAACAAAAGCCACCGAAGCTTCCCTCCACCAGTGAGGGAGGATGGCAGTCCATTCTCCAAAAGAAACTTGGCCCGGTTCCGGCATCCCAACAGATCCAACAATAATCGACCACGATGCTCCGACCCATCCACATTTTTTTCATTACTCTTTCATTCCTCGCAATAGCCGGTCAGGTTCAGGGACAGCTGGAGCAGGGAGACAAAGAGACATTCGCGAAGTGTCAGGACCTTCACAAGGAGGGTAACTGGCTTGAAGCCCGGAAACTGGCGGAAGCTCTCGTCACTAAATTTTCGGATGCCCCCGCATCGCGTCATCAACTGGTTTTCACCAATGAACTGGCAAATCTGAACCAACGACTGGGGAACCACGGGGAGGCAATCGAGGGCTATCAAAAATGCCTCAGCATTGCCTCGGAAGTTTTGGGAGAAAAATCGCCGGTTGAGGCGCAATTGAAAAACAACCTTGCCGCCCTGATGCAAACACTGGGGGATTTTCAAACAGCAGAAAACTTGAATCGCGATGCCCTGGCACTCCGTATATCGATTGAGGGACAGGATTCCGAAAAGATCGTTCCGGCAATGAACAATCTCGGAAGCTTGCTCTGGTGTATCGGGGACTATGCAGGGGCAGAAAAATTGTTTCGCAACGCCTTAAAAATTCGAACAGAGAATCTGGGCGTTTCCCATATCGACACCGCCAGGTCAATGGCGAATCTGAGCGGTCTACTTTTTTACCGGGATCGAGTGACAGAGGCCGCACCGCTGGCGGAGAAGGCCGTGGAGATTTTTTCTCAATCCTCTGGAATCCAACACCCGGATACCTTGGAAGCCGCGATGTTTCTGGGAGAGATCCGAAGGGCACAAAAGAATCCCTCCGCCGCCCTTGAACTCTATGGCCGCTGCCTTGATGGAAGGCTGGCTGTTTTCAAGTCCAACCAGCATGCTGAAGTCGCAGAGGCCCATGCCAGAATCGGAGACGCTCATCGTGAATTGGGAGATTTCGAAAAGGCTCTGTCTGCCTATGCGGAATCCGGGGCAATCTACGACGCAGTTCTTCGCAAAAACCATTCAGACAAAACCCAGGGAATCTACGGCTCCGGATTAGCTGCTCTTGCCCTGGAGGACGATGCTCGTGCTTTGAATTTTGCGCGCAAGCTTAGTGAAATTGAATTCTTCAATCTCAAGGCCATCCTTCAGTTCACCAACGAACGACAGAGGCTGGCTTATCAGGAGATGTTCCAGTCACAACACCTCTTTGCCAATCTCGGTGCTGCAGAGGAACTGGGAACGTTTCTTCTCCGGCAGAAAGGCCTCGTCATTGACAGCCTCATTGCCGAGGCCCGCCTCATGAAGAATTACGACGATCCACTTATCGGTGCTTCCGTCAAAGAGCTTCAACAGCTCCGGGCGGACTACCGCACCGCTTTCCTTCGAGGAAACAAGGACACTTCATCAATCGACGAAGCGGTCCGAAAACAACACCATAAGGTGTTGGAGCAAATAGGGCGGGAAGACCGGGAGCTCCTGACGAACGCTTCAATCGGAGATATTCAACAGGCTCTGAAGCCCGGGGAGACCCTGGTGGATTACCTGGTCTATCGAAAATATTCGAAGGGAAGTGAATTTGAAAACCGATACGGTGCCGTAGTTGCAAGCGCCGATTCCCTTGCCTTCGTCGATTGTGGTAGTGCGGAGGACATTAACGGGATCGTGGAAACTCTCGCTGGATTCCTTTCCAATCCGGAATTGCACAACGATGAAACCGCTCGCGAGGTAATGACCCGACTCTATCAGGAGTTGATCCAGACCGCACTGGCCGCGGCCCCCGACACCCGGTCGCTAATTCTCTGCCCCGATTCTCAACTGAGCTTCGTGCCATTCGCTGCCACAATCGATGAGACCGGGAAATTCCTTATTGAGAAAATATCAGTGAGCTATGTATCTGCATCCCGGGCTCTACTGAAGCCTGAATCGAACCTTGCTCCCAAGAACGACGCCATTCTGATCGGGAACCCGGAATTTTCAAATACCACCGCTGAAAAAATTCCCGTATCCGACCGCCGTGGCCTTCTATCGACGATCGGAAGCACAACTCTTGAATTTATCGCAAGCGGCCTCGTGCCCCTCGAAGGAGCAGAGAGAGAAGTCGCCCAACTCGCACCCATCCTGGAGACAAATGGACTCTCTACCCGAACATTAATCGGTGCATCCGCTACAGAGGAAGCCATTCGCGATATCATCGATCAACCCGCCATTTTACATTTCGCCACTCACGGATTCTATCTTCCGGCGTTTGCACCTCGAACTGCAGAGAATAGAAATTCAGGCTCCGTGCCTGACGAAGTGGCCGGGTTTCACAATCCAACTTTCGGGAGCTGGATTGCCCTGACAGGTTCGCACGAAACCGTTACCTCGTGGGCTGGTGGAAGTGTTCCCAATCCCGGGACAGACGGAATTCTCATGGCAAACGAAGCCGCAGAATTGAACCTCGAAGGAACAAGGGTCGTAACTCTTAGCGCCTGCGACACGGCCACCGGACAAGCCACAGGCGGTGATGGCGTCCTCGGGATACGTCGAGGGTTTCGCATGGCAGGAGCCGAAAATGTTCTGACAACCCTCTGGCCGATCAACGATACGGTAACCGTGAATATCATGAAGGACTTCTACTCAGCAATGGGAAACGCCTCTCCTTCAGACGCCTTGAACAAGGTGCAACGAAACTGGCTCGTGAAGATTCGAGACAACCCGGAAGCGATTCAAATGCCGACTCAAGATGGCAGGACAACTCCAGTTGGCGGGCTCTATTGGTCCTTGAATCTTGCGGCTCCTTTTTTACTGAGCCGGTAAGAGCTTAAGGGCCTTCTCCGGTTCATCAGTAATGATTCCGTCGATGCCCGCTTCCAAAAACCGGGCAACTTCTTTCATGTCATTTGCGGTCCAGAGAGCGACTTTGGCTCCCATCTCATGAACTTTTTCGAGATCAGAAAGGGCGAAGTCCTTATGGCTCCAACCAATCCAATCCGGCTTCAATTTTTGCAGCCGGCCCCACCTCTCGGAGTCCAGTTCCTTACTTCCCAGAGCACCCAATGCCACTTCGGGCATTTCTTTCTTCAGGGCGGTGAGAAACTTCCAGTCAAATGCCTGAACGATCACAGTGTCAGTCACTCCCATTTCCCGGATGACATCGGCATAGGCTTTCGCATCTCCTGACTTTCTTTCAATCAAGGGAACCGCTCCGCCTTCGTGACACAGCTTGATCGCCGCCTCCAAAGAAATAGGACGTTCGTCAGGAAACTTCCCGCCCTGAAACCAACTCCCGACATCGAGAGTGACCGCTTCCTTCTCCGTCAAACTCTCAAAGGTTTTAGAAGAGGAGAAAAATCGTTTCAGATCACCATCATGAAAGAGTAACAATTTTCCATCGGTGGTGACACGAACGTCGAACTCGACCACTTTTGAACCCACCCGCGTCGCTTCCCGAATCGCTGCGCCTGTATTTTCAGGCGCCGCCGAAGAAGCCCCTCGATGAGCAATAATTGTCGGGGTTTTCACCTCTTCACCAATAGTCATTGAAACAGTGGCGAGACAGACCAAAACCGAAGACAGTTTATTTAAAACGAATAATTTTGCGTGCATTGGTCGAGAATATTTTCTTAAGAGCTTCGGGGCTTTTGACGAAACGACGGATGTTAGCGATTTGCTGAGAACCGGAACATTTCTCCCCCTGGCCTACAGTATCCGCACAATCTGTTCCCAGGCACAACTTGTCCTGATGTCTTTCGACGAATGCGATCGCGTGCTCTTCGTCGCGGGCCAAAGCATTTTTACCTGAACCCGCAGAAAGGTCGCCATACATATTAGGATAGTCGCTGAGAAACTTGTCCGTGAGGCCTCCCGCCGTCACAGGGGAGGTCGGATACATCGCCGCTTGCTCGTGCTTCGCATCAATATTCCCCCACCAGGTTTGTGCATGCCCTAGAAAGTTCACCGTCGGAAATTTCTCCAGCACTTTATGAAATCGCTCGAAGCCCGTGTTGTATTTTCCGTGCTGAAAATGGAGAAGCACGGGAACCTCGTATTCCTTCGCCAGCTCGTAGACTTTCATCATCGGAGCAGAATCGCAATCAACACCAAATTTCTGTTCACCAATACCAAGAGCCCCTCTTTTCAACCAGCCTTCCATCGCAGTTATTGCTTCATCGGAATCGGGAACCTCGTTACAAAAGAAGACAAACTTGTCAGGATGCTTCGCCGCGAGCCGCGCCGATGCTTCCGTTCCAAAGACGCGCGCGGCAAGTCCGTTCGACTTCCCTGCATGAGTCGATGATCTCGCCATCGGAGTCCCGGAAGGCAGGAGAACAGATTTGGTCACTCCCATGGTTTTTTGATGCTCGATGAGAGTGTCATTCAATCGGGCATGAAAATTAACATGCTGATGAATATCGATCAGTTCTTCGTCGGACCCGGCTCCAATAGCAGCGGCCGCAGAAAATCCCGACAGGCCTAATGCCGCCGTTTTTGTAAATTGTCTTCTTGTGATCATGATTGCAGGCTCTCGTATAGCAAACATCCTCGCATACATTCCAGAATGAAATTCACCGGCATCACCTACCTCGCCATCTCTACCCTTCTGCTCAGTAGCGCATTCGCTGAGCCGGAAATCGACGCAGAACAACTTCCACGAATTCCTGCGACCGAACCTGCAGAGGCGATCTCCACCTTTGAGATCAAAGAGGGCTTCACACTCAAGCTGGCCGCTCACGAGCCGGACGTGGTGGATCCGATCGGAATGTGCTTCGACGAGGATGGCGGTCTCTATGTCATCGAAATGCGGGGCTACTCTGAGCATCGTGAGGACGCACTCGGCCGCGTCCGATATTTGACCGACAAGAATGGAGACGGAGTCTATGATCAATCCACAATCTACAAAGATGGTTTGAAGTGGCCAACTGCGATCACCTGCTACAAGGGCGGAGTATTCGTGGGAGCGACTCCTGATGTGTTTTATTTCAAAGACACAGACGGTGACGGGATCAGTGATGAGGAGAAAATCGTTTTCACAGGATTTGGTGGCGGCAATCTGAGGATGAATATGCAGGCTCTTTTCAACAGCTTTCGCTGGGGACCTGACAATCGTATCTGGGGTGCTACAGCCAGCAACGGCGGAACCATCACCAAGCCGGGTGTCTCAGAATTCAAAGAAGTTCCAGTGCGGGGAGCGGATCACTCTTTCGATCCGGAATTGCTCGATCTTCGCGCCGAAAACGGAACCGCTCAGTATGGAATGAGTTTTGATAAAGATGGCAGACGCTTTGTTTGCAGTAATTCGCGGCATGCCATCTGGGTCGCCTGGGAGCGGAAAGATCTTCTGGCCAATCCCTGGTTTTCTCCGCCGGCACCACTGACAATGTTTTCGGATGATGGCGGTGCCGCCCCGGTCTTCCGTATCAGTCCGGATGAGCCCTGGCGTATTGTCCGGACCCGATGGAGAGCTTCTGGAGTGGTAAAAGGTTCTGTCGAGGGTGGAGGCCGTGTATCCGGATATTTTACCGCCGGAACCGGGATTCACTCATTCTGGGGAGATGCTTATTCAGACACTTATCGAAACAGTTTCTTCATTGGCGATGCAGGAAGTAATCTGGTTCATCGCAAGCAACTCATTCAAGAGGACGGAGGTACTCAGCCGATCGCGCACCGCCCCGAAGACGAACAGGAAACTGAATTTCTACGAAGCAGTGACAACTGGTTTCGCCCTGCCAGTTTCAGTACCGGTCCTGACGGATGCCTCTACATTTGTGATGTCTACCGCGAGGTAATCGAACACCCCTGGTCTATACCTGAAGGTATCAAAAAGCACATTGATCTGGACAGTGGAAATGACCGCGGTCGGATTTATCGCGTCGAGCCTGATGATTTTGAGAGGAAAGTAATTCCTAAACTATCGAAAGCCACCGATGCAGAACTCACTGCTCTTCTCGATCATCCAAATGACTGGCACCAGACAACCGCCAGACGACTCCTCTTCGAAAGAGGGAAAGCGGCTCAATCGAAGCCTGCGCCTGCTCCATTCCCTGCAGCACTCGCCAGTAAAGATTCACTGATCGACAAACTCCCCGATTGGAAGGGTGATTCCTGGAAAGAAGCTGCCATTCTCAATTCACTTCGAGACGAAGCGGCACTGCTTTCTGCATGGGACCGATCAGCTGAAGAGTTGAACGGCACATTCGGCACCGAACTTGCAAAGATGTCAGGACGGAGCGGAAAAGGCCCTGCAATTCAGAGGGCAGTTGCTCACATTTCCGGAGGCAAAATCTCTTCTCAAACCGTCGGGTTGGTGACTGCATTGAAAGCCGGGATTTCTTACGCAAAAGGGGATTGGAAAGCTGCTGTTTCGCAGGAGGGTTTTCAGTCACTCTTCGCGAAGGCGAAGTCCGAAGCTATTGATACCGCCGCCAGTGACACCGCTCGAATCGTTGCACTCCGTCTGCTTGCATTTCAGGGAGGGAGTGATGTTGAGGGAACTCTGCAAACCGTTGCCGCAGATTCAAAAGCTTCAGCAGGACTTGTCACAGAAGCGATTAAGGGAATTCGGAACACAGAATTTCTGATTCAGAATTTCCCGACGATTCCCAGAGAAGCCCAGTCTGCGTCGGCTGCAAAATTAATCGGTAGTAAAGCTGCCGCAGAGCCGTTCTTGAAAGCAATCGGATCCGGAGCCATCGCCCTCGATCTTGTTCCCGCGGACGTTGTTCAGCAACCTGTCTCTTATACACATCTGACGCTGCCGACGAAGAGG
>CAJXQE010000089.1 GCA_913058215.1 uncultured Verrucomicrobiales bacterium
GGATAAGGCACTCCAGCGAAACGATGCACTGGTCGATATGGTGAACGCCACAGGCAGTGTGATGCTCGGCCTGACGCTCGAATGCGCGCAATGCCACAACCATAAATTCGATCAACTAAGCCAGCGGGACTACTACAAGATGCAGGCACTTTTCACCGATGGCCAGATGGGCAACCTTTCACTGAGTGATTCAGAAACGCCAAACCCTACAAATCTGGAAGACTGGATGTCGGAGAAATCCTTCAAATTCTACATGAGCGAAGCTGGGAAACTGGTGAAGAACAAGACCTTCGAACACTCGAAACGTCCTCACACCTGGGGATTCGTTTCTGCAAAAACAGGGAATCCCGGGATCGAAAGAATGCCGGTAGTAAATCGTGCTCCGCTCCCCTGGAATCCTGAAGTTCTCAAGGCAACCAAAGCGCGCCTTCTCGTTCGTGGCGAAGTCAGCCAACCAGGGCCGGTCGTGAACAGCGGTTGGCCGGAAGTCCTTGGAAAATCAGAATCAGAAGATGTCACGCGAACCGAGTTTGCGGACTGGATGGGTGATTCGGATAACCCACTGGTGTCACGCGTCTGGGCTAACCGGGTCTGGCAATATCATTTCGGAAAAGGACTGGTTTCGACACCAAGCGACTTTGGCACGCAAGGTGAAGCGCCAAGTCATCCCAAGTTGCTTGATTGGCTCGCCTCCGAGCTGATGGATCAAGGCTGGAGCACGAAGCATTTGCACCGGCTCATAGTTCGATCATCTGTCTATCGTCAGGAACGGAAGTTTAATGAGGAAAACGCGGCGATCGATCCTGACAATACCTTCCTTTGGAATTGGCCACGACGCAGACTTGAGGCGGAAGCGCTCCGCGATTCTGTTCTCATAGCAACTGGTGAACTGGATACCGAAGTTGGAGGCCCCAGTATCTCACCCGAGCGTGATGAAAAAGCTCTTCGCCGCACCATTTATCTGGCCCAGCGTCGAAGCGAAATGCCACGCGCCATGACCATGTTCGATGCGCCTGAGGCAATCTCCAGTTGCTCACATCGGGAGGTCTCGACCGTAGCGCTGCAACCGCTCTATCTTTTGAACAGCGATTTTATGAATAGACGTTCAGCGGCTCTTGCACAAAAAGTAAGATCCGTTGCCGGAGGGGATTTAGAAAAACAGATCGAGATTGCTTTCAGCCGGGTTCTTGGCCGTTTGCCGGACGCTGATGAGAAGAGTCGCGCTGGACAAATGCTGAAGTCATCCTCGAACCCGGAACTCGCCTTTGTCCAGTTTTGCCACGCCCTTTTGAACCTGAACGAATTCGTTTACCTGAACTAGCCCAATGAAAGCTGATCACGACTTCTGCATCCCCCCTGGTCTTTCGCGTCGCGAACTATTGCATCGCAGTACGCTCGGGATGGGTTCGATAGCCCTCGCTTCGATGATGGCAGATCAGGCTACGGGCGCTCCAATCTCTCACCGTCCGGCCAAAGCAAAAAGCATCATCTTTCTGTTCATGAGCGGCGGCCCCGGGCAAACCGATTCCTTCGATCCCAAACCGCTTTTGCAGAAACTCGACGGACAAGCCGTTCCCGAAAGCATCGCCGTCAACGTCCCTAAAATTCCCCGTTCCGGGGTCAATTCAAAGCTGATGGCCTCGCCCTTCAGCTTCAAAAAATATGGAGAGAGCGGCATCGAAGTTTCCGATCTTTTTCCCGAGACGGGAAAGATGGTTGATGACCTTTGCGTGATCCGATCAATGAATCACCGCATCCCCGTGCATGGCCCAGGAGAGTGCATTGCCCTGACCGGAACCGCCGTAGGTGATCGACCAAGCATGGGAGCATGGATGACCTACGGCCTCGGCAATGCCAGCCAGAACCTACCCGGATTCGTCGTCTTTTTATCCAACTCAACTGGACCGGCTCCACAGCGCGCCGGCTGGGGCCCTGGCTTTCTTCCAGCCCAATACCAGGGCACCGTCGTCGATAGTAAAAAAGGGGTTCCATTTATCTCAATGCCATCCGGCTACACCAACCAGAATCGACGCGAGCAACTCGACTTCATCAAATGGATGAACGAGCGGAACCTTGCTCAACAAGGTGCCGACTTTGAGCTTGAAGCCCGAATTGCTTCTTACGAACTTGGCTTTCGAATGCAAGCTTCCGCGCCGGAAGCATTTGATGTTTCCAGTGAAAGCCAGGCCACTCAAAAGCTCTACGGAATGGACGAAAAACCCACCGCTGAGTTTGGAAAGCAGTGCCTTATGGCCCGTCGTCTCGTCGAGAACGGAGTGCGCTGCATCCAGCTGCGCAACGGAGGCTGGGATGCTCACGGAAGCCTTGAAGGCAATCACCGTGCCCGTGCTCGCGCCACCGACAAACCAGTCGCCGGGTTGCTTCAAGATCTCAAACAACGCGGACTTCTCGAAGACACCCTGGTTGTCTGGGGAGGTGAATTTGGCCGAACTCCGACCACTGAAGGAACCGCGACCGGCGCCAAGCGGGGACGCGATCATTCCCCGGCCGGCTACTCAATCTGGATGGCCGGGGGCGGAGTCAAAGGCGGGCAAATCATCGGAGCCACAGACGAACTCGGGTATGTTCCCATCGATCGCCCCTTCTCCCCTGCCGACCTTCACGCGACCTTGCTCGACGCCCTCGGACTCGATCAACATCGCCTCACATTCAAACACAAAAACCGAGCCGAGATCCCTACGGTTTTTGGTGGAGAAGTGATTCGGGAAGTATTTGCTTAGTCAGCTCAGGGCCAGACCTTCGATTCTAATTGATCGGACAAGACGCTCCATGGTTTAATCCAGGCTATGAACTTTCAGAACCGTCGCCATTTTCTTTCTGCAATTGGCCTAGGTAGTGTCGTGGGCGCTGCCAGTTTCGGGCAGGCAGCTAAGAACCCACGTCAGACTTCCGGCGACACTCTTGTTGAGCCGGAGTGGCAGAAAAAAATCACGATCACCGTTGGGCACAAGAACGCCGATCTCATTGGCAATTCCGAGAAAGTGATTCAGGCGGCAGTCGATTGGGTTTCGCGATACGGTGGTGGAACCGTCAGAATTCTGCCTGGAGAATATAAAATGCGGAACGCTGTTCACCTTGCCTCGAAAGTCCGCATTCTCGGCTCGGGAGAGGAAAGCCAACTGATCAAGGAACCATCAGTGAAAACAGAATTGGCGGCGGATAGCGACTGGTTTGATCAGGAAATCACGCTGGCGGATGACTCCGGGTTTGAAGTGGGGGACGGGATCTGTCTGCAGACGAAGAATCCCAGCAGCGGTGCAAAAGATGTCTATAAAGGAACTCTCATCGCCAGGTCGGGGAACCGATTCAAACTAAGCAAAGCCTTGCGGAAAAACTATTGGCTTATGGGGGATTCCACCGCATCCACTCTTTTTCCCATTCTGAATTGTGAGTTTGTTGAAGATGTCGTGATTGAAAACATTACCCTCGATGGGAACAGGGAGAACAATGACAATCTGAACGGCAACCACGCTGGCGGTATTTTCGCTCAGGATTGCAGCCGTCTGAGCTTTCGGGGTGTCACCGCAAAAGATTACAACGGCGACGGGATGAGTTGGCAGATTTGCCATGACGTCCTCGTCGAGAACTGCCAGTCCCTGAACAATGCAGGACTTGGCTTGCATCCCGGATCCGGTTCGCAAAGGCCTGTCATTCGCAACAACAAGCTGGAGCGGAATAATATTGGAATCTTTTTTTGTTGGGGTGTCAGGAATGGTCTTGCCGAGAAAAACCATTGCCTGGAAAATTCCAGCTATGGAATTTCGATCGGTCATCGCGACACTGACAATCACATTCTCGACAATAATATCGTCGCCAGCGGAAAGGCCGGGCTGTTGTTCCGACCGGAACGCGGCAAGAATTTCGCTCCTCATCGTAATCTCGTTGAAAATAATCGCATCACCGACAGCGGTGCCGAATCAGGAATTGCGGTCGACGTTCAAGGTGAAGTCGAGTCGATTACCCTGAAGAAAAACGAGATCCGTGAAACTCGCGGCCCCGCACAACGAACGGGAGTTCGAATTGGCCCGAAAACAAAAAATGTGAAACTCGTCGAAAACCGAATTGAAGGGTTTGCAACCGAGGTGGCGCGACCTAAAAAATAAATTGATGCGTCGACTTGTGCGAGGCCGTTCAAGCAATCAAGGGACGGATCACCTTCCCGTGCACGTCGGTTAGCCGTCGCTCGATGCCGTTGTTGTAATAGGTCAAGCGTTCATGATCGATGCCAAGCAAATGCAAAGCCGTGGCATGAAGGTCGTAGCAATATTTTTTCCTGTCAGTGGCCTTCCATCCCAGTTCATCAGTTGCGCCGTAGCCGACTCCCCCCTTGATACCCCCCCCGGCCATCCAGGCAGTAAATGCGCCCGCGTTGTGGTCGCGGCCTCTGGTCTGCGTCTCGCCTTTGCCCTTCAGCTGCGCTGCTGGCTGGCGACCGAACTCGGTGGTACAAATCACTAGAGTCTCGTCGAGCATTCCTCTCGATTTCAGATCTTTCAGAAGAGCTGCTGCACCCACGTCGAGCACTCTTCCCCAGTATCCATGATCGCGAGGCAGGTCTTCGTGACTGTCCCAATTGGGTCGAATCTCACGGGCCGTTGTATTCTCGGCTCCACAAAAAATTTGCACGAAGCGCGTGCCGCGCTCGACAAGTCGGCGAGCCAACAGGCACTGGCGACCGAAGGGTCCTATATCGGCATCGTCGAGCGCATAGAGCTTTTGAATGCTTGCTGATTCGCCTTTCAAGTCAGTCGCTTCCGGAGCACTGAGCTGCAGACGGGCCGCCATTTCATAGGCCGCGATACGGGCATCGAGCTCGGAGTTTCCGACTCGCTGATCACGGTGCTTTCGGTTGAGAGTGCGCAAAAAGTCGAGGCCCGCTCGATCGCTTTTTTGATCCACACCTGGAAAGTCTTTCGGTGGAAACAGATCGGAGAGAGGTGCCTCGCCTGCTTGCACCGACATCGTCGTGCCCTGATGAACGGCAGGGAGAAATCCAGCCCCCCAATTAATCGGGCCACCCGGCGGTAGACCCCGCGGATCCGGCAACACTACGAAGCTTGGCAAATTTTCACTCTCCGAACCGAGTCCGTAGGTTACCCACGATCCCATACTCGGAAAACCCGGCAGGGTGAAGCCGGTGTTCATAAAAAAACAGCCCGGTCCGTGCAGCGCCGTCTTGCTGTGCATCGAGTAGACAAAGGCCATGTCGTCGATGCAGGTCGCCAGATTTGGCAACAAGTCGGACATCCAGAGGCCCGATTCACCGTGCTGACGAAATTTCCATTGGCTCGGAAGGCAAGAGCCCGGCTTGGAGGCGAAAAACTGCAACTTGCCGCCGGGGTCGAAGGGAGTGCCGGCACGTTTCTCGAGTTCGGGTTTGTGGTCGAAAGTATCGATATGGCTGAGACCCCCGGGACAGAAAATCTGGATTACCCGTTTGGCGCGGGGAGCATGGTGGAGCCCCTCAGATGCGGATAGAGAAGCAGCGCCCGCCTTTCCGCCGAGCATGGCCGAAAGCGCGACTCCGCCAAGACCACCGCCCGCTTTCCAAAGAAGGTCCCGGCGCGAAAGCAATGATCGATTTTTGTCTGAGCAATTGGACATCATGACATCAGTCGAGATAAACGAATTCGCTGGAATTGAGTAACGAGCGGCAGAAAGCAAAAAGCCCGGTTTCCGCGATGAGCGATTTGGCTCCAAACATTTCTTCAGCACCCGGATCGCGCCCCAGGGTCAGGCGAAAGGCGTGAGTGATCCGGGCATCCGCACTTTCACCGGCATCGGAATTCAAGCGCCCGGCAAGATAGCGCGCCTGACGCAACATGAAGTCGTTGTTGTAGAGCGCCAGTGACTGCAAGGCGGTGGTGGTGGTCAATCTCTTCGGAGTCAGATTGGAGGGATCAGGACAGTCGAGAGCATTCATGAAATCGTTAGGCGTAGTCCTTACTACGAAGCGATAAATACTGCGCCGCCAGAACTCGGGTGAGTCAGCGGTCTGGTAGGTATAGATGGGCGCGTAGGCCTCCTTGTAGTCGAAGTCTCGAAAGCCGGGCCCAAAAGCTTCGCGGTTGAGGCAGCCGCTCACACTTAATACGGCATCGCGAACTTCCTCCGCCAATAACCGACGAGAGTTCATCCGCCACAGGTATTGATTCTCCGCATCGATGGCAGCCGGGGCCTCACGCCAAGTCGAACTCTGTCGGTAGCTTGCACTGCTTATCAGCAGCCGATGCATCGCCTTGAGAGACCAGTTTTCGCTCAACAACTTCTCCGCCAAAAAATCGAGCAATTCCGGATGCGACGGCGAATCTCCACCGAGACCGAAGTCACTCGGCGTGGTAACCAGACCCTGACCGAAATGCCAATGCCAGAGCCGATTGACGATCACACGGCGAGTCAGAGGATTATTCTGATCCGTGATCCAATCAGCCAGAGCAACCCGGCGCTGCCCCTCGGGCATTTTGGCATCACCAATAATTGGGGACAGTTTGCCATCGACCCACGACAGGGCAGCAGGTCCGACCTCCTCGCCCGGAGACTCCGGATCACCGCGGTCGAGAACGTTTACCACCGGAGGTTCTTTCCCGGCAACAACCCCAAAAACGTTCGGTAGCGTCCCGAGTTGACTGCGACGCTTCTGCAAAGTTTCGAATTCAGAATCGAGTTGAGTCAATTGTTTCAATTTCGCCTCACCCACTTGCTTTGGGGCAAGGGCTTGCAAATGGGCATCGCCGAAAAAAACCTGATCATGCCCAATCCCGTTTCCCCCATCCGTCGATAACAAGGTCAGAAAGCGAACCGAATCCGCGATATCGATGGCAATGTTCACTGCGCCGTCCTTTCGGCTGAGAGGTCCGTTGGACTGCAACTCACCGTCAAGATAGACATAATATTCCGCCATGTAGGCGCCCTCTTTTCCTCCGTAACCCACCACCGCAGTGAATTTCATCGCACCTAATTTCGCTGCCGCCCGAATCGCCTCCAGATCGAAGGTGATGCCTGCATTTGCGTGTAAGCCGACCATCGAATGCTCGCTTGAAAAATAGTCGACACCATCCAACTCGGTCGAATGCTGGCTCGACACCGGGCCATTGCGAATCGTGTCCCAAACCTCTCCGGAGGTATCCGCAACACCACTCACAGTCACACCGGTCGAGGTAATGGGAATTTGCGCCTGCGCATTTCCCCCGCCATCGGGAACGACCACGCCATCAATGAAGTCGTAGGACTGGCAGGATTTGAAGGTGTTGACCTTCACATTTCCAAGCCGACCAAATTCCCGTTCCTTCACGCCACCAGTGCGAACATCAATTCCAAGACGACGTTTTCCGGATCCTAGTCCGTTGCCACCTCCTATGATATCCGCGAGATCGATCGGCTTTCCTCGAATCTCGTTAATGGCGAACCCGACCCGCTGGAGTTTTGCGTCGATCGATTTCTTTTCCTCCTCATAACGTTGCACAGCACCTTCGCTGATGCTCCGGTCTTCGCGCTTCAGGCCGGCAAAAATGGATACCAACTGATAGTATTCCTTCTGCGAAATCGGATCAAGTTTGTGATCGTGACAACGTGCACAATTGACCGTCATCGCCGTGCTCGCAGTCATTACCTGAGTGACCATGTCGTCGAGGTCCAGTGTCCGCGCCGAGCGCCGCAACACCTCACTCTTCGTTTCCACCTGCCCAACATAATCCCAGGGACCCGCCGCGAGGAAGCCGGTCGCCACTACCGAATCGTGATCATCAGGAGCCAAAACATCACCCGCGATCTGCTCGCGAAGAAACTGATCGTAGGGTTTGTCGGCATTCAACGAACGAATAACGTAGTCCCGATAGCGCCAGGCATTCTCACGCAACTTGTCGCGCTCGAAACCGTGAGTATCGGCGTAGTGCGCGATGTCGAGCCAATGGCGCGCCCACTTTTCACCGTAAGCCTCGCTGGCCAACAATTGATCGACAAGTTTATCGAAGGCCGCATCCGGATCTTTTTCAGCAGCCTTCAGATAGCTTCTCATTTGATCCGGCGTCGGTGGCAAACCGGTGAGGTCAAAGTAGAGGCGTCGACATAAAACCCGCGGCTCTGCTTCGGCCGACGGCGACAACTTTTTCTGCCGAAGGGTCGCCGCGATAAAGCGATCCACATCATTCCTTACCCAGTCACGATCTCCCTCTGCCGCCTCGGGAATCGCCGGAGCATGAACGGGCTGAACCGACCACCAGTTTCCGGCATCAGGGGCGTCCCTATCCCCCGCCCGTCCTTCGAGGATGAATGACGCGACAAACAAGAAGAAAACTGTGATTTTGTTGTTCATCTAAAGGAATCAATGTGACTAAAGCCAATACCTGTCATCGAAGCTCAATGCTTCTACCGGGTGAAGTTTCTATTCGAGGAAGTACTTCGATTTCAAAAAGGTTTCGATTCGTGAAGCTACACCATCGTAGACTTTCAGGTCGAAGATGAAATAACCGTGCCATCCGCCTTCGTAATTTACCAACTCGCTCTCATTTCCCAATTTCAAAGATAGATCGTGAAAACGTTTTGCGCCGATGTAAGGCACCACTTGATCACCCGTTGCGTGAAAAATGATCGTGGGCGGAAGTCCTTTCTTCACATGGTGGACGGGCGACAACTCTTCCCAGCGTTCACCGATTCGATCCTTTCCAAAGCCGATATCAGAAGTGTCGATCACAGGATTCAAGAGCACCATCAAATCGGGGCGGCAGGAAATTTCGAGATTGTCGCTCGAATCATTCACCTCATCAAAAATTGCCGTGGAAACCGCTACGTGACCTCCTGCTGAACCGCCGCTGACGATGATCTTGTTCGGATCGATACCCAGCTCAGCCGCATTTTCTCGCAAATACCGAATCGCCGAGCGTCCGTCTTTTACACAATCGAATACCGTATTTCCTTTCCCGCTTCGATCCCACAAGCGGTATTGCAATGAAGCAGTGACCATTCCCAAATCGGAAAAGTGTTTCGCCACTTTATAAAACCGCAGTGGCACCCCACCTGCCCAACCACCGCCGTGGATAAATAAAAAGGCAGGGCGGCTGTCATTGGCGGCATCGTAATCTTTGGGATAGAACATGTGCATTTCCAACTCGCGATCGCCGACCTTTTTGTAAATTCGTTTCTCATCGGGCTTTAATTTCTGAGAAGCTTGATCAAGCACATACTCGGGTTTCTCAGTGACGACTCCGGTCGGCGCAATGATTTGGGACGGCCATTTCTCGCTGTGCATGATCGTATTTGTCGCGACTTGCGCGTCCTCAGGGAACTCGATCGTGAGCGGCTTTCCGTTCTGCGGGTTTGGTTCGTATAGCGGCGCGCCGGTGCTGGAGATCGTGACGCGAATACAATGGCCTTTGTTGAAAATTTGGCTGATCCAACCCACGGGAAATTTAACGGGATGAACTTTATCCGGAGTCATCAAAACTTCGTGATCAAACCCATCGCGATAGCGCATCCGCCAGGGATAGTCGACCAACAGAATCGATCGGCCATCAGGGTATACATCGCTCACACGAACGATGACATCGGTGTCTGGAGCAGTCGATTGAACATACAGCTTTGCAAAAACCCGGCCTGTCCATTCAACCGGCTTTTCGAGTGGAGGCGTCGTAAAAGTGATCACGTCACTCTGTTCTTCAAACTTCCGTGCATCGCGTGCCCCGGGAAATGAGCGACCGGGAATTTCCATCGGATTGTGAGGATCGCTTTTGAATGAAGTGGATCCACCTTCTTTAGTCGGAATCTCTGCTGACAATGCGCCTTCAGGTTTTAGAAAGTAGGACGTTTCCTGCGCGGTCGGCGGCCAATCCTGTAAATCGCGCCAGAGGTTTCCAGGGGCTCTGCCTTCACCAACTGCACCCATCGCAAAATAACGGACCGGCGGCGCTTTCACGACATCGGCGGCTTCAGGCTTTCCTTTCAGCCAATGGTCGAACCAGCGAATCATATGTTCCTCGACCGGCCATGCCGCCCTTTCGGGGAAATTTAATTCGCCTACCTTGGATCCTTTGTTAGTGCGTCCATGAAGCCACGGACCAATCGCCAGCCACTGGTTTCCACGCGAGTTTTCACCTCCCTTGTGCTGACGCCCGACGAAACTCGCGACCGATCCCTGATTCATAAAATCAAACCAACTACCAATGGTGAAGCACGGGACGTTCATCTTGTCGAAGTGCAGCGACGCATCTTCATCTTTCCAGTAATCGTCGTAATGCGGATGTTGATACCATTCATCCAGAAGCGCTCGATTCTCCTCTGAATCGCCCTTCCCGCCAAACGCAAGAAACCGGCCGGGTCGGGTCGTTCCGCCGATCCGGTAACCTTCATGAAAAAGGCTCAAGCCAGTATCAATCATGTACTGGCAAACGAGATGGGGCGGCTGAGTAACTGCGAGGTAATTTTGTGCATATCCGCCCTGAGAGCTGCCGAAGGTTCCAACTTTTCCATCGCTCCACGACTGCGTCGCGAGCCATTCACAGACATCGTATCCGTCCTGTTTATCGCCCCATTGCATGGCCCGATAGCCGACCCATATGCCTTCCGAATCGTGAGTCCCCCGATAGTTTATCAGCGCTACAACATATCCAGCCCGCGCAAGGCGCGCCGCAGACTCCCTGGTCCCATTGGCACGGAGACCCGCATAGCGCTGCTCGAAAACCACTGGCAAGGGTGTCTTCACCTGTTTAGGAGAATAGACCCAGGCCGATAACTTCACCCCGTCTCTCATCGGGATCATGATCTGTTTTTCATCAATCCCGGAAAGATCGGGTTCGGCTCCATACACGGAACCCATATAGAAAAACGCCAGCGAAACAATCAGACAAAACCGCATCCCCGACCTTGCTGATTTCTCAGAAAATGAAAAGTCCGCGATTCCGCAAAATGAACAATACAAATCAAGCGGGACTTCCCACTATAGTGTGATCTATGAAACGACGGAACTTTCTTAAAACCGCCGGAAGCACTGCTGCAGCTTTCACTATTCTTCCCGCTGGCTCTGCTCGAACTTATGCTGCCAATGAAAAACTGAATGTCGTATCGATTGGAGCGGCGGGACGTGCCGCCGGCGATATCGCTGAAGTAGCAGCAACGGAAAACATCGTTGGGCTGGCCGACGTGGACTGGAATCATGCCGCCGGAACTTTTAAGAAATTTTCAAAAGCAAAACACTTTAAAGACTATCGAAGGATGCTTGAGGAAATGGAAGACTCCATTGATGCAGTGATTGTAGCGACCCCGGACCATCATCACTTTCATGCTTCGATGGCAGCGATTCGAATCGGCAAACCAGTCTACTGTGAGAAACCGCTTACCCACTCAGTTTGGGAAGCGCGGGAATTAACCAAAGCGGCGAGGGAAGCAGGTGTCGCAACGCAAATGGGGAATCAGGCTCAGGCCGATGATCAAACCCGGGTGGTTCAGGAGTTTGTAATGGATAATGCCGTGGGACAAATTCGTGAAGCGCACATCTGGACAGATCGTCCTTCGCGCGGCCTCTTTGCGGAATACTGGCCACAGGGAGTTTCGAAGCCAACTGACAAGCCGCCCGTTCCCGATACCCTTGACTGGGATCTCTGGCTCGGGCCTGCCCCTGACCGAAACTATCATTCCGCGTACCTTCCGAAGAAATGGCGTGGCTGGTGGGATTACGGAACTGGTGCACTGGGTGATATCGCCTGCCACTATTTTGACCCGGTCTTCAGAGCCCTGCAACTTGGTGCACCCCTTAGTGTGGAAGCATCATCCACCCGGGTAAACGAGGAAACTTTTCCTCTTGGCTCAATGATCACCTGGCATTTTCCAAAACGGGGTGAAATGGCTCCGGTGAAACTGGTCTGGTACGATGGGGGATTGCGCCCCGCTCGTCCCGAAGGAATCAAAGACAGTGATATCATGGGGACCAACGGACTTTTGCTGGTGGGTGACGACGGTTGCCTGATGTCGGACTGGAATAAGTGGAAGATTGTCCCTGAGAAAAAGGCGACACTATACGGTTCGCCTCCAAAGAAACTTGATCGCTCTCCCGGCCATCACACCGAGTGGATCAATGCGTGCAAAGGAGGTCCCAAGGCCGGGTCCAATTTTGACTGGGCAGGCCCGCTCACCGAGGCAGTCCTGCTTGGAAACGTTGCGCTGCGACCTCAGCTGCGCGAAGAACTCACGAAAGTAAAATTGCTATGGGATCCAAAGAAACTCTCTTTTTCCAACCATGAAGGAGCAAACCAGTTTCTTCGCCGCGAATACCGAAAGGGGTGGGAGATCTAAGTCAGCGCTCAGTGAATCGGCTCTGGAAAAACAGGGTCACTTCTTCGTCTATCCATCGCATCTCTCAACCGCCGCTCTTCAAATAAGCGATCAGGTCTGCCATGGCCTGCGAACTGATTGCTCCTTCCAATCCATCGGGCATTAATGACATGCCAGTGGCGCGAATACTCTCGATATCCGTTCGCAGGATAGCCTCACGAATGCCGCCCGGCTGAACGACTTCGAGACTGGCAGCAGACTCACTGGCGATGACACCTATCAGTGTGCGCTTGTCGCCAGTGGTGATGGCGTAGCTGACATAGCGGGGTTCGACCGCCGCATTGGGGTCAAGAATGGCGGTGACAAAATCCGACGTACTCTTGTTGTAATATGCTTTGAGGTTGGGACCAACGGCTACCCCTTGTCCGAGATAATCATGACACACGGCGCAGGCTATCTTAAAAACCTCGGCACCTTTCACAGCATCGCCAGTGAAGTCAGCGACACCCTGATACTTCGCCACGACGGCGGCTCTTTGACTATTGTCGACTGGAGGGAGTAATGCCGCGGCCCGCTGCCGAATGGTGTCGTTCCCATGAGCTTCGAGAGTTTGCCGGTTGGCTGCAGTCAGTTCGGCGGAACTGATCACTCCATCTTCCACAGCTTGCAAAAGTCGTAAGGTCCACGCGTCGCGCGCCAACAATGTCGTTATGATCGAAGCACGCACTGATGGAGTACGCCGTGACCAATCGCTGAGCATCGCTTCCGCCGCCTCCGGACTGGACGTTCGACCAAGCATGGCAAGTGCGGTCTTTTGAATAGCATCACTGACGACTGAGCCTTCCGATGGCTTGAGGAAATCGGCAAGCAGGGCAAGGTCGCCTTCGGCATCGTTGAAGCCTCGACCGAACAATCGCAGCGCGGCTTCCCGGTCGCTGTCACCCGCTTTCGAATCAGCGGCGATACGATGCGCAGCTTCAAAGAGCGGGCGCACTTTTTCAGCACCGCTCAGTGAAGCCAGTGTGATCTTGCTGCGGTCGAGTGCATCGAGCACTTGGGCCATACCTACCATTTGCCAGGCAAGCGAACCACCGTTCAACTCTGTAGCCAGCACGCCCACCAGTCTGTCGAACTCGTCCGGCGTCTTCGCTGTAGCTGCCGCAGTAGAGACAAGGGCCGCGATCATTTGGTTACGTCCCGCCGTTTCTGCTGAAGTCGCCATGATTGTTTGCAGAATCTCCAGCGACCGATACACAGAAGAACTCACCAGCCCACCGCGGAACCATTTGTCCGCCATGCCCTTGACTGCCAGTTGGCCGATTGCATCCGCCGCCCGTGGATCATCCCATTCCCCGAGACTCAGGGCCAGTTGATATCGAACATCAAAATCAGGATCAGTGACTAAGGCCAAACTTGCTCCGGCGAGTTCAGGTGTCGTGGCTATGCGTGGAGCCACCAGGCGCAGCGCGTGACGCCGCACGTGACCGTCCGAATCCGCAAGCGCAGTGACCAGTTCCTTCGTGGACAGCATCTCCAAACCATCAAGAACCGAGAGTGCCTGAACCTTCACGGCTTGCCACTTGCTGTCGGCGGCAAGTTTCGCCAGGGGCTGGATCAGCGATGCGTTCCCCTTGTGGTTCTGCAACAACACTTGATGCACCAGATCGCGAGTCGTTCCATTGGGCGTGTCGAGCGCCGTGACCAGAGCGACAGGGTCGAGCGTGGTCAAGTCCTGCACTTTTCGAAGCTTTGTTGCCTCGGGAACCAAGCGATAAATTCGCCCCATTCCCTCGCCCGCGCGTGGATCAATTTTCGCCAGACGATCGGCAGGAATCCAGCGAGTGTGTTCGATGACAGCACGATACATATCGACGATGTATAGCGCACCATCGGGACCGGTACGAATCTGCACGGGGCGACTCCAGTTGTCTGTGGACGCGAAGAATTCGCGCTGCAGCTCACCTTCAGGACGTTTCACTGCGAATGTCGCTCCTTTCGGATCCAGCTGATAGCGACGCACCAGATTGTGAGCGGTTTCGCCGATGAAAGCGTTGCCGGAAAATTCGGAGCCGAGCAAATCATCGCGATAGATGCCAAGTCCGCAGGCGGAGGTGATGTTGCCCTGCGCATCAGGATTGTTGAATCGCTCCAAGGGTTGACTGATGGCATTCAGACTCGACTCAGATTTTTCAGGCAAATACAGACTTGGCCCCGGCGCAGTCACGTGCGGGTTGCGCTGCACCTGTTGTTCGGGCAGTGGAAAATGGAAAATCCAGCGACTGTTGCTGCACCCAAACCAGTTTCCCCAATCGTCCCGAACACGCCCCTGCTGAGTAACACCTGAGACGAGTTGGAACTCCAGGGTATCCGGATGAAAACGGAGGTCGCGCCCGCGAATGTCTATCACCTCGCCGGTTTTTTCATTCCTGATATTGCCCCCGAGCAGGCCATTGGCACCGTGAATCCAATTATCGAGACCGAGGGAGAGACTGTTGATGCGAGCGTTGTAGTTGTCAGTGTAAAAACCGGTAAAACGCTTCTCCACCAAATCCGCATTGCCATCGCCGGTCGTGTCTTCGACATAGAGAATGTCGGGCGCAGCACACACATAGGCACCTTTTCCCCAGCAAGTGATCCCGGTCGGAAAAGGAATACCTTCGAGCAAAAGCGTCGACTGATCGTATCGGCCGTCCTTGTCCCGATCGGTGAGAATTTTCACTCGTCCGCCCGGTTCATAGTTACCGCCCATCCCATTCGGATAGTCGGGCTGCTCGACCACCCACATCCGGCCCCGGGCATCCCAGTCGATGGCTACCGGATCGGCGACGAAAGGTTCGGCCGCCGCCAGTTCGACGGTAAGCCCGAGGTCTTCGCGCGTCTCGATCGCAGCCAGAGAATCGGCCGGTGACTTCGGCGGCAAATCAGCTCTGAAGTTTGCCTGGAACTGATCCGGCAATACCTCGTGCACCGCAGCGATAATGAGTTCCTCGACACCTTCCGCAAATTTGGCCGGTTGATCGTAATAGACCATAGCGCTCTCGCCTTCGTAACCACCCTCACTCAACACCTTACGCGACGGAATGTAGCAGGGAGCCGCGTTGGCGTAGCCATTGACCCACATTCGGGAGCCATCAAATTCTGTCTTCAGTCGCAACTGATAGTCCACGGTCACTTCGCCGGGCAAAAACACCATCGCCAGATCATCGCCAAAGGTCCAGGCTTGCACCTGATACGGCACCGCTTTCGACAGAGCTTCACCCCGGTCGAGACGCTCAAGGTTCCGCTTCGCCGCGTATGCCACGTTCTGCCGTTTCGACGCCGCCATCAGCTGCAGGTCATCCCGGGAAGGCAAGGGCGCGAGAGGTAGGGAAATGGCTTTCACCTTCGAACTGATCGCACCACTCACAGGCTTAAGATCGGTTCCCAGCAGTCGCGACACCTCGGCGGTGATCTCTTCACCGTGCTGCTCGGTAAATTCCAATGTGCCCCGCGGGATCGGATTCATGTCGGCGCCACAACCTATACTAATCAGCGCCACAGCCCCCGGATGTTCGCGCTCGATTCCGACCATCGCCGTGCCCGGCCAGTCACCGTGCACTTTGTTGAAACTTAAGGTCGTCGCGTGGCAAGCGTAGTTGGCGAAAACCGCACGCAGCTTGTTGTCTTCAGCGCTGTGCACGAACAACACCGGCAGTGAATGATCGACCGGACCACCCCACGCCACCCGACGATTGCGGGCGAAACCGGCACTGCCGACGGCCAGGGAGATTCGCGCCTGCTTTCGGTCAGCCAAAGCAGCGAGCGCGACTTTTTCCAGATGTTCCAGTAAATCCCTTGAGTAGCGATCAATGTTCTTCTGATGAGCGGTCGGAACATCAGAACTGAAAATATTCACCAGCGCCCCCTTGAGGCAGGGAGCAGCATGTGTGTGCGAAAAGCAAATCGCCAGACGATCAGGTTTGATGCCGGCCTTCTTGAGTAAACGCTCACCGAGTTCGCTGCGCATCGATGCGGGAATGCCGCAATTATCAACCGTGATCAACACGGCAGCGCCTTGTGCGTCATCATCCGATCCAATCGCGATCGCTTTGGCCCATATGGCTTGCGAGACTTCTTCAAACTCTTCGCGACGATTCCCGTAACCACTCAGGCGCACCGGATGAGTCGGCGTAATATCCACTTTGGCAACCCCCACTGAGTGAAGATCATCGACCTCCTCTTTTGCCGTCGCCATCACCAACGAAGACAGGACGCAAAAAGCGATAAAATAAGTGAAAGTCGAGGTACAGGTATTCATTGGTTACAGTGCCGCAGCATGCGCTCATAGAAGGAAAGGAATGACTTGGAATAGCACAACAACTGCTCGCGAAGAACCTCAATCAAAGACGCGGTTGCGCTCCTCTTAACTGAGTGACATCGAAGCGGAATAGATCGGAATTAACTAATTTCAATCCAAAGTGCGATGCGTTTCCAACAGGATACTCAGGGCGTCATGGTGCATCACTTCGTCCTGACAATCGCGCTGGTGACATCCCTCTTCAAGCTGTCCAGAATGGATGTGGCTGTCACCCTCGCGGTGAAACTCCTCTTTCTAATTTTCCCGGCTTTCCTGTTCTTCAATTTTCGAGATGGTTTCACCCGAATCCGGGTCGCTTCGCCGATACCATCGGGATAGTTCTTTAAGTGGGTTCCAGCGAGCATGGCTGCGGTGACATTTCCACCTGCGTCGAAATAGATCACCTTGAACCGCTTCCCACCCCGGGTTCCTCTCATCGCGAGATTTTCCGGCGTATCTCCGTCGTTTTCGATTCGACCGTGAAACGTCACCGATCTCAGTTTCCGGGAGATCAGCGTGTGGGTCTGGCCGGCACCGGATAGATTGTAAATATCCTCACCCTTCAAGCTCGCCGGGCTTGCGCCGACGAGTCCATCGGGTTGCACGTAGAGCGGTCCAACGATGTCGAAATTTAAAACATATTGCCCGCTTTGGTCACCGTTCAGTCCTTCCACCATGATGAAGTAATCGCCACCCGCCAGAAACTTGTGGGTCATGAAATTGACACCGGTGCCGGCGTCTCCGTCCAAATCCGGATCGTTGATCAAGGTCGTTCCGTCCGATTCGAAGAGGGACCCTTTCGTGTTCATGTTCCCCGTGGTGAAGATGGTGATCTCTGCCGGCCAGTTCACAGTGAAGGAGAAATAGTCACGGTCGGAAAATTCGAGTGTTCCCATTTCCTGAGTGTTTCCAACGCCGATCAAAGCGAGTGCCCTGGCCGCACCGGCAGTTTGCCCGGCGGTATCCTGCGCTCGCAGGCCGCTGGTGGACAAACTCTCCGGTCCCACGCCCCCGATCGCATCCCGTGATTTCACCCAGTAAAAGTAAGGCGTCCCGGAAACCGGTGCATCGTCTTCGAATGTCAGAGTCGACAGGTTGGAGATTCCGATTGAAGACGCCCCCTGGAAATCATCAGCCGTGTGCCGGAATACTTCATATCCTGTGTCCGCATCGGGAGCGGCGTTCCAGGAGATTACAATTTTGTCGGAAAACTCTCCGTCCGTCGCTGTCACGCCGCCGGGCGGTAAAAGGCTGGCATCCAACAAGGGCTCCGAGAAAGTGAGCAAGGCGACGCCCGTCGAAGTGGTGACCCAGGGGCCCGCACCAATGTGCCCACCGTAAACCACCGCATCCGCTCCGGCCGCGCTACCGGAGAGTTGCAACTCAATACCGCCGTCCACGATCTCGCCGGACACCACCGTCGCGGTCGATCCCACCAGCGCAAAGTCCGCCTCCGCTCCCGCCTCAAACAAGAGGTTCGCCTCGGGGCGCCGCAGGACAATTCTCACGCGGTCCGTGTTCGTTCCCACCAATGCGGCATAAGCCGGATTCGGGGGCTCGATCTCGGGGTCATCTGCTGCCCCGTAAAAATCGCGGGCGACCAGTTTGGCGATGCGCAGGCCCATCGATTCGTAGCCTCCGGCGAACGCGTAATGGCAGCCGTCGTGCCCATCGAGCCCGTTGACCGAAAACGAGGTCATGTCGGGGAACCTGTCCTGAAAGCGACGCTGCACATCGCGGAGTCCGACGTTGAACCGCGCCACCCCGCAACCCTCGCGGAGTTGGAAGACATAGTATCGTTCGGCGTTCGGAAAGTCCTCCTTCCAATCGTGGTGGAGGGCGACGAATCCGGCGTCGTGCACCGCTGCGTTGCCCCCCTCGGCTTCACCCTGGTAATAGAAAAACCCGCGCACCGCGTCGGTCAGGTCATCCTTCCGCGCCCGGTGCAGGAGACGGCCATAGTTCGTGTCGAGGTTCTCGGGGTTCGCATCGTCCCGCTGGAAAAAGGTGATCGGCCGCCCGCCGTGCGCGCCATTGAGAATCGCGATCGGAACGCCGTTCTCCAGGGCCAATTGATTCGCCATGACGAGCGCCCATTGCCCGATGCCGGCAGAGCGCCCCAGGCTCCCGTCGCCCTGCGCCACAAGCCAGTCCCCCGCCGCTAAGGTCGTCGCGGCGTCAGACGAATTCTGCCCGTAGGTCCGGACAAACGGACTCTGGTAACCGTTCGCAGTCCCATTGAACATGTTCGCGTTCGCATTCGACTGCCCCTGGACAATGAACACATCGCCCGCCACAATTCCCGCTGCACGCCGGGCCGAAAATTCCGTCCCTTCGGCATTTCGCAACACGAGCTCGACATCAAACTGAGCCAACTCGGCCGGGATCTCTGCGGTGAATGCAAACTCCGCCGACCCTTCGCTATAGTCGAGCGCGACGACTTTATCGGATCCGAAGGGCGCGCCCTCGCGTGTGATCTGCAGCACCGCTTCGGTGAAATTTCCTGAAGACTCGCTACCCGCCACTTCGAAACTGCCGAGGCCGGAGACGAGGTCACGCGGGCAAAACTGCAGATCCTGAGGAAAAGCATCCATCTCCAATGTGAAGGGAGCAGGCGCCACCAACACATAGAGTTTACGGCTCGTGTAGGACCCCGCATTCGCCGCGAAGGTCCAATCGGGATCTGCCGTGGGCCGGTTCCCGATTCCGAGATCCGAATCCGCTCCTGTCGTGTTCCATTTGTTGAAGGCAAAGATCGTCTCGCCGGCGTCCCAGTCATGTACCTGCATCGAGCCGTAGCTGCCGGTGGCCGCGGGGGTATCGTTGCTGTCGAAGAGAGTTCCCAACCCGCCCGGAACCACCCCGGACAAGTTCTTTGCGTAGTTCGTGTTCCAGAACTCGATGTTTCCCTTGGCCGAACCCTGCCGCGATGCCACACCCGTTCCGGAGCTGGCCGCCACGTTGAGGCGCCCCACCCGGCGCTGTTGAAACTGTGCGGTCGCCGCCGGCACACCGAGCCCGGCGACATTCGGAGTGAACGCATCCATCGACGCCCAAACCCATTCGCCGTCCAATTCAAGAAAGTAGGCCACTCGCCAGAACGATCCCGGGGCGTGCGCCGCAGCGTTGTCGATCGTGTAGGGAACTGACAGGGTGAAGTCATTGCGGGCAGCGATATCCAGTTCGTAGACGAGTTCGAACTCCGCCGCTTCCGGCACTTTCGATGTAATCGTCACCGGCGCGGGAATGGGCACGGCGGGGAGCGCGGGGCGCACCAGCACTTGCAGAGTCTTCACCACGTAGCTACCCGCGTTACTGGCGAAGGTGTAGTCAGGCTGACCAGTTGGTGAAGTTCCGATCCCAAGATCGTCATCCACTCCGCCTCCGACGCCCCAACGGTTGTATGCCAGAAGCGTCTGTCCGGCCACACCGGGACCATTCCCGTCGATGTCATGGTTGTGGATCTGGAAGGACCCGAAGCCAGCCGCGGTGGTCGAGCCTCCGTCGCCGAAATCTAAAGTATCCGCGCTGGCATTCGGCACAGTCGCAGTGTTCGGTGCACTGTAGTTACTCGGCCAAAATTCGATGTTTCCCGTCGAGACCCCGTTGGCGTTCACGATTCCCGCCACGTTCGAGACGACGTTCAGGCTCGAAACACCCTGCTGCCACACAAGCGGATTGCTGAGATTGTGTGGCAAGCCGATCGCCCCGGCATCCGTGGTGAATGCATCCATGCTTGCATAAACCCATCGGGGCCCCGTCCCGTCATCGACCTCGAGATAGTAGGCGATCCGGTCAAAGGCGGGCGCCGTGGCACTGTCGTCCACCGAATAAGGGACCGGCACCGCGTCGCGGAATTCTCCCTGAGTCGGAATATCCAGCGAGTAAACCATGACATATCCCTCCGCCGCAACCTCTGGGACATTCGTCTGCACATCACCAAAGACCGATGAGGACAGGCACGCGATTACAGCGGCATAGAGGTGGCTCAGTCGTGAGGTCATATCTTGTGTCCTGAGCGATAAGAACGTGACTGAAAGGAATTTCCTTTTTCACCCTTCCGCGCCCCGTGTCACCATCCACCTGAAGGTGTATGGGAAGAAGGGACGGTTTCCATTCAGTTAGAGAAGATTGGAGCAGTTTTCGCCAAGCGAATCAAGGTTTATCGACCGATGGATCAAAAGGCAGGGCTTGCTCCACCGGGGATGACTTATAGATGCTTGAGTGGTATCAGACGGACGACAATGAAGTGTCACCGACGTTCCCAGAATCGAGTTGGTGATAGTGCAGTAATCCGTTTTGAGCCCGGCTCGATACCGTCATTGCGTGGTAGTTGATACCTTTAAGTTTGGGTAACCTCCTCTGATGCTGAATTTTAACGGGAGCCGATCGAAGAGTAGCCGATGCGACGGCGTATCCCGGCGAAGCTTCGTTAAAGCAGGATCAATGCTGGGAATTGGCGGCTTAACTCTCCCGGAATTGTTGAGGGCGGAAAACTCCCTCAATTATGGCTCGAGCCAGAAAGCCATCATTAATATCCATATGGATGGCGGACCTTCGCAAATGGATTTGATTGATCCAAAACCGGAGGCACCAAGTAATCAGAGAAGTCCTTTTTCGTCGATCCGGACTCAGATCCCGGGGTTTCATGTGACCGAGTTGATGCCGAAGATTGCAAGCATTGCTGATGACTTAATCTTCATCCGTTCCCTTGTGGGATCTGCAGCCCGCCACGACGCATTCCAATGCCAAAGCGGATTCGCACTTCGGGATCTGCAAAGTATTGGCGGAAGACCGGCGATGGGAAGTGTCGTTGCGAAAATGCTGTCCAGTCCCGGCGACGATGCGCCTGCGTTTGTCGATTTACTCCAGGGAAGAGGAAAGGTGAGGAACTCAGCACGCTCCGGATTTCTCGGGCCGGTCTACAGTCCTTTTCGACCCGATATTTCAACTCTGTTTCCCCGCGAGCTGGAACAAGGTATGAAGGGGGAATTAAGCCGACTGGGCGTTCAAGGAAAGGGCATCGAAATGGGACTAACGAGCGGTCTGACCCTCGGACGCCTCGAAGATCGAGCCTCACTACTTCAAAATCTCGATTCACTGAAAAGTGAGCTTGATCGTGGAAGTCAACAGGTCCAGGCGATGGACGAGTTCAGCCAACAGGCGATGAAGATTCTTACGTCCGGCAAGCTTGCGGAAGCGATGGATTTGGAAAAAGAAGATCCGCTGACTCTGGCCAAATACACACCGGATCTCCGTTTCAAAGAACTGGCCGCCGAAACCGCGGAAGGCCCTCTCGCGGCGAGAAAACTACTCCTGGCGAGGCGGCTTATCGAAGCGGGTGTCCGGGTCGTGAGTGTGTCTATCAGCGATTTTGATACTCATCGAAATAACAATTCCCGAATGGCTCAGCTTGGTCCAATTTTCGACCACGCTCTCTGGGCATTGGTAACTGATTTGAAAGATCGTGGAATGTTGGATGACGTCACAGTCGTTGCATGGGGCGAATTTGGTCGCACTCCCAAGGTAAACAAAAACGGCGGGCGCGATCATCTGCCAAGTGTCGCGATGGGAATCATGGCAGGAGGCGGTATGAATCCGGGACAAGTGATCGGTGCGACTGATCGGGTTGCAGGAGAATGCATCGAACGCCCGGTTCACTTTCAGGACGTCATAGCGACGCTTTATCACAACCTGGGAATTGATGCCGGGACAACGACAATCACCGACCCCACGGGACGCCCCCAGTTCCTGGTCGACCAGGGCGAAGTCATCAGAGAACTTGTTGGATGAACAGTTCAACTGGATCTTCGTGAAAAGAATGCGGAACGCCGACATCTTCGCGCGCAAAGATACTCAGCATCTCGTCGAGCATTGCCTTCGGGAAGGTGATGAGTTAGGATTTTACAAATGAAACTGTTTCTTCTTATTTTTCTGGCTGCTGGCAGCATTGGTTTTTCAGCTGAAAAGCGCTTGTGGACTTCGGCCGACGGTTCGAAATCGTTTGAAGGGGAGATGCAGGAGTTTTCTGACTGTCTCTTATACACATCTGACGCTGCCGACGAAGAGGATAG
>CAJXQE010000090.1 GCA_913058215.1 uncultured Verrucomicrobiales bacterium
GGTGGAGGGAGCGGACGCACTTTCAAAATCAGTGATTTGAAAACACCGGGGATCGATACTTCAGGTCGCACCGAAATTGTCGTCAATCATCCGGACGCTCCTCCCGTTACGGAATACGGATTTCACTATTCAAGAACGACCGCCGGAAACGGTCCTACCTGGAAAGACGCCAAGCCCTGGCCGGAGCCTCACGATACCTATCAATATTCTGAGACCGAATGGCTGACATGGTCGAGCCGTGCTATCGCCGATGATTCCATTCGATTTCTGGAGGACCACGCCGGGAATCATGTGAAAGATCCATTCTACCTGAATGTGTGGTTCAAAGATGTCCATACGCCTTTCAAACCCACCAAAGAAATGCTGAAGCCGTTTTCGCATCTCGATGAGAAAGCACAAATTCACTACGCCATGCTCAAATACATGGACACTCAAATCGGACGCGTTCTCGACCGGCTCGAAGAACTCGGTCTGAACAAGAATACCATGATCCTTTTCTCCAGTGACAATGGGGCCGGCAAAGGTCGGGGCGGATCCAATGGAAACCTGCGGGGTTGGAAACACTTGCTATACGAGGGAGGGATCCGTGTGCCCTTGATTGTCAGCTGGCCGGAAGGCGGAGTCAAAGCAGGACGGGTGGATGAAACCTCTGTCGTGAACATCTGCGATTTCGTACCGACATTTACCCGACTGAGCGGGGCGGAAATGCCCCCGGGATACGAATCGGATGGCGAAGATTTCTCCACCGCATTGCAGGGAAAAACGTTCCAGCGAAGCAAACCCCAATTCTGGTTTTACCCAACTGCCGCTGTGCCCCTGGCAATGCGGTCGAACGACTGGAAACTCCTCTGCCAATTGGATGGCTCCAAAGCCGAACTTTACAAGCTGGATACGGATCCTGAAGAATCAAAAAATCTCGCAAAGGAACACCCGGAAGTCGTGGAGCAGTTGAAAAGATTACTCCTCGACTGGTATGCTCAAACTCCGGTGGCCCTCGAAGGAATTTGAAAGAACCAGACTCCAGGGCGAAATAAGAAAGTTCTATTCAGGTTTTTCAAATCCGGAATACTGATTGTTCGAACGCTTAAACTCCCCTTTGATTTCGACGGCAAACTCTTCCGTTTCAATTCCATCCCGCTTAAGAATATTCTCTGAGAACGAAGCAGTGGGACCGCCGAAGACATTCAAATCCACCAACTTCTCGCAGTCGCTGATAATGTTGTGGTGAATGTTCCACGAAAAACCCAGAGGAGCACGGACGACAAACACCGTATTCATTTTTAGATCAAAACCTTCGCGCAATCGGAAGACTCCCTCGTCCGGATCAAAGGTTTCAACAATCGGGCCATCGAGCAATTGATCCGGCTCCTGATAGCTCGGAATCCAAACGATTTGATATCCCTGGTATCGATATGTATCCCTCCGTGGCCATGGCATTCGACCGTTGGACTTGAACGTTTTCGAGTCAATTATCTCACCGATTGATCCTCTTGTTCTGGTAGCCTCCAAGCCGACTGCGCAAGCGCGAATGGTGTTATCGTGGACCACCAGATTGTGAGCCGGTTCAGCAAGCAGGATTCCTTTCACCTTCGGATCAATCCCCTTGCGGGTATATATTTGGTTGTCACTGACTGTGCTGTCATTGGTCGACACACTGATGCCAGTCCGACTGCGGGACTCACCGGATACGCAAGTGAGATCAATGGCGTTACCCGTAATAATTATATTGGCTGCGGGTAGATTCCTGACATTCCCGTGGCCTGACACCTCGATAGCGGAGGCATTGAGATTCACGAAAATATTGTTTCTGATAATCACCGGCGTAGCGCCGGCGGTTGCAGCGATGTAACAATTTCCGTAGGCGAGCTCCCCTTCGAAAGTGTTGTTGGAAACAATATGCTGCCCCGAGGGAAGCGTATCAAAATGCTCTTCGCGCGAACGGATATTCCCCATCGCAATGGGCCCCGCATTAGTAATGTAGTTCCCTGAAATTTTTACGAACCTTGACGCTCCCTCCCAGGCGCATCCTCCGATATTTTCGATTCTGCAATCGACGACCGAAGTGTTCTCGGCGAAGTCATTGTTGTTGAAGGCATTCCGTGCGCAATCACTGACCGTGCAGTTTCGGTAGGTGATCGACTTCGGATAATGCCGCGGCGGCTTTTCATTTCCTTTCCGGCTCCTGCTCCCGGAATAGAAACACTCAGCCGACATACCGGTGGCATGACAGTTTTCCACAAGGACTCGTTCGGGACTTCGGAAAGTCAGAGCATTGCAATGCCTGGCAAAGAACCCCCACATGTGCGGGTAACCTTCTGCAGGCAGGTAAGCCATCTTTTTCATTTCGGCAAAGCTGCTGAAACCACGGAAACGAAGCCGTCGGAATGACACAGAACTTCCTCCCTCTACGGTAATACAGGCTCCCTGTCCGTTTCCAATATCGAGAATGGTGCTCTCTTCATTCTCGCCTTCCACAGAAATCCCGTTCGGCCGATTCAGGACCAGGCCCCGGCTCAATCGATAATGGCCGACTGGAATAAAGAGGTTTCGTTGCTCACCCACCGCACGGTCAAATGCCCGCTGCATGGGAGCAGTGTCGTCGTGTTGCAGAACGCAGTCTTTTGCGGTGACCGGAATGATATGTGCGAGCGTCAGGTTTTTCTGATCAATCTTGACGACACGGCTGAGAACATGATCACGCGCGGTGAAACTGACGAGTCGCGGCTTGCTCCAGAATTCAATGTTCGCCATCCGAACTTCGATCCCGGCATTCAACTTCTGCCAGTCCCCGGTAAGCTTTACCGAATCCTTCCAGCTTTGACCGAGATCGTTACTCCAACGAAACGAAGGAGAGTCCTCCCCTTTGAAATCAAGAATGTAGGCAACTCCGTCACCGGCGCTTCCATCATATCCACGAAGCTCGACCTGATCCCGAAAATTCCCTTCTCGACTACCCTTGCCCGATTCGTCCCAAAGGAGTCCGTCAGCAAAATGTGGATTGCAGTTATACACGGTCACCTCGTTTCCGATCAGAAAATCCCCGCGATTTTCGACCGTGATGGTCGACGAATTGGCTGTGGTCTCACAAAGAGTTTCAAAACCTGATCCGCTCACGCCAAAGCCCCTGACATTCAGCTCTTCCGATGACCGCTCAAAGCCGACCATTCGAATCGCATCCATATCAGCCTTGCCTCCGGCCGGAACAACAATCACCAGAGAGACCTTTGTGACACCTTCCGGAAGCATGTAGTAACCTGTGAGATTCCGCCAGGCATCGTTGGTGTCCGCAGCTGAGTTACCCACTGAAAAGACGTGTTCGGCAACGAGAGTTCCCGCCTCGTCGTATTCGTACATCTCCAACAGGACTGGCCCTCCCCGATAGCGAAGGGAAACTTCATACGCCTGCCCCCATCTGACTTGCGAACAAGCTTGATAGATATGCGCCGCCCGCTTTTCGCCGGCAGCAACACGGATGAACTTCTTCTCTTCCGGCGCTGCCGATTCCACAAATTCCAGTTCTCCCGGGAAAGCAGGAGACAATCGCCATTGGTCCGGCACCCGTCCCTCACCCTTCAGCTTCCATTTTTCCTTCGTCCTCGCGTCTGATGTCGTGATGAACTCAAAACTTGAATTTGCCAGCAGATTCGCCCGCTTCTTTTCATCAAACGAAACCAGGGGATGCTTCTCCTGTGAAAAGCAGATGTGGGAAAACAAAATCAGGAAAACTGAGAGACCGTAAGCCTTGATGGGTGTCTTTATTCGATTCATTGGCGAAACGGACTCTCCGAACGACTCAAGCAGCGGATCATTTCAGCAGCGCATCAATCTCTCCAAGTTTGAAGCGAGTATTCACGACGGAATTTTTCTCCGGGCCATCAGCGTATTTGAGATAGGTCGTAGCAACGATCACGCCGTCCGGAAGGACCTCCAAATCCGAGTAACCGCAGTCGGTATTCCCGCTTCCCGGAACGTCCTCATTGGTGCGGGAGGCATTGTGGAGCAGCTTGATTCGACATTGTCCTTCCCGCCCCTCGACGATGTCCTCAAGATTACCAAGCCATGCAACATAATGACCATAGCTTGAGCTCGTCTTCGCCATGTCACGCATCGCCACCACAAGACGTCCATCGGGAGCAAAGCGCGCCACGTGTCGATCACCGGTCAGCGAAGCCGGCAACTCACGCGGCTCACTCCAGGTTATTGCGCCGTCCTTACTGAGCGAGAAGAGAGATTGAAATTTCCGGCTGTTCTCACGAAGCAACATTAGGAGTTGCTCTCCATCCGGGGATCGAATGACACAGGGCTGCGCCCATCGGTCGGGAACCTTCAAAATACGACGCTCCCTACTCCAGGTTTGCCCGCCATCAATCGACTCGCTTTGAACAACAAGACCAGGCAAATCAGACCACATCACAAGACGCTTCCCTTTGTCGAAACTAAGAATCGTCTTGGGCGGCACTTCCCCCTGAATGCCATTTGGTTTCATCTCCGTCCAGGATTTCCCCTCATCATCAGAAATCGCCTGATGCATGGGATAGGGCGGTTTGCCTTCTCTTCGCCAATCCAGCCCATCAGCAAAAACAATCAGCCGCCCTTTTCCATCCGGACCCACAAGCCGATGGATCGCCGGTGTGTTTGCGGTTTCGTGCCAGTTGGCAGGAACATCGAGCGGAGTCGACCAGGTTTTCCCGCGATCATCACTTCGGGCCAGCGGCCCAATTCGCTGCGCGTGATCCACCGTCCAGGCAGTGAACATGGTCTTTCCGTCAGGAAGCAAAATGGTGTCGCAGTGTCCGTGGTAAGTATCGGAAGTTCCTCTGGCAACAATCGAATGTCTTTCGGCATCACCGGAAATATCAACAAGAGGGATCGAAATCGTCCGGGCGACTCCCGGTGTCACCCCCTTAAACGTCGGCAGTGAAACGGTCTCTTTAGCGTCCTTCAACCCGGTGAATATTGGCGCCACCCGCTCACGCTGAATCCTTAATGTTCTCTCAGTATCTTCAGGCAAGAGATATCCCGCTTCTTCGTATTTTCGGCATTGGCCCTCCAACTTCTCGAGATACTTTTCGAGATACTTTTCGAGAGTCCCGTATCGCTCTTCGACTGAACGTCGAGGGTCACCCGACTCCTTCCGCTCCTTTGCCGAAACAGGAAAAGGAATGTAGGACCCCGAAAGGCTGTAGAGTTGATTCGCAGCCGGCCCGTCTTCACTGCGAAGCCGCCAACTTGCGTAGGTCGCAATCGGAACCGCTACCTCCGGTGCCGAAAGACAATCCAGTTCATTGCCGTCCGGTCCCGATCTCGGAACGAGGACGCGGTAATTTCCCCGCGGAAGTGGCGGCTGATGATCGACGATCCGTTCTTTTTGCCAACGCGGTCCGAAGTCGAGATAAGAAGGTTGTTGAATCACTCCCGGATAGCGGATGCCCGGAATTTTCGGAAAGCCGGTCGCGTTCTGAGTCCAGGCCACAAGGTTTCCGTCGCTGATTTTTGGATAAACACTGGATGGTGGCTCAGTCCCCTCTTTCGCCCAGCGATCCAGCGAAAGAAGCAATGCTCGAACAAAAGGTTTGTAGTCAGCTGGACTCGGAGCCGTCTGTCCTCCACCGGTTTCGGTAGTGAACCCTGCCGGGCCATGCTGAGTTCCTCCAAAAAAGTAGATCCTGACATTCTCTGCAATTTTTGCATCGCGCAGGCCAAGTGGGTCCGTATGGACAAGCGATCCGCTGCGATTCCAATACTCCGAAGAGGATTGGGTATGCATCACCAGTGGTACCGTGCCGCTCTTCTCAGAGCGTTGCAGAATGCCTTCCGTCAAACCTGACAAAGGATCGGTCTGCGTTTCATAGGAAAACGGAAAACGATCCGGCGGGTAATCATGATGATCGTGCTGCCCTGCATGGCGGGTAGGCTGAGCAAATCGATGATTGAACGAACCCATCCCCGATCCGGAAACATGGGGAATAATTCCGTCGAACACTTTCTGACCTTCTTCGTCCGCATTGAAATCCCAGTATACGAATTCACGAAGGAAGCGACCGCTTTGCGAAACGCCAAAACTGTGGGCGCGCTCGATCACTGATTCTCCTTTTTCGATTAAGGGATTGTCAGCGCCACCCCCATGTTTCAAAGCCGACACCAGATCACGGACAGCAGTGAATCCCGTCCCCATGACCACAGGATCCTGCGCCTCGTAGATCACTTCGTAGATATTCAGCTTTTTCAGCCCGTCAGGGTAATCAAGCTCCACTTTAGGAAGTTGGGCAGGATTATCGCTCTCCAATTCTGTCACGATCAAATTCCACTTTTCACGCGGAACAGGGACACGCGGATCACCGGCCAGAAGCCGATGCGTCAGGGTCGCGTTTTTGATTCCGTTAAGAGTCGGTCGATAGGAACCGTGATTGGCCCAGTTGACCACAGTTCGCCTCAGATCGGAGCCTGGAACTATCTCACAACGCACCAATCCCGTGATCGGTTTTTCAGACTCACTCGCCTTCGGTGGAAAAAGCTGCAAACGATCCCCGGCTGGTAACAGTTCCCCATCCCAGCCACTCCAGACAACAGTGAATCCGTGCCGCATCAGAAATCCATCACCAGCATGCTTTGCGTCTTTCGGGCGATTGCTTCCCGAAGCATAATTGAAATGACGCAGAGCATTCATTCCGCCACGATTATTCACCCCGTAGAGCAAAGCTCCGTTTCCTTTGCTCAACACTTTCGGTGCAAGAATGAAAAGGTCAGCGGAAAATTCCACACGACCCTGTTCGTTTCGCGGGGCCAGCTTCAAATCAATGACATTCCTGTTAGGATGCGACTCCGGATCAAGTTCGTAATGAACACGGCCGACAATTCGCTCATAGGCACCGACCTCCCCGAATTCCTGACCGTCGGCAAAAGCATTCCGCTCCAGTATTTCGAATCGGGTAACTTCGGCAGGAAGTTGCGTGACTGGCAGGGACAGAATGACACCGATCAAATACAAGCAGGCAGGAACAGGAAATTTAGATTTCATAGATAAGAAAATTGGTCACTCTATTTTCAGTATCCCGCGCATCGCCATCCAGTGACCTGGAAAGGTGCAAATGTAAGGATACTCCCCCGGTTCTTTCGGAGCGTGAAAATGAAGCACATGCTCTGTGCCGGGATTGATCACCGGAATAGAAGCAATGACCTCTGAAAGGTCGGGAACATAGTTTTTCTCTCCGGCTTTGGGATCATTCAGCATTTGGAAAGATGCATCTCCCACTGTCTTCGCCGAGCCGGGTTTTACCAGGACGAGATTGTGAGGCATCACATCAGTGTTCCGAAGTTTCCAGGCCAGGGCTTCACCGGGTTTGGCTTTCAGTTCTTTCTGCGCGTATTGCAAGCCGCCCACTGCTTCAACGAGAATCGCCCGCTCGCCTTCCGTCACTTCTCCCGACTCCGTCAGTGCAGACTTAGATTTTTTCTCTTTCAGCACTCGCAATGCGATCGCGTTCGGCTTGCCACTCCTCGGCTCTTGCAATCCGTCCATCGTGAAATGCTCACCCGGATACATTGGGGAAGCGAAGAGATCGGTTTTAAACTCGTGACCATCCGCGGATTTCAGATGCATCCGCAAGTGAATTTGCATCACCGGTTCCATACCCGGCATTTCTACAAAGATTGAGTCGCCACCTTCCAGAAGTTTCACCGAGCTAATCCCCACCGGATCGTGTCCCAGCGATTGGGGATCTTTCGCAGAAAATTCCGGTGATCCATAACGCTTGGCATATTCGTAGTTCCACGCATGAGCAAAATAGCGTGATGCATCCTCCACCGAATCCTTGCTCAACTTGGAAGTAAAATTAATCCGGATTCCGTTTTGGTGAACTCGAAAACCGCTCGGCTTATACACTTTTTCACCCGTGTAACGAACCCGGTGAAAGCACCCGTCCTTCAAAGAATAGTCGCCCCAGCCATCAAGCCCGGCGACATAAAGTTGACCGTCATCCGGATGGAATGCTCCCCGCATCGAGCCGGACAAAAACTCACCCTCTAAGGGAACAACCGCGCCCTGGGGCCTCGCTCCGCTCGCATCCCGCAAAATGAGATAGTGGATTCCGGATCCGTAGCTCAAGCCAACATGACTTCCCTGAAACGGTCCCCATTTATTGCTCCTTACCTCTACCATTCCACCTGTGGAATTATCGATGCCTCGCGGAATGAAACAAAGCGGCGAAGCGATTGACCCACTCTTTCCGTCTTTGGTAGGAAGCCCGTAAAACTCACCTGAGTTCACTTCGATAATCTCCGAAGTAGGAGTCCAGGTCCCTTCCTGCGGAGCGACCCAAAAGTAATCATCCGATCCGCCAATCCCCATGCAGTTGCGAACACCCCAGCCTTGCAGGCTTGTCGTTTGTTCAGGCCCCGTTCGCAGGATACTTTCCCTCTGGGTAAAATGAAAGGCACCATCGGCAGTTCGATGCAGACCAAAAGTATGGGTGTGACTTCGGTCATACCCACCGAAGTCGTTCGCGTAGTTTTCGTAAAAGTCAGCTTCCCCGTCCCAGTTCTCATCGTGCAGTCGATAGATCTGACCTCGATCCAAAACAAAAACCCCGTCATCATCGACATGAATCCCAATGGGTTGATTCAAACCGGTGGCGAACCGCGACCAGGTCACATTCTTCAATTCGGCATCAATTCCAGAGACCCGCCAGACGTCTCCTAACAGGGTGCAAACAAGAGCATCGCCGCTATCCAGAAAAGCAACCCCGCTCAACTGCATCACGACTTTATAAGGATTATCGTAAGGAACATTCAAGGTATCCACTGCGTAGGCAGAACCCGGAACTGCTTCGCCCACGGAACCAGGCACTGAAAAAGTCTCTTTCCAGCGTCGCTCCACTTTCCGGGCGGCTTCTAATTGTGAAATTGCCAGCTCGCCTGCTTTCGAATTCCCCCTTTTGGAAATCTGCAAAATCACCCGGGCTCCCTTCTGCACATCTTCCAAAACAAGGCTCTTTGCTGCCGCATCAATTTTCAGCCCTCCAATATTCTTCTGAACGGCTACCGTCGCTTTAAAATCGCCTTCAAGCGGCAAGGGCAATTCAAGACGTTTCGCCTCTCCTTTGATATCGACCCTTCTTAGAAAAACATCCGCCGCCGCCCATGGTTCATCTTCGATGTCCACCTCGCCGATCTTGTAATGAAAAACGACTCGTTTCCCGTAACGACGAAACCCTAAGTATTTCCCGCCTTTTACCATTTCCGCTTTTGGAATTTGAATCCAGGCTTCCCCCTCCAGTTTTGCATTGCGCGAAGTCCCCCATCGGAATCCGTCAAAGGACACAAAACCCTTCTCCCAGATGGCCCGGTAGCTCAGACTCATCGGATCGAAACAGGTAGCGAGCTCACGTTTCTCTCCAAGCCTCACGCAGATCCCCTTCAGAACTGCGGTCTTATCAAACCGGAATACCTGAGTGATAACCTCTCCCATTTCCGCTTCATTCCAACGCACATCGTTGTGATTATTCTGATTGTGCTTTCCCCAGTGTCCGTGCAGCCCTGCATCAAGGCCGGGATAGGCGGGAAGGATTCCCGGCAACTCATCCGAGCTACTCATGTAGTAATCCGCCTGACGTTGATAAAAATCGTAGAGCCGCGCTTCATTCACTTCCTCGCCTGAAAGCGCATAATTCTCCCGCCCGCCATCAGGATTGGCATACGAATGGATTTTTGGATCAGCCAGATTCGGTCCGGTTTTCTTCCGCCAAATTTTGACATCGTCGACAACAGCATGACCGGGAACCAGAAGCCGGAGCAGACCTTTAGTTGGATGAGCAAACCCCTCAGATTTAAAATTACCGACCGCCTTGCCATCGATCACTGCTGAGATTTCATTTCCCCTGACATGCACCAAAAGGTCGTGCCACTTCCCTTTACTAATCGGATGATCAATCCACTTTTTCTTTTTCTTGAGTGCCTGCTCCTGTTTTAAGGAAAGACCACCGTCGGATCGGGCTTTGCGAATTTTCAAATCCATCGCCCCCGTCTTCTTATCTTCGAAATAGACTTTTTTTAAGCTGACTGTCGCGTCAAAGAGGTGGCCCGCGTGCACCGTCTTCAAATTCATATCTGCGAAATTGAGCTGCAATTTATCGTCGTCGTTATCGAGACGAAATCGCATTCCGATCGTGCCATCTTTGAAGGCGAACTCATGGCGCGTCGAAACCGCATGATTGGCTCCTTTCGCGGTGTGCATATGCATCGCCCCCTCCTTGAGATCGACCTGCTTCTGACCATTGGCAGTTTTGTCGCTGCTGGTCGTCCAGTTGTTTCCGGGTTCGTCTTTCACCTCTTGAGACTCCTGCCGCTCGAATTTGTCTTCGAAAATGAGTTCGCCAAAATCAGCCTGGTCCTGTGCCTGGAGTGAAACGGCCAGGGCCAGGAAGGGGAATGTGAATTTTTTCATGATCATTTCTTTTTAAAGGGGAAGCCATTCCACCACCTCGAGAGCCACGCTGCTGACATGGCAGCCTTCCTCCGGAAAGCTGATCGAGAACTTGTTGTCTGACTTTATGAGTTCACCTGAGACAGGGATTTCGAGAACCCCAAAAAATCGACCGCGGTCTTTCTGGTCGGGGCCTTTATATTTTGGAGGAACCTTGAGCGTCTGGCCACCAATTGTTACTACCGGTTGAAGTGACTTCCCATGATCTCTGCCGATCCCCAGGCGACGCATCCCCTTTTTCACCTCTCTACGCGCCACTTCAATCAACACCCAACTCCTTTTCCCACCAATCCAAATAGTCCCTGTCAGAAACGTCCGCCTCCAGCCCACGGCTTTTCATCTTTTTTTCATAGGACTTCCATTTCTCAGCCATCACTTTGTCGAGATCGACAGTCAGACTTTCGTCGACAGCACCAAGATCATTCGTCTCCTTAATCCAGGAATTCACATCTCCGCGCAGCTCAGCAAGCTTGTCAGCGAACTTCGGATCGCCAGCCAGATTATTCATTTCGTTTGGATCCACCTTCAAATCGTAGAGCTCCTCTTCAGGTCGAGTCTTCGCCATGAACGGGGAATCCCACTTCCCTTCGGCGTGCAACACCTTCATGACCGTTTCCACCGGATATTGAGTTTTCTTGTATCCGCTATGCTGCATGCAGGGAATCTCAGGGTGAAAATTCTTGATGTATTTAAAATCACGTGTCCGCACCGAGCGAATTCGGTCCGGCGCGTCGCCACAACGATCCCGCGCTGCGAAGAGCTGGTCGTGCCCGTCGAAATGAGGATCAAACAAATCGAATCCCTCGAGATTCCCGGGAGGATCCACTTTGGCCGCCGCGAGTGTCGTCGGCATCATGTCGATCAATGAGACAAGACGTTTATCAACCACTCCGGCATCCACTCTTCCGGGCCAGCGAGCGATCAGCGGCACAAGCAGCCCACCGTCATAGAGCCACTGTTTCCCTCGAACATGCGGCCGTCCATGATCTCCGAAAAACAGCACAAGCGTATTGTCAGCCAGCCCCTCATCATCAAGCCGGTCCAGCAAAGCGCCAACCTTCTGATCGAGCACCTCAATACTGGCGAGGTAATTGGCCCAGTCCGCTGTCGTCACCGGATGCTCCGGGTAATAGGGGGGAATCGGCGCGTTCGGATATTTCTTCTCTGCGACCACAAACTGCCGATGTGGTTCTTTGAACTGCACCTGCGCAAAAAAGGGCTGTCCTTCGGCTCGCTGGGTCCAATCGTGCCCGTCAAAAAATTCCCGGGCGTCGTATACCCAGTTCAAATGAGACTTCGCGATGCGCTTCTCGGCAACCTTCTGTCCGCGGCCATTGCTGACAAAGTAGCCAGCCTTCTGCATTTCATCCGTCACCGTGGTCACGAAATCTTTCAGCGGTTTTTTGTCGCGGGTATCATGATGGTGCCCTCCAACAGTGGTCTGATAAAGTCCTGTTTGAAAAGCAGTCCGCGATGCGGAACAAACCGGCGCGGTGGAAAAGGCATGAGTAAATCGAGTTCCCTCTTTGGCGAGGCGATCAAGATTTGGCGTCGCGACATCGGGATATCCATAACATCCAAGCTCAGGTCCCAGATCATCGGAAATGATCCAGACCACATTGGGGCGTTCTTCGGCGAATGCCAGAATGGGGAGTAGAGAAATTAGGGCTGCAAAAAATCTTTTCATCGGGTTCATACAATAGACATTTTAAGGGAAAGGGAAACGATGCTCTAAAGCAAGCCACTAAGCTCACACAACCCTATTCCGTGAGCCATTCGATCCTGCCGAATTTAATTGGAGTAATTGCTCGTTCATCAGTCACAGGGCCAGAACTATGCCGAAGGAAGAAATCGCGAACTTTCCGTATCAACGGCGCACAATGTTTCGTAGTCTATCATTGCCCTCAGGCCAGTCGAACCATTTGGCCAAAACTACTTATGAACCAGGAACAGAAAGCGGACATTGGAGGTCGAGATGACATTGTTGCCTTCGTTGATGGTTTCTACGAAAAAGTGAGGGGCGACGATCTCCTCGCTCCCGTGTTCAATTCAAAGATCGCTCCGGACGAATGGCAGTCTCATCTCAACCGGATGTATGACTTCTGGAATGCGATGATCTTTTACGCGGACCGCTACGAAGGGAATCCGCTGGCCAAGCACATGTCATTGGATGTCGACCAGGAACATTTCGACCGGTGGCTGAGCCTGTTCCATGCAACCATTGACGAATTGTTTGACGGACCCATCGCCAATGGAGTCAAAGAGCGGTCCAAGCGAATAGCCGCGGTGTTTATCGGGAAAATGCTGGGGGGCCGAAGCTGACTTCAATCTGATTGCTTCACTTGTGGGAGAAATTCAGAACCCAGCAGCAGCCATCCGCATCATAGAGAGTCACTCTTGTGCTGTGCTTGGATATCGGTCCGCTCACTGGAATTTGTTCCCCACCGGAGTAGATCGTTCCATTGTAGGAGTTTCCATTTTTGACCCCTGAGAAAAACATCGGAGCCGCAGCCGTTGGCAGATAGAGCCAGCGTTTGTTCCCGTCAGCAATGAGGCCATACATATTGCCATCACTGCATTTCCACATGGAGGCAAACTGATCGCCGCCACTTGCCTGAACTCCGGGAGCTGGCAGGAAAAAACAGGTGATCAAAAGAAGGAGAGAAAAGGCGGCTGTAGTTTTCATGTCGTGGGCAAAAGCTGGATGGTGGTAACTGAAGTTCTGTCTATTTTCTGACGAGTGTACCCAAAGCCCTATTCAAAAAAGACGTCGTTTCCTTCCTGATATCCGCTTGACCTTGCCTCTCTTCTGCCGACTCTTCCTCATGTTCCAAAACGGCCAACGCGTTGTCTGCATCGACGATTCATTTGACCCCTGGGTTTTTGATCTCTATCAGAATTTACCCAGAAAGAATTCGACCTACACGGTTCGCTCCGTGAAGTCGGGGCGGTCCAATCCGCAGTTTCTCGTCGACGACAATGCCAATCTCTCCATCGGTGCAGCGGACTTCGATATTCTGATCCTGCTGGAAGAGCTCACCAATTCCAATGATCCCCATTCAAGTATCGAACAGGAACTCGGCTTCCGATCGGAGCGATTCGCACCACTGCAGGAAGATCTTGAGGAAAACCGGGAAGTTGAAACAGTAGGATTCGGCAAGGAAGAAGAAACCTTTCCGTTTTCTCCCGACTCTGAATAGGAGAGTGGATGAATCGAACTCCGGGGCCTCCAAGTTTTCGATTCGTATTTCAGGCTCTCGCGAGTATAAACGTTTCCATGAAGCAACAGGTCAAGGCGTTTACGCTCCACGCTTTGAAAACACTCGGATACGGGACCCTCGGCGCTTTGCTGATGCTTTTAGTGGTGGGCATTCTCATGCTGAACAGCAAGCAGGACCTCAAAGTCTGGCACACAGCGAGCTTGGATGAGGAATTCACGGCGAGAGACAAATCGGTGAAAACCTTTACCGATTACCTCGCCCTTGAAGACCGGCTCTTTGCCCAACTCGATGAGAAAGTTTATCAGAAAATCGGACTGGAAGATCAGAACCTGATCAATCGGTATCATCGCGGCAGTCTATCAGATCCGGAGCGCTGGGAGCGAAACTGGAATCGAAGTTTCGAGCTGGAAGCAGAGGAGTCTTCCGAAGGCCCAAAGCTCGGCGTCCTTCTGATTCACGGCCTTTCAGATTCCCCCTACAGTCTCCGGAGCATCGGCGAAAAGCTTCACTCGAAAGGCGCTCACGTCGTGGGTATCCGGGTTCCGGGACATGGCACAGCGCCATCCGGGTTGACGAGGACTAAATGGCAGGACATGGCCGCTGCGGTGGAAATTGGAATGCAGCACCTTAAGGGCAAGGTGGGAGACAGGCCGGTATCGATCATTGGATACTCAAATGGAGGTGCCCTGGCCTTGCACTACACTCTTTGCGCAATCGAAGATGAAGAACTTCCCGCTCCCGAAAGTCTGGTCCTGATTTCTCCCGAGATTGGGATTAGCCGCATGGCAGCGATGGCTATCTGGCAGGAAAGAATCGGCAGCATTCTCTTTTTAAAGAAGCTGCAGTGGAATAGCGTCCAACCGGAGTACGATCCCTACAAATATGGATCTTTTGCTGTGAACGCCGGGGACCTGGCCCACAAGTTGACGAATGTGAACCGGAAGAAAATCGCCAAACTCAGCAGGAAGAAAAGGCTGAGCAACTTCCCTCAAGTGCTCACCTTTCAATCTCTGGTTGATGCCACGGTTTCCGTTCCAGCCCTCGTTACAGACCTCTTCGATCATCTACCGGAACGCGATCACGAACTGGTTCTCTTCGGAATGAACAGGGCGGCAATGATCGATTCCCTTTTCGCCATTGACCCTGCTTCAAGCATTCCAGGTATTCGGGAAGATCCGAATCGAAACTTCACTCTGAGCGTGTTGGTGAATCGCGATGAAAAAAGTGAGCTTGTGACCCTTCGAACCTGGAAGCCCCGCGAATCAGAGTTCTCTGATCAAGCGACCGATCTGAGTTGGCCGAACCGGATTTATTCCCTTTCTCATGTGGCATTGCCGTTTCGGGGAAATGATCCTGTTTACGGTGGAGTGGATCCGGAAGAAAGTCCCGGGATCAGCCTCGGTGGAATCGTCTTACGCGGAGAGAAGGGAGTGTTGAAAATTGCAGGGAACGATATGCTCCGACTCCGCTGGAACCCTTTCTATACCCTGATGGAAGACCGCATCCTTGAGCAACTCGGCCTGGAACCCTAAGAACACTTTTCGAAACTCCTCTCCGTTTCAGGGGTTTCTTTGAACATGCAATTTTTAAGATTCTTTTTTGTCGTGGCCCTGCTTTTCAACGGGATCACAATTGCCGATGATGCGAGACTCGAGCAATGGCTCAAGGCTGACAAGAATGGTGACGGAGCACTCACCACGGACGAAACCAGCGGACTGATGAAACGCTTTTTTGAGCGAAATGACACAGACGGCGACGGAAAACTTAGCAAAGCAGAACTGAAAGCCCTCGATCAAAGGCTTCCCATGAAAGGAAAAGGGAAAACTACGAGTTCATCCGCCGAACTGCCGGAAGGAGTTACCGTCCGAAAAAATCAGGTCTACCGCGAAGGTCACAATCGGTGGAAACTCGACGTCTACCTGCCGGAAGGAGAAGCTCCCGAAGGAGGTCGCCCGGGGATTGTTGTGGTTCATGGAGGCGGCTGGAAAAGTGGAAGCAAAGATAGTGGCCAATGGGCCTCCCTTCCCGCGAGCTACGCTGCAAAGGGCTATGTGTGTATCTCGGTAAACTATCGGCTTACACCCGATGGCGGAGGCTTTCCCGCCTGCATTCATGATGTGAAAAATGCGGTTCGCTGGTTCCGCGCCCATTCTCAAGAACTCGGTTTGGATCCGGATCGAATTGGCGCCTACGGCAATTCCGCCGGCGCTCATCTGGTCTCAATTCTTGGACTGGTGAAAAAAGACGCCAAGCTCGAAGGGGATGGAACCCACCTCGATCAATCGAGTCTCGTTCAGGCAGTTTGTGCATCTGCGACTCCGTCCAATTTTCTCAGTTGGAAGGGAAAGCCCTTCTCCAACCGGGGACTTCTTGAGGGAGATCCGGCAACTCTCACTGATCGAGCCACTGCCGCTTCGCCGCTCACATACGTAGCGAAAGATGCCCCGCCTTTTCTCCTGATCCACGCAAAGGACGACAAGGTCGTCCCGTTTCTTCAGGGGGAGATGCTGGCCGAAAAGCTGAAGAGTGCCGGGGCATCGGACATAAGCTTGATGGAATTCGAGACTGGAGGTCACGGAGTCTTCGGAGCCAAAAAGGATGAGACCTACCCCGCCATGGAGGCCTTTTTCGAGAAAGCGCTGAAATAAGGCGAAGCGTCACAGGATTCAAAGGAAGCTTCCCGCTAAACTCAGAAGCCTCTACTTCGCTCCGCCCAGCCAACGCTGAAAGAACTCGATCCGTTTGCGACGGAGGTAGGGACGCTCACCCACGCCGTGGCCAGCCCCGGGGACGGCGTAGTACTCAAAATCCTTGTCCGCCTTGATCAGAGCATCGACGACCTGATAAGTGGAAGAAGGATCAACATTTGTATCGAGTTCTCCCACAGTCAGTAGCAGATTCCCCTGTAGTTTTTCTATGTGAGTGACGTTCGAGTTCTCCGCGTAGTGCGAATCGACAGGCCAGTCCATCCATTGCTCGTTCCACCAGATTTTATCCATACGATTATCGTGGCAGCCACAATCCGCCGCACCCGCTTTGTAAAATTTCGGATGAGTCAGCAGCGCAGCAAGGGTACTCTGTCCACCAGCCGAACCTCCGTAGATTCCAACACGTTCCAAGTCCATTTCCGGAATGACTTTGGCGGCGGCGCGGATCCATTTTATTCGATCAGGAAAACCCGAATCGATCAGGTTTTTATATGCGACCTGCTGAAACTTTTTTCCACGATAGTTCGTCCCGAGAGCATCGAGCTTCACCACAATGAAACCTGCATCCGCCATTTCCGACATAACCCCATGATAGGCGCGCCACGCCAAAGGAGTATAGGAACCATGCGGTCCCGCATAAATCGCTTCGATCACTGGATAGCTACGACCTTCTTCAAAATCGCGGGGGCGAAGAAGAATTCCGTGAATGTCATATTCTCCGTTCCGATCTTTGAACACAAAACGTTGAGGCTTTTGCCAGTCGCTCTTTTCCAGCAGGTCAAGACTTCCCGCCGCAGCGATCATTGAGATCTTTTTCCCATCTGAAAGCCTTCGAATCTCGTGCGTTGGAGCCTGGTCGACCCGTGACCATTTCACCGAATAATGAGTGCCGTCCGGCGACCAGCGGACCTCATGCGTCCCGTCGCCATCCGACAGCGGAATCATCGTACCTCTGTCGAGATCCAGTTTAGCGAAATGAATATAGTAGGGATTTTGCTCCGGGTAATAGCCGGATATTTCAATAAAGGCTGTGCGGGTCGATTCGTCGACAGCGATCACCTTGCGAACGATCCACTCCCCTTCGGTGAGACGACGAATTATTTTTCCTGTCTTGCCATCCAACAAATATAGATGATTCCATCCGTCCCGCTCCGAAAGCCAGAGAATCTCGTCTCCACCTCTGAGGTCTTTCCGAAAACTATTCCCGTAGACGTGAATAAATTTCTCGTCAGATTCCTCCACAAGCGTTCGCTGGGTTCGGGCCACTGCGTCCATCTCAATGATCCGGTGACTGCCAAACCCTCTCTCAATAAACTCGAAAACGAAACGCTTGCTGTCCGGCCGCCATCCCCAGTTTCTCAGACTGAAGGAGTTCTCTATCAAATTCGGATCCACTTCGAATGGATCACTTCCATCGACATAAACGATCACCGGTTTTGCCACATTCAGCTTGTCTCCAGCTTTCGGATAATTTTTCGTGAAGTTCTCCGGCTCGACAGACTCTTCAGGCGAGGAACGAACATAGTGCACCTGACGAACCGGATGCTTTGTGTTTTTCCCAATCGCAAAGCAAGTCGAATCCGGTGACCAGTAGACGCCTTCTTCCCACTGCAGCCCCTCTCCGGCAGCAGGGAGGATCTCTTGCTTGTTGAGAAAAACTTTTCCGCCATCCAGGCTAAGGAGATGTTTCCCATTGGGAGACTTCATTCCCTTTTTCGAAATGAGAGCCGGGGACTTCGCCCCTTTCACTACAGGCTCTTTCAATCCCTCTTCAATGTCATCAGGCTTGCCCTCAAGAGAAACTACTTTCCCGCTTTCCAGATTCAGCGCCTTCCAGATTCGTTTTCCGGGAGCGACTTCCAGAGGGTAAACCGTCCGACTTCCGTCTTTGGACCATTGGATCGCCAGCCCCTCATTCAGAACCTTTCCCGACAACTGAGTCACTCGCGCTTTCTTCTCCTGATCAAGGGTGGCGGTTCCACCATGACCGGCATTCACCATGACAGGAAAGAGCACAAGACTCCCAACAATTCTGACCAGTGATCGATTCATGGGAGAGTGGATACCGGAATTGCCGGCAAAGCAAGACCGGAGGATCTCTCCCCAGTACAGGCTTCGGCAATCAGATATTCATAGTGACCATCTCATGACACAAAAAACCGTGCGCACATCATTGTTCACGACTATCAATTCAAGATGCTTTCCACCGGCGACATCTGCGCGATCGTATCGGGTTTCTTCTGGTCCTTTTCGGTCATCCTGATGCGGATCAGTGGATTCACGATCCCGCCGCTGCCCTTGACTCTTTTCAAAAGTTTTGTCGCGATTTTCGGGTTTATTGCCGTCCTCGTAATTCAGGGGGGCCCGTGGATACCGGATCTCTCAACAATGGCGTGGTTGCGGCTGGTCATCAGCGCAGTCCTCGGAATCTCCATCGCGGATACTCTTTTCGCGGCCGCCCTCAACCGGCTCGGCGCAAGCCTTCAAGCCCTGGCTGATTGCATCTACGCTCCTTCGGTCGCCTTTGTCGGGTTCCTTCTCTTCGGCGAAGGACTCAGCGCTCTTGAACTCCTCGGGGGTGCAATCGTAGTCACCGGAGTTTTCGTCGGCATGGTTCGAACCAAAGAAATTAAGGAACCTCGCGACCTCATCACCGGAACCCTCCTCGCTGCCGGTGCCCACATCATCATGGCCGTCGGCATCTTGATGGTTCGCGATGTCTTTCGTGAAACCTCTCTCGTATGGGTGGCCGGTTTTCGCTTTGTTGTCGCTACAGCAGCCCTCGCTCTCTACGCACTCATCAAGGGCGAAAGAAGCGCCATCACTCTGGGATTCCGCCGTCGTGAGGCCTGGAAGTTTACTGTCCCGATGGCGCTGCTGGGTCCTTTTCTAGCGACCCTTTTCTGGATCGCCGGATTCAAGTACGAAACCGTTGGACGGGCTGCCATCTACAATCAGATGTCGACAGTCTTTATTATCTTGTTAGCGTGGCTGGTTCTCAAAGAGAAAATGACAACGAGAAAAATGCTGGGCGTAGCCCTGGCGATTGCCGGAGCTGTGCTGGTATCCCTGAGCGGGAAAAGTTAGAGGGATTCCGAAGGCGCCGACATTCGAGCTTCAAGGCAACTCCAAGAAGCCGTCTTCATCAAATTTCCCAGTCCCCAGTGGAATCAAAGGACGGGGTTTCAATTTCTGATCCGTTCGAGTTTTCTCACCCTTCTCATCGACCTTCGTCTCAATGACTCGACCGGTAATCAGATTTTCGTCTTTCTCTTCAGACTCAGGCGAGAGCGTATCATGCGAATATTCTGTTCGACCGATCAAATAGTACCCGCCATCTTGAAATCGGTAGCGATGCCGGAACCCCCACCGATTGCGGGAACCTGCATAATGGGAGATAACGAAAGTCCCCCGCTCGATCTTGAGGCTTTCAAAAGGATCTCCCCAGATGCCTCCTGAGAATCTCGACAGGACCGATTTCTGACTTACCGCATCAACCTTTAGCAATCCCCCTTCGTCGAGCAATACGATAAGAATACGTTGAAAATTCACATCGTCATTTTGAGTATCTGAAGAGCTTAAGATCACAACATGATCGTCCTTCTTATCTCCATTCAAATCGCCTGAGGCCTGAGCAAGGATCATCCACCCTCCGGGCACAATTGCTTTCACTTCAGAAACTTCTTTCTTCAGAGCTGGAAGCTCCGGCTGATGATCTTTTGCCCCCAGGCCTCCAGGTATTGGACCGAATGTTAGAGCGTAAAGAAAAAGTATGGAAGGGCGCTTCATAAGTGTTTTTGTTAGTACAGAAAAGTTTTGGAATCAAAGGTGCTGCGACTCGAGAATCGAATATAGCTTCCGGGTTCAGCTCAAATACTCATGCCAAAGCAGGCGTGCGGCTACCGCCCTCTCCGGCGCCCAGCGTTCACCGCTTCGCTCCAATTCCTCCCCGGCATCGGGCATGAGTCTCCGGATCGTTTTGTTCAAGGCCAGGTCACCGGGAGGCCACACATCGGGGCGGCACAGCGCAGAGAGCAAATAGACTTTCGCAGTCCATGGACCGATCCCGGGTAATTGGGTAAGCTTTTCGAAAACAGATTCATCGCTTTGCTTTTCCAGGCGGTTCAGATTCAGAATTCCTTCTTCAATCGATTTGGCTAACTCGAAAATATACCGGGATTTTTGACGGGTAATTCCAAGCTGCCGCAGTCCGATAATGCCTGCTTTGTGGACCGTCAAAGAACTCAGTTCTGGGAGGCCAGCTTCAATTCTTTCGAATGCCCGTTCGGCCGCGAGCAGAGAAACCTGCTGTTCCAAAATGATCCGGACTAAAGTTTTAAACCCGGTCGGACGATTCCAGAATTCAGGGACTCCGTGCCTGTTAATAATTGCGTCCAATTCCGGATAGCAGGAAGCCAGAGATCTCGCACGATCAGGAAAATTTTCCGCAGTAAGCTTCCGGGTTTCGCTGATCTTCATTCGGACTGAGCTGGAGAAGGTCCATGGGCATCCATCAGTTTTGCAGGCAGAGTAATGAGACCGACTTTCGGATCACCGATGAGCAGGCTCTCACTTGTATAGAAGAACCATCGGGTCCTCTTTCGCCCGACAACATCTGCCCACGGAATGAAGAGCCTCGGATGCCCGACCCGAAAGAGGGGCATGGTTTCGAGAAAGAATCCCTCCGGGGTAAAATGGATCGCGATGATGTTGCGGTAGCTGACGAAACCGATCATGCTCCGCGCCGGGTTGGCGCGGATTCCGCTTACCGGCCGGTTCCCTGCTCGATAGTGTTTTGCCAGTGACCTCCATCCTCCGACGAAACCGAGAAGAGCGACAACGCCGCACCAGAAAAGAGGAAACACGACGACAAAGCCGACAAGGATTCCAAGAATCAACCAAACTGGATTCGATGCATCACCTTGTTCCATATTACCAATCACTATTCACCAGCCATCACCTCACCGCAGGACCAACAGAGATCAAAATTCCCGGGATTCTCTTCGCTGCATTTCGGGCACTTCACGTCATAATCTGATTTCTCTGAGTCTTCAGTGACACTTTCCCGTATCATCTGCATCGCCCGATCGTAGTCTTCATCTTTGACCACGCAAAGTGTCGGCCAAAGTTCCGGCATGATCGCAGCTTCACCGGCAAGCCCGGAGACATCGCGATTCTTCACGAAGGTCTCAACGCCCTGTGATTCGAGTATCGATTGGTAGTATCCAACCTTGGTGAAGTCGAATTCGCGGAAGAGTTGCTTCATTGTACCCTGATCCTAATCAGCATCTCCATACCAGGCAAGCGCGTCCTGCAACCGAACGATAAATCAGCAATCCGTCAGAGTGTTCTTCCAATCCTGTCACGATACATCTCTCCGCGATTCCGGCCATGCACCTGCTTGATAAGCCTCCATGCATTGGAAGAAAATGATTCAAGCCATGAAGTTGATCTTCCATTCCTTACTTTTGATTTATTTGTTAGTCCCTCACTCTGCTTTGAGTGAAGAAAAGAAGAGACCTGCACTCTTCGAAACGTTTGATCTGAGTATCGGCGAAACTGTCCAAACCCGGTCGGGTGCGATGTTGACCCTGATTTCTGTAAGTGAGCCCAAAGGGAAAGTCTGGGGAGAGATTTCCCGACCGGAAATCACCCTCACCCTTGATGAAAAAAAGCTAACTCTGGTCGCCGGAATGTATCGCTTACCATTGGAAGCCAACGGAGTTCAGCTCGACTGCCCTGTTACCGGCGGGCTTCGCGACAGCAGCCACATTGATCACTGGGCTCTTGAAAAGGACGCACGCATCAGAGTCTGGGGTGCGAAATCGCAGTGGATTGATCGCGGGACTTTCGGCTATCCGCTCAAGCAACGCTGGTTCGCCAGCCACACCGCTTTTTCCAACGAGCCGGTCTCAGCACGCCCAAACGGGCAACTCTATTATCATGCCGGACTCGACCTTGGAGGGTGCGAAGCCCTCACTGAAGTTGTTGCCGCCACCGACGCCCTCATTGTGTCCGCAGGGAACCGAATTCTTTCCGGTCACGAACCCGCGGCTGGTTCACCAGTGCAGCCGAGATACGATGTGCTCTACCTCTTGGATGATCGGGGCTGGTACTATCGATACAGTCACCTGCATTCTTTTGCTCCTGTCTCTTATACACATCTGACGCTGCCGACGAAGAGGATAGTGTAGAT
>CAJXQE010000091.1 GCA_913058215.1 uncultured Verrucomicrobiales bacterium
CTACACTATCCTCTTCGTCGGCAGCGTCAGATGTGTATAAGAGACAGGGTGATGGCTGGTTTCAAGAATGTGCTGGTTTTGAATGGGCACGGAGGGAATGTCGCTCCAATCAGTGGGGTATGGGATCAGTATCTGCGGGAATTCAAAGGAGTGAATCTCCATTTTCGAAGCTATTGGGACGTATATACTCAGGAGGACGCTGAGGAACTTCTCGATAGTGGGAAGCGACTGCCGCATGACTTACCGGGGCATGCACAGGAGTTTGAAACATCGGTTGGTTTGGCGGCATTCCCGGAAAATGTAAGAACGGAAATGTGGACCGATCAGGAGGACCAGAAGCCGGCAATGGCCACTGCCAAAAAAGGGGATGCCTTTATCGAGCGTGCAGTGCTTAGAAACGCTTCCATCTTGAAGGATATTATTGAGGAAAAGGTTCAGTCAGAGTCTCCGCCTTTTTTCCCCTGAGATTCATCTGGCATGAGAGAACTCCATGACTACGAGAAGAGACTTTTGTCGAAGGGCTATCGCTCCTCCGAAATTGACCTTCCCAAGATGAAGTTATTTTGGGAGAAACCGAATGGGAGTGGCGCCGATTTGATCGAAAGTCTTCTCCCGTTCATGAGTGATCTGGTCACCCAATCTCTGGACTATTTTGGAATTGAAGAAGGGATGATCGATTGGGGAGTCATTCAGAAAGAGTCAAAGGTCGTGGGATGGCCTACTCACGAACAGGTATCGAGAATTTGTTTCCGGAAATCTGATCGAGAGCCTATGGGAAAAGCGATGGTGGAGTATGCTGTGGAGAATCCGAGGGACGGCGATGGAATGACGATCAATGCCAAGTTGTTCAATCTTCCGGAACCGGTTTCAGGGATTCACTTTTCGGCAGCGTACTGGCTGCGGGCAGACGGACCCAATCTCCACCTATGTGGATACCATTTGAGTGCGGAACAAATGGATGACCTGATGAGAATTTCGGGCCTGGTCTTCAATTGCGAAGCCCGAAAAGTTTCGGGCCTCGCTCCTGAAGATCACGAAGGCTGGAACTGACTGAGCGGCAAGGCTCGTTCATTTGATATTACTGCGCTTCAGGCGCCTCGATTGCAGGCGGGGTGGAAAGAGTCTCCAGATTGTCCAGGATTCCGCTTGCTCCGATAACTCCGCCGAAGATCGCAATGATTGCAAACATAATGAATGCCATGACCGCATACATGATGATGATTGCCGGAATGGAGGCGAGCATCCACTTGATGATGATGGCGACCATTCGGCCGAAGGGAATATTGATGTCGGTGATTGTGGTCTGATTCATAGTTCCACACCTTGGAGTATCACCTGTGAATCAACCACTACAATAAGGCTCCGGGTTTCTAATGGTTGAATTTGCACAGGATCGTCAGCATATCGGTGAAGTCCGAATCTAGCTCTTGTTCGCAACTCGGAATTCTGTGAGTCCGGCGGCGAATACGCCGATGTCAATGCTTTAGCAAGACGGTTCACTGTGGCTTAGAAATGTCTTTGGCTTTCGGTGTGGGTTTGTCTCCCCCGGAACCGGGTTCGGAGATCTCTTTCAACAGCCAGGTCAGCCCATCAAGATTGTCTTGAAGACTGAGTCGAGTATCGGTTTCGTTCCGGTGATCCAAAATACCGACGGGCCCGCTGTATTTGCTTCGGAGAAGGGTTTCAAGCATCGCTTTTTCGTGTGCTCCCTGCGCCAGTGGTAGAATCTTCGGCTGAGCATTGTCATTCATCCCGTTAAGATTCAGACACAGCAAATAGGGCTTCAGTTTTTCAATCACTTCTCCCCACTGATCGATCAGGTCGTGGGCGTGGTGCCAATTGTAAACAATTCCGACCTTTGGATATCCTCGCTTCCGAAGCTCGGCACAAACGGCGATAAGATTGTCCGGATGTCCGCCCCAGCCGCCGTGATTGTAAAGTCCCAGGCTGGATCCTGCTTCCGTGACCTCCTTCGCGAGTGGTTCAAGGCTGTTCGCTGCCGCGGTGACCTTTTCCTCCTGAGAGTCCGCTTCTGGAGAAGGTGCTGTTCTCCAGATCTGCGGCTGGATTCCGTGTTTTTTGAAAAGAGAGTAGGCGTTCTCGTGTCCTCCCCAGAAGGCGAAGAATTCAATGCCCTTGGACTTGTATTCAAGAATCTCCTCCTCGAATTCGCCAATGTGTTGCTTGCGCCAATCATAAGCTGAGCTTCCCAGTCCAAGGTCCTTCAGCATTTCTGCGCGTTCAGCAGGTCCGCGCTTTTTGGCATCAAAGGGAACGATGCACCAGGCGACCAGGTTTTCCTTTTTCAAATTGAGAGGGATTTCGTCGGCTCTGGAAAAGGAACAAGCCAGCAGAAGACAAATGATGAAGGCGGATGATCGGTAATGGTTCATGGCGGATGACCTGAATGAAACTGTTGCGGATGGCGGGGATACGGTCAATGGGATTCGTTGTATTCCGATACGCGCATTCGCTATGTCGGGAAGTGGGAAGGTGGGTATCCTGATCATACAGATGACTTTTCCCCGCTTTCTTTTCGTTTTTCTGACGCTCGCTCTTTCTTCCTGGAAGTCATTCGGAGCCGACGAGCGCCCGAACATTGTTCTGATCCTGACAGATAACCACGGAGCTTGGACTCTGGGGTGCTATGGGAACGAAGATATTCGAACACCGCACCTCGATCAGATGGCTAAAGACGGAACTCTTTTTTCTCAAGCCTATGCGGTGAACCCGGTATGCTCTCCCACCCGTGCCTCGATTCTGACCGGCCTGATGCCTTCGCAGCACGGAGTGATGACACCGACAGACGGGCCGTTCATGATGGGGCCGAAAGCCTATAATCTTCTGGGTGAGTTTGAGTCGATTCCCGAAATTTTGAAGGCCAATGGCTATTCTTGTGGCTTGTCAGGGAAATGGCATCTTGGAAAAAACCTCGAACCCCAGGAGGGGTTGGATGACATGTGGGTGACGATGCCGGTCGGTTCGACTTCGACATTTTATGGGGCGAAAATTATCGAGAACGGCGAGGTGAGGGTGGAGCCGCAATACATGACGGATCTCTGGACGGACCGCGCTGTCGGATTTATCGAAGAGCAGACTTCCAAACCTGGAGAGCGGGAGCCGTATTTTCTCTATCTTGCCTACAATGGTCCCTATGGGCTTTCTCCTCTTTTGTTGGAGCCAATCAGAAATCGCCATGCCGATTTTTATGGGGATCACCTGCTGCCCTCGTTCCCGAGAGTTGTGACCCGCCCCTGGCAGTTTCCAAATCGGGGATACGTGAACAACCTCGATGCCTTTCGCAGGTACGCAGCAGAGGTGTCTGGTGTGGATGATGGTGTCGGACGGGTTCTTGAGGCGATCAGGGAGAGCGGGACGGAAAAGGAGACTCTCGTGATTTTCACAGGTGACCAGGGGCTGGGGTGTGGTCAGAACAATCTTTGGGGAATGGGAGATCACACCCGGCCTCTACATTTGTTTGACGTCACTCTGCGGGTTCCTATGATTATTCGCCTGCCCGGAAAAGTGAAGGCGAACCAACGAGTCGATGAGTTGGTTTCACAGGTGGATCTTTTTCCGACGATCATGAATATCGCCGGCCTGGAGAGTGATATACCAGAGTCGAACCCTCTTCCGGGGCGTGACTTGTCGGGTGTTTTGTCAGGAGGTGAAAAGGCGGATCCGAAGAGGGCCGTGTTTGGCGACTACGAGAACACGAGATCGATCAGGACCGCTGACTGGAAATTGATCGAGCGTATCGATACTCAGGGGGAAATGAGTGCGTTGAATTCTCATGACGAATTGTATGATTTAAAAAGTGATCCCGGCGAGACGGTGAATCTTTATAAAGACCCCGGTCATCAACCGACCCGCGATGAGCTGAAGGAGCGATTGCAGAAATTCTTCTCGGAGCACAAGCTTCCGAAACACGATATGTGGAACGGTGGCGAATCACAGACCCACAATATTGTGATGGGGGATCATGCCGCGGAGCGCTATCGCACCATGGTGGAAAAACGCGGCTATCCTTACAATCCTTTCGATCCTGACTACATTCCGCCCGCGATCTCGATCCCTGACGGACTTGCTGTGGAAGTGGCTGCAGCTCCACCTTTCGTCAACAAACCTGTTACCGCATGCCTTGACGAAAAAGGGCGGCTCTATGTCGGCGAGAATAGAAACGGTGCGGGTCAGGTGCGTATTCTGGAAGATTCGAATGATGATGGTCTTTTCGACCGAATGTCAGAGCTTCCGGCGATGAGTGAGCCTCTTGAGAATTTCCATTGGGAAGGAGGTTTTCTCTTTGTGAAAATTTCAGGAGAATGGAAGAAGGTGGATGTCGAAAACGGTGGGGTTCCAGAGGCGGGAGATGCGCCTGAATTGCTCCCGCAAAGAGAAATACCGAATGATTCACTTCTGCCGGTCATTCCCCGGGATATCATTTCTTATCAGTCGGATGGGGAGGCATTGAACTTTTCAAGAATGAGAGGCACCCATTATTTTGCAAGCGAACAGGACGCCCCTGTGTTGCACAAGTTGACCTGTTCGATTGCAGAGTTGGCTCCCCAAATTGAAGCCTCCGGGTTTCTTTCGATCAAAGGCGGAAAGGGGGCATTCGTTCGTGTTATCGAAGACGCCGACGGTTCACTGATAGTTGTTGATTCGGGAGCGGCTGAAGAAAGGGCGGGCGCTGTTTACAGAATTCGGCGAGCGGGGACTTATGACCATATCACTGACTGGCGGGGAGATGAGCTGTTGTGGGAAGGTGTGTCGCCCGAAACCTTGTGCGCACGGCTGGATGACAAACGCCTGGCGGTCAGGGAAAAATCGGCTCTTCTCCTTGTATCCCGGATTGACGACAGTTTCGAATCTCTTTCTACTGTTTTGGAGTCACATGCGAATGCAAATTCCAGATGTCTGGTTCTACAAATATTTTCGAATACAGCACATAAGAAATCTTTCCCTTTGATCCGGGCAGCACTGAAGGATCCCGAAGTGAAAGTGAGGATCGCAGCGACGCATGCGGCATCAAAAGTGGGCGACAAGGCTGCGCTGACCGCTTTGAGGAAAAACCTTTACCACGCTTCGGGCGCTCTACGTTTTGAAACAATCGGCGCCCTCAGTAAAATAGGGAAGGTGGAAGCCGTCCCGGATCTGGTGACTGCCTTGTGTTCGAAAGCCGTGGATCCACAGATCGAAGACAAGCTAATCCACACCCTGATTGGAATCGGTGACCGGAATGCGATCGATACGGCGTTCACAAGCGTAGAAAGACATCACGACCTGACTGAGCATTTCTCCCGCGTGAAAAAATTGGTCATGGAAGGGATTTAAGCAATGCCTCCAGTTCTTTCCGGAATTCACCTCCTACTCCCGGCTTGGCGAGGAGCTCTTCGATCTTGGATTTTTGTTCGGCACTGACGTATTTCTTCAGCAAGGACATTCCGTCCCGGTAGAGTCCTCCTTCGCGACCTTCCACGAGGGCGAATGCGGCGTTTGCGATCATGCTGTGTTCGCTTTTCGCTACACCCTGACCGAGACCCCACGCTGCGCGGTGACCGACGTTGACGGTGTCCTGATCAGGAAGGAACTCAATGAGCCTTTCCACAGACGCTTTCGATTTGTTAGCCTGGGTACTGAGTGCGTAGTAGAGCGCGTCGTAACTGGACTCGGGTAGACGGCTCAGCTCGATGATTCTTGTTTCCAGTTTCGGGGAAAGCTTTGCACCCCACATGTGATTCATCACCGTTTTGCGGAATCGGTAGTCATTGTCTTCGAGTAGTTTAAGAATCGCAGCGCCGGCTTTTCCGGTGAGATCATTTTTTGCACCTTGCACTATCTGCCAGGACAGATTCTCCCGGACCTCTTTAAACGGATCATCGACCATGGAAATCAGTTTATCGAGGTCACCGTCCTGAAGTCCTGAAATTCCGAGGGCGATGATCGATGTCTTCCTAAGGAACACTTCATCAGAATCGAGGTAGGGAAGGATGATGTCGTGAAACGATGCCTTGTCGAAACGGATCGGCTCGAGCCGGTTGAAGGCCAATAATCCTTTGCGAGTTTCCTTCCTGTCTTTCGATCCGATTGCTTTACGCACGGACTCGATCGCCAGGTCACGAGTAGCGGGATCATTAAGCTGGAAGGCGTCGTCGATCCAGGGTTGTACAGACTCGTAGGATTTTTGGATCTCCTCCCGGGTCGGCTCTTTAGCTGATTTCTTCCGGGAAGGTGGTGAAAGTTGAAAACGCTTTTCTTCCGGGAGGAGCCTCGGGAAGGGGGTGCCTCCGATCAGATTGGCCGGGCCTCCGGGAAGGACGTATGCGACAATCTGGTCGCTACCTGCGGCTGGTCCGAAATCGATGAGTCGTTCTGTCCACTCCTCCTCGGCCGTATTGTCGGCTGTCTGGTTTCCTTCGGGTAAAGTCTGCTGCTCTGTTTTTGAGATCAGTGCCTGTTCGACATTGAGAAATAGATTGGCCGTCACCTTTGGATTGCCAACAGATGGAGGGTCTTTACTATCACCGGAGATGAAACTGCATTTGATGCCAGTGTCCTGATCAAGAAACCAGTTGCTATCGATTTCAGGTTTGGAATCTCCGAGTACCCCGATTGCTTCGCGTGTGTTCTCTACAAATATATTTTCACGAATAGTGTCGGTGTTGTTGTACCAGCAGGAAATACCATTCATTTCATTCTCAGCGAATAGATTTTTCAGGACCCTCGCTGAGCTTGTCCCGGATGCGTAGATTCCGCTGCGGGCATTGTCGAAAATGACATTCCTCTCGATACGGGGAGAAGCGTGGTCATACCGGATTCCGTGCCAGGCCGATCCCGAGATCCAGTTTCTTTCTATGATTGAATTGTCGCAACCCCGTCCCAGGGTGATACCCCGGTGGTTGCAGCTTCGGACTACCGAATCTTTGAGGTGAAGGCGTGAGGCTTTCTCTTCTTCACCCATTCCGGAGACTGCAACACCGGTGCCCCAAAATGCTACGACGAGAGATTTGGACATCATCAATTCAGATCCGGCTCTGGCAACGATTCCATTGGTTCCAGGGCCGACGATGGCGCAATTTGTCACTGAACCCGTAGAATTCTCTATCAGGATAGTATAGTCGTTCTTGATCTTTCCCGGTTTGCCCGGTGCTTCATTCGGGGAGACCCGAATTCCATCCAATGCGAACTTTTTGGCGTCTTTGATTTGGATCGTGGATACAATTTCCCCATCATCCGGAGGCAGGATTTTCGTTTTTTCCCATCCTGCACCCTTCAAGGTCAGTGATTTTGAGATCCGGAGTCGTCCTGTATATTCTCCTTCGAGAAGTTGAATGACAGATCCTGGTGATGCTTTACCAATGGCATCCTGAATAGACTGGCCCGGAGAAACATTAATAACTGTATCCGTTTGGGCGAAGAGCAGAGTTGAAGAAAAGAGAGCGGTCGCAAAGAGGACAAGGGCGGTGAGAGCCGTTCCGCCAAAAATTGTAGGGCGGGGTGGTGAATGTTCCTTTCTGGCGATACGCTGGATTCGACGAAGAAGTGATCCGCCGGATGCGGCAAGGGCCGGAGCAGGGGCGTCGATTTGAAGTTCGGCCAGGGCAGTGAGAGCTCGGGCAAACACCGCTTTCTCCGTCCCGCATTTCAAAACAAGATCGTCAGCCGCCAGTTCGCGATCATTTCTCATGCGTCGGCCGAGCCACCATACTAGCGGGTGAAAAAACAGGAGCGTCTCGATGGTGATCTGCACTGCGTTGGTCCAGCTGTCCCTTCTCTTCAAATGGGCGAGCTCATGGGCGATGATCGCTGAGACCTCGTCCGCGGTAAGCCCATTGACAACGGACAGCGGAAGTAGAATAAGCGGTTTGAAGGTTCCTGTCAGGATAGGGGTTGCCACTTTGCAGGAGATCCGAATGGGAATCTGTAAGCCGAGTTGTAGTTGTTTGCCGATTCGCTTTGCCGAGCGAAGAAGCTCCGGAGAAGGGGCTGTGGTTCCTTCTCTCCTCCAGCGCATTAAGAGAAACCCGGCAGCGAAATGACGGATACTGAGAATGAAAACGCCGATAATCCAGAGTCCTGCGATCCAATGCTCTGCCCTGATAAAAAAGGTTTCAGCTTGGCCGATCTGCCCTAACTCTCCTGCAATTTTGTTTTCGGCTTTCGGATCGGGGGAAATTGACTCCGGACTTTCAGCGATGTGAGAGAAAGCAGATTCCTTTGGGCTTTCCTGATTTGGAGCAGTGCGTACTTCAGTTTTGGGTCCCTCAAAAAGTGGAGGTGCCAGTCCTTTGATGAACGAAGTTAAAAACAGACTGGCGATAGAGAGCATTGCCAAAAGAGAGATGAAATGCCTTGTCGAAGGGGATTTTAATAATCCAGTGATCAATATACTGAAGACACCAATACCGGATCCTACCCAAAGAGACTTCAGGACAGCGTGGGCGATGGCTTCTGAAATGTGTGGTAATGACTCGATCATTTTGATTCCTCCTTTTCTATCTTGATAACTAGTTTTTTGATTTCACGAAGTTCGTCGCTAGAGACTTTTCTCCCACCCAAAGCATGAAGAATCAGGTCGTGAGTGGATCCTGAGAAAACTTTCTCCAGAATATCGTGGGCAAGTTGGCGTTTCGTTTTCTCGGCTGTGACACTGGTTTTATAAATGTGTCCCCGTTCTCCTTCCTCGCGGGTGACGAGTCCTTTCTCGCGCATGATTTGGAGAAAGCGCAGGACAGTGGTGTAGGCAAGTGGGGGCTTCCGATTCTCGTTGAGTCTCTTCAAGACATCCCGGACAGAGCCTGTTCCAATTTCCCAGAGAACGTTGACGATTTCCATTTCCCGTCCTGTCGGTTTGGGAAGGGGTGGAGACTTCACAGGTTTCGATTTTTCCGCCATGGTTTAACACTCTACTAACAACTTAGTAGGTTTGTCTACTAAAAAGTTAGTAGCGTGGCGATGTCCGCAGGGATTCAGGCGGAAACTTCCCGAAACGAGTAATGGGGCTTACTTCTTCTTCGGCCTTGGGACGGCTTCCGGATAACTCGCCAGAATAGCCTTGTGTCGTTCGAGAACTTGAGGGAGCTCAGCTGCAAGGTTTCGGGATTCTCCGGGGCCGGACTGATAGTCGTAGAGTTCATACTCGGCTGTGTTTTGGGCCGCACCGGGCTTTTTCCACTCGACCATGCGATAGCGGTCCGTCCGGATTGCCCGGCCGAGTTTGGCCTTCGGGTAGGCGTGATAAGCATGGTCTCTGACCCCGGCCATCGCGAGTTGATCAGAATGAAAGTATTTGAAAAACGGAGTCAGGGTTTGTCCGTCGATGGGTTGTGGACCGACCGGTTTGGGGAGTCCCGCCAATTCCGCCAGAGTCGGAAATATATCAACAGTTTCTACCGGCCATCGACAGGGTGAGTGATCGGAAGAGACGCCCGGTCCGGCAAAGATAATCGGGATTCGGTTAGCCTCTTCATAGTTGGTATGTTTTGTCCAGATGCCGAGGTCACCGAGATGGAAACCATGATCTCCCCAGAGGACGACGATGGTATTTTCGGCCAGTCCCAGCTCATCCAGAGCTTTGGTGACTTTGCCGATCTGAGCATCGACATAACTCACACTCGCATAGTATCCGTGAATCAACTCCCGCGAGAGTTTATCAGAAATTTGGGCTGGGTCCTTTTTGTCGGGAACAGGGAAGTAGTTTCGAATTTCGCCACCGCGTTTTCCTGCGACAGGAGGGGAGCCAATCGGTAGCTCGCTGCTTCGTGGCATGGGGAGTTTGTCAGGATCGTAGAGGTCCCAGTATTTTTGAGGAGCGGAGAAGGGGAGGTGAGGTCTTGCGAATCCCGCAGCGATGAAGAATGGGGTGCTGTCCTTTTCGATTCGCTCTTTTGCTTGGGCGAGGCGTTTTATTGTTTCTTGTGCCACGCGTCCGTCAGCATAGGCCTCATCCTCGACGTCGGGAGATTCAAAGGCGGCGCCGCGTGGAAGTGAATTGAAGTTCGCCACCTTCTTATTCTGGAACATCGCTTCCTCCCGAGTAATTTCCCCATCGGGTTTACTGGCAGGATCGACATACTCAATGACCTTTTCTTTGAAGTGTGGAATGGAAAACGAATCGGGGTCTCCATTGTTGCCGTGTCCAATGTGAAAGATTTTACCAAGAGACTCAGTGCGATAACCACCATGTTTGGCGAAGTGCTGAGGTATGGTGACGGCATTTGGCAGGATCTTTCGAAGTGGGCTGCCAAGGCCATACAGCCCGGTCGAAGTGGAGTGGGATCCTAACATTAATGTGAAACGCGAAGGAGCGCATACGGCCTGGTTGCAGTAGGCCTTGTCGAATTGCATTCCGCGTTTTGCCAGAGCATCGATGTTGGGAGATTTAGCAGTGGTGTCTCCGTAGCATCCCAGGGCAGGCTTCAAGTCATCGACCAGGATGAGAAGGACATTGGGTTTGTCTGCGAAAGCTGACGAAAGGGTGAGAAGAGCGGCAAAGACGATTAAACAGGGCTTGGTCATCGATTTAACAGTATGGAGTCGGTGAGCATCTGCAAATCAAAGAAAAGGGGAAGTTGAGGCCGGAAAAGAAAACACCCCGGTCCGCCGAAGCGGATCGAGGTGATCGCAGGAGAATTAAAAGTTTGTAACGCTCAGCTTGAAAGAGCGGTCAGGTGGCCGCGAATCGTTTCGACAGGACCTTCAATGACGCCGCCAACACCGGGAATAGCTTTTACTTTTTCGACCAGTGCGTCGAATTTTGCGGTGAATTCCTCGGCTTTGCCTTTGATCTGGTCTTTTATCGGCGCAGGAAGGGCGTCCACTTTTCCAACCAGGCTTTCAAGCGTTGAACCGGCAGTTTCGAGTTTGGATACCGCACCTTCGGCGCTGGCCTTGTCAGTGATGCTGCCCATGGCTCCGGTGATATTAGTTACCGCTGATCCCAGGTTTTTTATGGCGTCTGCACCGCTGGCGAGTGAGGCGGCTTTGTCGCAAGAAGTGAAGGCGAAAGCCGTTGCTGCGAGAAGTGATAGTGTGAGTAGATTTTTCATTGTATGAGAGGAATGATTGGTTCCTGATTATCAGAGACTCACCTAACCCGGATGAAAGTCACCCGGAAATCGTGAAAGTTTATTATTGAGCTGCGGATGTCGCCGATGTGTTTTTGATTTTTGATAGAAGGCTACTCAAATTGCTGACTTGTTCAGCTTGCTCGTCCCAGAGATTCTTTTGCTCCTTTGGGTCCCTCAAGAGGTCATACAATTGGCCGCCGGACAGGTCTTTCCCGATTTCCTCTTTCTTTCTGGGGCGCGTAAAACCACCGGATCCCCGACCTTCAATCAACTTCCATCCCTTCTTCCTGATGGCGAACATTCCGCTTAAGGAATGATGAACAAGAAAGGGGCGGGTGGAAGTGTCCTCCTTACCTTTCAAAACGGGCATAAAGGAAAAGCTGTCCATCCCCGAGTTGCCCTTTTTTTTCTGGCCGGTGATCTCTGAAATCGTGGCATAAACATCTGTGAGTTCGACCGGAGTATCGACAACCTGGCCGGCTTTTATCTGAGAAGGCCAATTCACAATGAAGGGAACCCGGTGCCCACCTTCGTAAATATCTGCTTTGGTGCCGCGCCAGTCGGCGTTGCTCTGATGACCGAATTGTTTGACGTATTCTCCACGGCCAGTCGACGGAGCTTTTCCACCATCATCGTCCGCCCGGAAATCCCACCAGTGCCAGAGCCCGCCATTGTCGCTCGTGAACAGGACCAGGGTGTTGTCCTTAACCTTTGTCTGGTCCAGTGCATCGAGCACGCGTCCGACAACCTGATCTGTTTCCCAGACGAAATCCCCGTAGTCTCCAGCTTTGCTTTTCCCTTTGACGCTGGCGGACGGCGATACTGGAAGGTGAGGAGAGTTGAGTGGCATGTAGAGAAAGAACGGGTTTTCTTTTCCGGCGTTCTCCTGAATGATCGAGACGGCCTCATCTCCGAATCGGGGTAAGACCTCATGAACATCGAATCCGGGAGATTTTACTCCGGAGACTCCGTTCATAAACAGGGTGCCTTTGATTTCCTCGTGCCACTCCGTCGGCAATGTTTCCGCTCTCCGGTCACGAATGTAGAGATAGGGGCTCATGTCGAGGGATGCGGAAATTCCAAAATAGCGATCGAAGCCCACGTCGACGGGACCTCCAGTGATATCGCGCTCAAAGTCCACATTGTCTCCGGGGCGGAAGCGCTGAGGTCCCCGCTCTCCGAGGGGAGCGCCATCCTTGTCGTGCCATTGCATCCCGAGATGCCATTTTCCGACACAGGCGGTGTTGTATCCGGCACCTTTCAAGAGAGACGCGAGCGTGTCTTCTCCTTTCTTGATGAGCGGTGGGCCGAAGCCGTCGAGGACTCCTTTTTCCAATGAGGTGCGCCAGCAATAGCGACCTGTCAGGAGGGTGTAGCGAGTGGGGGTGCAAACGGAGCTGGGTGTGTGAGCATCCGTAAATCGCATTCCTCCGGCTGCGAGGCGATCAAGGTTTGGTGTCGGGATTTTCGAATCGGATTGATAACACTGAGGGTCGCCCCAGCCCATGTCGTCAGCTAGAATTAAAACAATGTTAGGTAGGCCTGACTCTGCCTGGACCGGGGAAGAGATGATAAGGAGGATCGCGAAGAACGGGAGATGTATTAATTTTTTCACCATCGGGCTGTTCCCTAGTTTTTCGGTGCTGACTTGCTCATGAGATAGGCCATCAGGTCTTTGACAGAATCTTGACCAATTGCCTTAAGCAGGCCTTCAGGCATGAGAGATGAAGCCAGCTTTTGCCGCTCCTGAATGTCGGCGACATTGACCGTGCTGATTCCTGTCGGAGTCTGCACCGTGACGACACGTTCATTTTCTTCCGGCACGACTCCGGAGATTACCTGTCCATCCTTCAGGGTGAACACCGTGAGCTGATAGTCGGCAGGAACAATGTCGTTGGGGTTGACCGTGTTTTCCAGAAGGTAGTCGATATTGTGTCTGTCGCTTCCGGTGAGGTCAGGTCCGAGTGCTCCGCCTTCCCCATAGAGTTTGTGGCAAGCGGCGCAGACTTGTTGGAAAACCACGTGGCCTTTTTCTACGCTTCCTTCTTTGATTGTCGCGCTTGTGAGGAGCGACTTCCACTTCGTCAGCTCTTTCTTCTTTTCTTCCGGTGTTTCCCGGACCTCGCCCCAAAGTTTTCCGAGCCGGGTATTCAGTTTTTTATCACCAAGGTTATTGATTTGACGTGCTTGATAGGGCGTAATCGCAGTGCGTGGAATGTCACTCTTTTCGATCTGATCGAGGAGCTCCCCGGCATAGGATGCCCGGGAAACCAGGGTATCGATGGCGGCGGGGCGGTTGACGAGATTTCTCTTCCAACTGGCGATGACACGTGTGGGAATGTCAGGTTCGTCGTATGAAGCCAAGCCGCGAATCGCTTCATTGGAGAGGATTTTGTCATTTACCCATTGCTTGAGTTTTGGAAGTAAATCTTCGTCCGCTTGGCGAAGCAGGCTTTCGAGAGCGGCTCTTCGGGCGCCGGGATCGGCTTCAGCGTCTCCTGCAATGGCAAGCAACTCATCGCGGGCACGGCCGTCTCCAAAGAGGATGGAAAGATCACGGACCAGTTTTTTCGACTCCTCTGAATTTGCCTTCCCGGCAAATGTATCCCAGGCCGCCGGTTTTGGTGCCTTGCTCCAACCAAGCAGACCTTCGTTCAATCCTTTTAAAACATCCGTTTGGATAAGGGCTGAGCCGGTACCTGATGCCAGGCTGATAAGTTGGTTCACTGGACCGGGTGAACTCTCAAGATCCTCGGCGAGACGTCTGGTGATGAGTCGGCGAACGGTGGGTATTTTTGAAGAAAGAGCAAGTTGGACTGCCTGATCAGGATGTTCCGGAACCGCCTCTGCGATTCCAAACCAGATCATGAGAGGCTGCTGTCGGTCCCCGGCATCATCGGCTCTGGACGCAAGGGCTTCGGCAATGGGAAACCTTTCGGAGAGGGGCAGCCTTTGCAGGGAGGACGCGACTTCCAATCGAACGAGACCGGAAGAATCGGTTTCAGCAATTTTCAAAAGTGCCTCCTTGTCAGGGTCCGTTTCCGCCATTCTGCGTATAGCTATGGCCCGCTTCGCTTCGTCTTCGGAAGACAGAAGGCTTTCGAATTCCCCGGTGTTTGAAAGCCACCCGGGAATCCCGCTTGTAGGCTTCCCGGCGTCAGGACCTTCGTAGATAATTCGGTAGACCCGTCCGCTGGTCCGGTGGATGGCATTGTTATCGTGGCATTCCCCGGTATCAGACCAGTCATTCATCCAGACCTGCCCGTCGGGACCGGTGATCAAATCGAGCCCGCGGAACCAGGGGTCTTCCATCATTAGGAAATCCTTGCCGTGGTGGGCGACGAAGCCATTGCCTTCGCGTTTGAGGATGTCCATGTTGACCCGGCGTCCGTGGAGGTTGCAGGCAAAGAGTTTCCCGTGATATTCCTTTGGCCAGACTCCGCCCTTGTATATCAAGCATCCCATGTGGGCGTGGCCACCACCGAGGGATGAGGTCGTTCCGGTGATTCCATCCCGGATATCACTCCATTTTTCTGAACCTTTGTCCCAATGATAGTGATCGGCGGTGTGAGGGATCAGTTCATAAGCGTGTTGATTGAGATGCGCGCCGAACATGCGAGTGAAGTAACCACCCGGAATTCCGTGCCAGAGGTGACCAATGACGGTGTTCGTATAAAAGAGTTGGCCGTTGCTGTCCCAGTCGAGTCCCCAGGGATTGGTTCCGCCATGGCAGAATACTTCGAATTTCTTTGACTCAGGATGATATCGCCAGATGGAGCAGTTCAGGGCTGTTCTCTGGTTTTCGGCGGTGCCGGGTGCTCCGACGAGTGAAGTCGCAGTGATGCCGTGTCGACCATAGAGCCAGCCATCGGGGCCCCACTTCAATCCGTTGACCATGTTGTGTCCAATGTTTTCAAAGTCGAATCCATCGAGCACTACTTCAGGTTCTCCATCGGGGACGAGATCGCCGTCTTTGTCAGGAATGAAAAGAAGGTTTGGAGAGCAGAGCGCCCATGCGCCTCCATGGCCGTGAGCGACACTGGTAAGGCGCTGACCCTCATCCCAAAATACAGTGCGGGAATCGGACTTGCCGTCGCCGTCAGTGTCTTTGAGAACGAGAATTCGGTCGCGGAGTTCCGTGTCCCATCTTTTGGGGCGCTCGGCATACGTGTAACACTCCGCTACCCAGAGTTGCCCGGCATCGTCGAAGCAGATGGAGATTGGCTGTTGAACATCGGGTTCGGAAGCGAAAACCTGAAGGCGAAACCCGGGCGGAAGCTTTGCCGTCTTCGCCGCTTCAGCTGCGTCCATGGGCGCAGCGTCGGGAGCTTCGGTATTGTAAGGAGTTGGAAAATCGTCAGCCCGGAGCAAAGGGCTGAGAGTTAGAGAGAGAAAGGAAAGAAGGAGTCGAGACATCGCTAAGAAAGAATTGTGGACTGATGTTCGGCATCGTCCGCAAGTTCGTCAATTCTGTCTCGCGACGGATTGACGTTCTGAGCAATTACCGGAAGTCCGGATCTCCCGCATCTTTGGGAAGATTCTTGTTCCATTCGAAAATTGCTTTCTGGAGGCGGTCGGAAACTTCGGGGTGTTTTTCGACGAGGTTTTTGGACTCGGATATATCCTTATCGAGATTGTAGAGCTGAGGATCGCTCTTGTCGTAGTTGATGAGAAATTTCCACTTCCCGTCACGAACAGCTAAATCGGGATTGTCCTCTTGCAGGCCGTGTCCGAATCCGGGGCGGTCCGGAGGACGACGGAAGAAGATCGGCGCTTTTCGACCTTCCGCAGATTTCCCAAGGAGAGTTTCGGTCACGTCCTCCCCGTCGAGCGTGGCTTTCCCGGGGAGTGGTGTTTCTGTCAGGGCGTAGAGAGAGCGATTCACATCGATTGCGGAGAAAATCGATTGCTCGTTCACAGTCCCTGCCGCATCGGGAGAGATCACTCCCGGTCCCCACACGATGAGAGGAGAACGGATGCCGCCTTCATAGAGCCAGGTCTTGGCCCCTCGCAAGGGATCGCTTCTACCCGCACCGTCCTCGTGACCATTATCGGAACAGATGAGGATAAGGGTGTTGTTCCGCAGTTTCTCATCCCTTTCGATTCGTTGGAAAAGCGGAGCTAACTGCTGGTCCATCGCATCAAGCACAGCGTAGTAGAGTGCGCGCTTGGTGCCGTCGGTTTCATCGCGGAGGACTTCAGGTGGAAACCAGGGGCCATGGACATCGTCTGGCCATAAATTTACGAAGAATGGTTTTTCTTCCTTTTGTGCATCGTCAATGAACTCTAGTGCTCCTTTGACGAATGCTGCAGTGATCACGGACCGGTCCTCTTTGAAAATTGGACCGCGCCCCAGAGTGTTCGATCCCAGGTCATGCAGCTTCGGCTTTTTCCCATCGTAGGCATCTTTCCAGGCGATAACGCGCGGCCCCAGTCCCTCGAAATTGGTGAGGCTTTTGTCGAATCCGTATTCCGTTATCAAAGGCGCTTCGCCGACATCGCGCTGACCGCCCATGTGCCATTTTCCGAAATGTCCGGTCGCATAACCGTTCTTCTGCAATTCACGGGCGAGGACCGGTGCCTTCGGATCGAGCCACTGAGCGACCCCACGCTCTTTGTTGAGGCTTCTCTTCGCCAGATAGGAAGTGATACGCCAGCGCTGTGGGTATTGTCCGGTTGTCAGGGCGGTGCGGGATGGGGAACAGATGGGAGAGTTTACGTAAAAGTTGGTAAACTTGATTCCTTCTGCAGCGAGTCGGTCAATGTTCTCAGTCTTCGCCACCTTTCCGCCAAAAGTCGAAAGATCGGTGTATCCCATGTCATCGATAAATACAGTGATGATATTCGGGGCCGCCTCAGACTGCACTGTCGAACTGAAGAGCAGCAGGGAGAAAAGGAGCGTCGTGAAGGGTTTCATGATGACTTGATAGTGTTTAACTTTGAAGCCAAGTGGCGACTTCACTTAGTGCAGGGCAGGAATCTTCATCAAGGGGCCAGTATTCCAGTCCGAGGTAGCCGTCGAATCCTGTTTCCTGAATCGCCTGCAATACTTGAGGGTAATTGATCTCTCCACGCTGCAGCTCATTTCGGCCGGGGTTTCCGGCGGCGTGGAAATGGCCAATCTTCTCGATGTTCGAAGTGATGTTTTGAATCAGGTGCCCTTCGCTGATCTGCTGATGATAGATGTCGAAGACCACCTTCACGTGAGAGCTGCCCACTTCGTCGATGATATCAAATGCCTCATCGCTGCGAATAAGATAGTAGCCCGCATGGTCAACGAGTTCGTTAAGAGGTTCGATCACCAGAGTAATGTCATTTTCTTCCAGAAGAGGGGCCGCTTCCTTCAGCCCATCGACCAGGGACTGGTGCTGATCTTCGCGGGAAACTCCAGGGCGGAAATCACCGACCTGAGAGATCAGGGTTTCGGTTCCAAGATCTTTCGCCGCTTTGATCGAATCAGCGAGTCCAGTCAAGTATTCAGCCCGGGTGTCTGGATCTACCAGGCTGATGAATTTTGTGCAGCAGGCAGAGACTGCGAGCTTGTTTGTCTCGCAGGCGGCTTTCAGTTCCGTAAGGTCCTTGTCCCACCACCCCCAGAATTCGATCGCTGGAATATTTGCACGACGGACTGCTTCGCAGGCTTCAGCGAACGGCTTTTTCTCAAAAACTGCGTCGATGCAGACAGATGGTGTGAGTGGCATGAGAGGTTTCAGGTAAACTCGATTGATCCCCCGAACTTATGGAAATGAGTTCACGGGGATTCTGGAAAAGTAATCTCCGCTTATCCTTTCAGAACGGAAAAGTCCGCAAAGGCGAGATAGAGTAGGGTAACAAAAACGACGATCGCAATTCCGAGAGGCTTGGCCCATTTCCAGGGAGTGAGATCCACATCGCCGGAATGCTTGTGTTCCCATGGCTGAGGCAAGGGGGCAGCCTGACTCATGACGAACTGGAAAACCATTAGAATGCCGAACACGAGTCCGAGGAAATGGAATCCGTGAATCTGCTCTGCCCATCCGGAGAAAGGAGGGACGAAGTAGCCGAGGATGAGGATGAGACAGCCGAGAATGAGGGCGATGTTGGCGCTCAGGGCGCTTGCTCGTTTAAAGAGGAAGCCGGAAAGAACAACCGAGAAGATCGGAATGAAATAAAGGCCGTTCATTTTCTGGAGGTATCCGAAGATACTGTCCTGTCCCGCCAGAAGCGGTGCTGTGCACATTGCGAGAATGGCGACGATTGCACCGACAAGCTTGCCGTTATTAATCACTTTCTTTTCGCTGACATTGTCACCTTTTGCGAGGTGTTTGTAGACGCCAAGCGAGAAGAGGGTCGCAGTCGAGTTGAGGGCTGAATTAAAGGAACTGAGAATTGCGCCGACCATAACTGCAGCAAAGAATCCGGCAAGGCCGGGAGGGAGAACGTCGTTGACGAGAGTTCCGTAGGCGCTGTCAGCTTTGAAACCTTCGCGGTCGGCGTAGAGATGAAAGGCGATGATACCGGGCAGCACGAGAATGATGGGTGCGAGAACTTTAAAAACGCCAGCGATGAGGACTCCCTTTTGTCCTTCTGCCAGAGTGCTGGCTCCGAAGGTCCGCTGAATGATTTGCTGATTGGTGGTCCAGTAAAAGAGATTGAGAAGAAGAACCCCGGTGAAGAGAGTGGAAAATGGAACAGAGGATTCCGTCCCTCCGATTGAATTAAATTTTTCAGGGTGCGCTTCTTTAAGGGTTCCGAGGGCTTTGAAAATCCCTTCGTCACTGACTGCGTTGAGCGCAAATATTGCGATTAAAATACCACCGACGAGCAGTCCAAACCCGTTGATCGTGTCGGATACGGCAACAGTGCGAAGACCGCCGAAAATCGCGTAAATGGAACCGACGATACCGATAAACCAAACCGTGATCCAGAGAAGCGTGGTCTGGTTTTCGATCCCGGTGATCGCACCGAGGTCAAGGATTCCCATCAGTCCGGTAGCCCCTGTGTAGAGAATGATCGGCAGAAGGATTCCCGCATAGGCAATGATGAAAATGAAGCTCGTGATTGAGCGGGTGAATCCGTTGAAACGTTTCTCAAGGAATTCGGGGATGGTTGTAATGCCGCTGCGAAGATACTTCGGTAGAAAGTAGAGAGCCATCAGAACGAGAGAGGCCCCGGCGATAACCTCCCAGGCCATCACTGCGATTCCATCTGTAAAAGCAGCGCCATTGAGGCCGACCAATTGCTCGGTGGATAGATTCGTAAGAAGCAGGGAGCCCGCAATGAACCCGCCTGTAAGAGTACGTCCGGCGAGGAAATATCCAGTCGAGGTTCCGTGATCGTCTTTTCGGGTGAGGAACCAGGTGAGAACACCGACCAGCGCGGTGAAGAACAGAAAGGTAAGGATAGTCATGGTGATGGTGCGGATTCCGAAAGAGAATGCGGAATTCGTAGGGTCGAATCTTATAGTTCAAAACTTCAGATGGCCAAACTTTTCCTGAAGCAATTTTTCAAAAGGATTTCCGGGGTGCGAAATTAGGTTTGATTGAAAATCAGAAAAGGGCCGCGTCTAAAGCACTTAGAAGACTCCGGGGGAGGGGCTAGCTCTCCCCTGATTGCTCAGGAGTTCGGATATGCTCCGGTCGTGCTCCGAGACCAATTGCTGATCCCATTTTTCGCTGAAGAGCGGGGAAGCGGGAAATGATGCGAAAGAACAGTGGAGTTCCGGGGATGGATTCTTTATCAGAAATGATCGGCTTCAGGATCCTGTTCTGTGCCTGAACCTGAAACCATTGAGTCAATTTTGCCGGAAACAGTCTTCGTTTTTGAATCAGCTTCAGGTCACTGTCATTGAGATTTCCCTGCTGCAGTTTCTCTGCCAGGAAGTTTGCCGCTGCTACTGCATCCTGAACCGCCAGGTTGATTCCTACGCCGCCGATGGGAGACATCGCATGGGCTGCATCACCGATCATCAGCAGACCGGGGCGCGACCATTGTTCGAGCCGGTCAATTGCTACCTTGAGGAGTCTCACGTTTTCAAAACTCTCTAAGGACTCGATGGCATCTTTCAGCACGGGCGCTGCTCCGGAGACCGAAGCTCGAAAGTCGGAAAGTTTACCGCCTGTGACCTTTTCGGCTTCTCCTTTGGGAACGACATAGGCGCATTGCCAGTAAGTGCCGCGATTGATCGTGATAACAACCTGACCTGGACCCGCATGGAAGAGTGTTTCACTGCCTTCAGATTCCTTACGTGGAATTTTAAACCAGAGGGCATCGATCGGTGCGCCGATATCATTGACCTTTAATCCTGCGCATTCCCGCATGCGTGAGGATCGACCATCCGCAGCGATGACAAGGTCCGCCTTAATCTCGAGCGTTCCTTCAGGTGTTGTTGCCTGAACACCAGTGACTCTGCCTTCACTTTCCAGAATGTCTGTCGCCTTCGTTTCCATTCGGAGGGAGAACTCCGGGTAGGCCGAGGCTTCGCTGGCGAGAAAGTTGAGAAAATCCCATTGCGGCATGAAAGCGATATATTTGCAGCAGGTCGGCAGACCGGAAAAATCAGCGACCGTTATTCTCTCATTTCCGAACTCACCCCCAAGCCTGCCAAGCTGATCGTGGGGGATTTTCAGGAAGCGTTCGAGCATGCCAAGTTCCGCCAGCAACTCAGTTGTGGATGGATGGACGGTGTCACCGCGGAAATCCCGGAGAAAGTCGGAATGCTTCTCGATTACGACTGTTTCTACGCCGGCTCTTGCAAAGAGCAGTCCAGTCATCATTCCGGCGGGGCCACCACCGACAACGCAACAACGGGTTTTTATATGCTCGTCCGGCATCGAATCAGAGTCGCCATCAAATTACTTTTTGGAAAGGATGAACTTTCGCGTCAAACGGCGACAAGGACCTTGCCTCTGCGCATGACAGGGTGAAGTTGTGTAAGCAAAATCGATGACGAACCCTGAGGAATCTCCAGCAATCCATCCCAGGCCAATCCGGCGAAATTTTCTCGCCGGCGTTCTTATGCTGATTCCGATCTGGATCACTTGTCTTGTCTTTGCCTTCATCTTCCGGCTGTTTTCCTCTGCGGGTGGACCTTTTGTAAAATGGCTTTCTGAGAAAATGGGGACACGTTTTCCCAATCTAGAGTCGATTCTGACCGATCCAGTTTTTCAGGCGGTCGGTTCATTTTTGATCGTAGTGATCTCGATCTACTTTCTGGGGATGCTGACGAGCATGGTGGTCGGCCGGAAACTGATCGATGTATTCGAAGCAATTCTGGCCCGCGTTCCGGTGGTTCGGAGCGTTTACGGTTCTGTGAAAAAACTGACCACTGTGCTGCAGGAAAAACCAACGGATGGAGTTCAGCGGGTGGTCCTGATCGATTTCCCGTCGCCGGAGATGAAGACCGTCGGGTTGGTGACGCGAATTCTAACGGATGCGGAGACTGGGAGGAAACTGGCTGCGGTTTATGTTCCGACGACTCCGAATCCTACTTCAGGATACCTGGAGATAGTTCCCGTGGAGCGACTTACCCAGACTGAGTGGACGATGGATGAAGCAATGAACTTTGTCGTTTCCGGCGGTGCCGTTGCCCCGGACCGGATTGTCTACAATCAGCCTGTGGGTGATTTGAAAGGGGAGATCCCAGGAGCAGACGATTGAAACTTCCGGGGGCGCTTTGTATGATTTTTCGTAAGATGTTTAGCTTCGCAGGAGTTTTAAATTGGATAAGGATGAATTTAACCGTGACTGGACTTCGCTGTCCGATAATCTCAGCCAAAATGTACTTCCCCACTTTCTTCAGAGAGACACCTATTCGTAACTCATTGCAGGCAGTAGCCTTCCTGTTCTCAGCCTTGACGGTTTTTGCAGAAGAAGAGGTCGATTTTAATCGCGATATTCGCCCGATCTTATCTGACAAATGCTTTCATTGTCATGGTCCGGACGCCAAGAATCAGAAATCGGACTTCCGGTTGGATTCAAGCGAGAGCGCTCTAGCTGACTACGATGGTGTGAAGGGAATAGTTCCCGGTGATCTCAAGAAAAGTGAAGTTCACTGGCGGATCAGGATGCCGAACGATGACATCGATGTGATGCCGCCTTTGGATTCGAATCGAATTCTCTCGAACCGGGAAAAGGATCTGCTCGATGCATGGATCAAGCAGGGAGCCGACTACGACGTTCACTGGTCTTTCAAGAAGCCAGTTCGCAACGAGTTGCCGAAGCTGAATGAAGAGAACCAGGCAAGAGTTCAGAACCCGATCGATCATTTTATTTTTGCCCGCCTCGAAGAAGAGAAGCTAACCCCGCAAAAAGAAGCTGGTATGGAAATGCGTCTGCGACGTGCGTCCTATACACTGACAGGCCTTCCTCCAACTCCGGAGGCGGTTGACAAAGCTCTCAAGGGCGATCCTGAAAAGGCCTACGGAAGTTTTGTCGATGAGCTTCTAGCATCGACCGACTATGCTGAACGCCAGACTCTCCGGTGGCTGTCTCTTATACACATCTCCGAGCCCACGAGACCGAGGCTGATCTC
>CAJXQE010000092.1 GCA_913058215.1 uncultured Verrucomicrobiales bacterium
GAGATCAGCCTCGGTCTCGTGGGCTCGGAGATGTGTATAAGAGACAGCTTCTTCGCTGACAATCCGCAGCGAAAAGCGTCGTAGTTCAGGTGATATTGGCACTCGCTTTCCGAAAGATATTTCGCTTAGATTTAGTCTATGAAACGGATTTTCATCATCTGCATTTTGCCTATTCTCTCCCTCGGCCTCCTGGGTGCAGCTCCTTCTTCGGATGAAGTGAAGTCCACGATTCGAAAAGCGGCCGAATACTACACTGGGACAATTGCTGTAAATGGAGGGTATGTTTACTATTACTCGCCGGACTTGAGTCGTCGGCTCGGCGAGGGAGTCGCTACGGCTACGGAGATATGGGTTCAGCCGCCGGGAACACCGACTGTTGGAATGGCGTTTCTAGCGGCATACGAAGCCACAGGAGATTCGGCATTGTTGGATGCAGCCAAGGCAGCCGGAACCGCTCTTGTATACGGGCAACTGAAGTCTGGAGGTTGGCAGAATTCGGTTGATTTCAATCCCGGCGGTCCTCGCGTGCAGCAGTACCGAAACGGGAAGGGTGGGGGAAAGAATAATTCGACTCTCGATGACGATATTACCCAGTCGGCTTTGAAATTTCTTATTCGTCTGGATCGTGCCCTCGACTTCAAGGACCGTGAAATCTCTGAATCCGCCAAAGTGGCTTTGGATGCATTGTTGAATGCTCAGTTTTCAATCGGTGCATTCCCACAGGTTTGGGTCGGGCCGGTGATGGATCATCCGTCGAAAGAGTCGAACTATCCCGAATACGATTGGAGGACTGAAGGGCGGATCAAGGAATATTGGAATATGTACACGCTGAACGACGGTATGGCCGGGAGCGTCACGGAAACGCTTTTTGAAGCAGCGAAGACCTATGATCGAAATGATGTAAAGGATGCGATACGGTCTTTCGGAGATTTTCTGATCCTTGCTCAAATGCCGGATCCTCAACGGGGCTGGGCTCAGCAATACAATTACGAAATGCAGCCGATCTGGGCGCGCAAGTTCGAGCCACCGGCAGTCGCAGGTCGAGAGTCGGAGGATGTCATGATGGCTCTCTTAGAGATCGCGAAGTTCACCGGGGACAAAAAATACCTCGAACCGATTGTACCGGGAGTGAAGTATCTGGAGAGTTCGCTTATGCCGGATGGGAGGCTGGCGCGCTACTACGAGCTGAAGAATAACAAGCCGCTCTATATGGAAAGGAAAGGGGACGTTTATTCCCTGACCAATGACGATTCGAATCTGCCAAAGCACTACGGATGGAAGAATCCAAACCGGCTGGATCTGATCAAAGATGCCTACAGGTCGGGAGGAACAGTTGACCAAACGGTGAAGGATCGAACTCCGGAAGAAATCGTGAAATCATTGGATGATCAAGGACGGTGGATTACTAAATTCTCAGGGGAAGCATTGGTCGGGCAACCGAAGTTCAAAGACGGTGAAGAGTATATTTCGAGCAAAGTGTTTTCCGAAAATCTGGAGATTCTCAGTCGCTTCCTGAAGTCGAAATGACCGGTGGAAACTGATCTATTTTTCGAAAGCGTATAGATAACTGTCTGTGCGCTGATAAATAACTCCATTGGCAAAGGCGAGGGAACTGTTGGTATGCTGATTGGGATCGATTGAGTTTTTATGGAGCAGTTGCAATCCGCTTGGATCGGGTTGAATCACAAAAGTCGTGCCGGTGTCATCGTTGACATAGAGTTTGTCACCAATCTGGTTCATCGAACTCCAGCTCTTCCGGCTCATGCGCTCTTCCCAGAGTTTCTTTCCTGTTGCGACTTCAAGGCAGACCATGATGCCGGGCTCATCGAGTTGGTAAATGTGATCACCGATCATTTGACCCGATCCGATGCGCTGACGGTTTGGCTTTTTCCCTTTCTCCGCCCAGGTTTGATGAGAATCGGTGATGTCGCCTGTTTCATCAGGGGCAGGGAGTCGAACTCCAATTCCCGGACCTCCAAATCCAGACAGGTAGACAAGATGCTCAGGTCCTGCGAGGACATTGGTGTAAGCTAGACTTGTCAGACCGCTGCATCTCCAAAGCTCTTCGCCGGTCCCGGGATCGAAGCTGGTGAGAAATCCGGGGAGGCCGAGGAGTATTTCAGATCGATTTCCGTTTTGGATCAGGAGAGGAGTGGCCCAGGAGCCCTTGAACTGGCCGACCTTTTCGCTGGCCGATTCAGGCAGTTCTTTTTTCCAGAGCATCTTTCCTGTCTTTAGATCCAATGCGAGAATCCGCGCTGCGAGGCCGGGACCTGCATGGAGAATAATTGCGTCACCATGAATCACAGGGCTGGCTGCATTGGGTCCCCAGATGTGGGCGTAGTCTTTTCCGGCGCTGACGGTCCAGACTTTGTTTCCATCGAGGTCATAGGCATAGAGCCCGGCATTGCCATGCCATGCATAAACATGCTCTCCGTCGCTAGTGGGGGACGCCGCCGAAAAAGGGTTGGTTTTATGGGTCTTATCTTTTTTCCCGTAGTCGACTGCTCGCTGCCAAAGTAATTTTCCGTCTTTGGTATCATAGCAGAGGAGAGTTCGGATTTGTCCCTCATTTTCTGCTGTCGTTAGAAACAGTTTACCGCCCACAACGATGGGGGAGGAGTTTCCGGGTGAGGGAAGGTCGATTCGCCATTTTCGATTCTTATCGGATGACCATTCCTGAGGGTAAGACTCAGCGTCTATGAGTTTTCCGTCTCCATTGGGGCCGCGCCACGCAGGCCATTCATTGGCCATTGAAGTGTTAATAAGAAGAAGGAAAAGAGGAGCCAGAAAGAGAGTTTTCACGATTCAACAGGGTTGGATGATCGGTTTGAGCCTGTTGGATTCCCGTCTGGATGTCGAGAACGAAGCCGGCCATGATTGCGAATTTCCGGAAGTGAAAAAGGCGACGGGAATATTCCCGCCGCCATTGGTTTTTGAGTTAAGAATCTGGATGGTTATCTAGGTCTCACTTGGATGCGGTTGGTGTCTCTTTTCGCGCCAAGCAATTGTGAAACCGCTTTCAGACGGATCTTCTTCACCGGTCGTTTTCTCAAGGTTCTGTAATTCACGCTCGCTTCGAACCGGAGGAAGTGGTCGGGAGTGAGGCGATCCTCCAGTAGACCTGTGCTGGTAACCTTCGCGGTCACGTTTTTGCGTCCACCGGAAAGTCGGAAGTATTTTGTTTTGATTTTTCCGCCCGCACCCACTTCGCGAAGGTTCACTTGATCAACGATGTTCCCGTCGTTCTCCATTGCGAAGAAGAATGGCTTTTTCGATAAGCTGGAAAGTGATGTTGTGATCTGCTGGCCATTTCCGTTTCCGTTGTATTTGTCGTTGCCTTTCATTTTGCTCAGGTTGTTTTTCGTACCAATGCGGAGATCCGGCTGGAAGTCTCCAACGGCGTCCATGAGGACGAGGAAGAATCCTGAGCTTGCAGGCGATCCTTGTGCATTGCCCGCCAATTCCAAATCATTGGTGTTGACGTCGACATAGAGTGTATTGTCATCACCTACGACTACGGACGAGTTGATTGCCCGGTCGGAACTGTATCCCTGGTTGAGGAACACCTGGGGGATATAATCGTTGGTTCCTTTTCCAGTGAAAGCTCCCGGGGATGCAATTGTGACACGGTAGTCGCCGGCACTGTTTCGGATTGCGGAGATAGTTCCACCGTCGAATGAGTTAGGGGTGCTCAAGAGGGTTCCGAGAGAGCTGACACGGGCCAGGGCAACGAGTAGATTCGTATTTGATTTGCTGGGGACTGCTCCAGATGGAATCCTGTAGATCGTGAAGAAAAATTTGTTGTCGTTCGGAGTAACGGTATTGTCACCGCCACCGTCCTGAACGTCATCAGTGTGGACGTTGAATATGACTTGATCGTTGCTGACCGTAGTCTGAACTGCGCCACGAATGACCTGATCCTGATCGTCTGCACCTTCAATTGTAAGTGAAAGAACGTAGTCATTCCCACCGTCGCCTGAAAAGGCGCCTGTTTTAGCGAGTGTCACCATGTAATTGCCGGAGCTGGACCTGGATGAGGTGACATTGATTCCTTCGATTCCAATGCTGGCTGCGAGAGATCCGCCGCTGTTAACGATTCCGTTCGCAAGGACCAAATTGCTGGCATTGGAAGCCGGAGTCGACTCCGGGATACGGTAGATGGCAAAGTAGAAATGTTGGCTGCGAGCTTCTGCTGCGTTGTTGTTCGTTGCGTCTTCCACGTCGTCTGTATGAATCAGGATTGTTAGCTGATTATCGTTGATCCCGCTAACCGCTCCTTTAATGGTATTATCTCCGGAAGAAGTTGAACTGACAGTCGCTTCGATGGCGATGTCGTTGCTGTCTAGACCGGTAAAGGCGCCAAGGGAAGTAACGGTAACTGTGTAGTCCCCCGTTCCATTCTGACTGGAAGAGACAACGCCATTAACAGTGTTGGCGCTGTTCAGCAGGTTGCCGGCTGAATTGACTCGCCCGAGGGCGATAATGTTGTCCTGCGAAAACGCAGGTGTGGCGAAGGCCGCAAGGGCCAATGCTATTGCGGCCATGAAGGCGCTTTGGATTAGTGTAAGGTTCGTTTTCATTTTCTTTGTTGTTGTATTTGAGCTGACTTTTAAAAAAGTCGAACGCTCCTGGTTAATGATGGGACGAAACGTTCACGGCGCTTATGCAAGAAAAACGCGGCAGGATACTTCCCGCCGCGTTGCTGATTCTTTTGTTTCTTACAGTTCTACTTACCAACCGTTTTAACCCGGGTGGTGTCCTGAAGCGATGGTTGGTAAAGGGAGCGAGCTTTCACTCTGACCTTTCTCATGGGCCTCCCATTTTCACTTTTGTAATTTGCCTGACCCTCGAAACGGAGGATTCGGGCAGGAGCCACTCGCGTTTCCTCCAAGCCGGCTGTGGTGATTTTGGCAGTCACGTTTTTCCGTCCTCCAGTCAGTTTGAAGTATCGGGTATTGAGTCGATTGCCGGCCCCGGTTTCGCGAATCCTGACACTGTCTACAATGTTCCCGTCATTCTCGAGAGCGAAGTAGAATTTCTTCTTTGTCGTTCCGGGAAGATCGAGTCGGACTTGCTGGCCGCCTCCGCTATTGTTGTATCTGTCGTTACCTTTCATTTTGTTCGGATTCTTTTTCGTCCCAATGCGAAGATCGGGACGGAGAATTCCGACTGCGTCGAAGATTCCGAGATGAAAGGGGGCATTCTCGCCGACGCCATTGGATTCTCCTGTATTTTCGACGTCATTGATTCCTATGTTGACTTGCATCGTGTCTGCATCTGGAACCTCGATATTGGCAACCGCTACATGATCGCTGGAAGTATTCTCATTTACGTTGACATGGGCGACGTAGCTGTTTCCCGTCTTTCCGGCAAACGCACCGGGGGAGGTGAGTGTCACCTCGTAGGATCCACTTCCGAGTGGCATGCAAGTGATCTCTGCTCCCGGAAGTGAACTTGCGGAAGCGTTGACAATCCCGGTTCCGGAGAAGGTTGCTAGTCCCACTACCAAATTTGAATTGGCTTTTCCGGAATCGCTGCCGGCAGGAATCCTGTAGATCGAAAAATAGAAATCTCTGTTCGATGGGTCAGCAACATCATCATCGGCTTCATCTTGAAGCTCATTGACCCTTACGGTGAATCTCGCATTGTTTGAGGAGAAGATGTCTAAACCTGATGGGCCTGATCCTCTGATTCCCTCGTCAGATATGGGGCCGCCGAAGGTTGTCAGTGTCATGACATAGTCGTAGGTAGCATCGTCGGCAAATCCACCCTCTTTGGACAGAATGATTTCGAAGTGACCGGTGGCGATTCGGTCGCTGGCTATCTCGATATTTCCGATTCCCACTCCCGAATTGAGTGATCCAGTGCTGTCCACATTCCCTGATGCAATCAAGTATCGTGAGTCGGGAGAAAGCATTCCGGAGGAAGGGATTCGCCGAACCACAAAGAAGAAGGATGCGTCATTCGACAGCCATGAACTCGTATTGGCCGAATCTTCGACGTCGTCGGTGTTTACGGTAATGGTGAGGATGTTGTCGGTTACCCCTACACTGGCCCGGATTGCTTCGTCGTTGGAGACTCCTGAAGAGATGGTCGTTTCCACGACGTAATCAGCGGCTACCGTTCCGGCAAATGCGCCGGCACCGGTGACAGTGATGGCGTAGTTTCCTTCGACGATTCTCGATGAACCCACGACGGCTCCGATGGTGTTCGCGCTGTTGGAGAGGCCACCGAGGGAGTTGACTCTGCCAAGTGCGATGATGCTATCCTGCGCAGTTCCTATCGAAGAGGTCAGGATGATTCCCGCGACTGCTAAGATTGCCAAAATGGCCCTTCTTTTGCCGGGGTGAATGTTAATTTTTGTTTGTCTTTCTTTCATTTGTTTGTTGGTTGTTCCCCATAATGGAGAGATTGAGTTGTGCCATTTCTGACACCCCTTTCTTGGGAACCGGAGAGCGCCGGTTACAAAAAGAGACAAACTTTTTTGAAAGAAAGTTCCGCGACGATGCGGAATCAATCAGGGGAAGAGGGGATGCTCGAGCCTTTGGCAGAGATGAATATCTGAAAGGGAGTCGAGCTCAGCGAGATCCGGTCGGATCTCGGAGAGGGGGAGTTGGACAAAGGCTCTAGCTTCCATCCGGGGATGAGGAACTGTCAGCCGATCGGTTGTGACGCTTTCCTCACCATAGTAAAGGATATCGATATCCACTGTGCGGGGCGCATTGAATTCGTGCTGAAGAGGGCGGCCCAATCTCTGTTCGATGTCCTGACAAACGGTCAAGAGTTCAAGAGGTGGCAGGTCTGTCTCCAGTTCGATGACCGCATTGTAGAACGAAGGAGAACCCGGAGGGCAATCAAGGGGAGCAGTTTCGTAGACTCCTGACGCGAGGCAATGTCTGCTCTCTAAGTTGTCTACGAGAAGCTTTGAAGCTTTCTGCAGAATGTCGATTCGATCTCCGAGGTTTGAACCCAAAGCAAGACCAACTTTTTCCATGCGAATCGGGAAGGCTACTTTAAGCCTAAAACGTCCTGCATATCATACAGGCCGGATTTGATGCCTTCTTTGTTGAGCCACTTTGCAGCTCGAACGGCCCCGCCGGCAAAGGTTCGTCTGCTTGAGGCCTTATGAGTCAACTCGACGCGTTCGCCGTCGTTGGCATAGACAACAGTGTGATCACCGACGACATCCCCACCGCGAAGGGCGTGAACACCGATTTCCGTGTTGGTGCGTGCCCCGACATCACCAAAACGGCCATGGCGACAGTCTTCATCGTAGGAGAGACCTCGCACATCTGCCAGAATTTCGGCGAGTCGTCGGGCGGTCCCACTGGGAGAATCCTTTTTGTGGCGATGATGCATTTCGATGACTTCAAGATCAAAGTCGCTACCGAGAATCTCAGTGGCTTTCTCTGTGAGCCAGAAGAGAGTATTGACCCCGACGGAATAGTTTGGTGCGTGCACAATCGGGATTGATTCCGATGCAGCCTTGATTCGAGATAGCTGCTCATCGGTATGACCGGTCGTGCCCATGACCAGTGGTTTGTTCTGGTCCAGACAGGCGGTGACTACGTCGTTCGTGAATCCCGGAAGAGTGAAATCGATAACAATGTCACTCTTGCCAAGGCCATCAGGGAGCGAGTCACCCATATCGATTCCTGCGCCGACACTGGTTTCGGCGTCATCTTCAACACATTCGGTGACGGTTTGGCCCATGCGGCCCTTGCAACCGGTGACGAGAATTTTTAACATATCAAAAAAGGAGTGAAAGGGGAGAGTTCGCGAAAGAGTCGGATCTCAAAGGATACCAAGAGTCTCGAGAATTGATTTCAATTCGGCTGTCTTTTCATCAGACATCTCGACCATGGGCAAACGAAGGCGGGATCCGCATTCCCCGGCAAGTGCGAGAGCAGCTTTGATTGGCACAGGGTTTGTATCCAGTGTCAGTAGAGCTGAGAAAAGAGGCTCATACTTTGCGGCAACGGATTCCGCTCCGGCTGGGTTTCCATCAAGCATGCACTTGACCAGTTCGACCATGGGGGCGGGAATGAGGTTTGAGGCAACAGATACAACTCCGACTCCGCCTTCTTTCATGAAATCAATGGTCAGCGCATCGTCACCGCACAAAATTTCAAAGTCCTCAGGGAGCGCGGACTTTAAATCGATCACTCGCTGGACGTCTCCGCCGGCTTCCTTGATTGCTTTAATGCTTGGGCATTCCGATACAAGTCGCACCATGGTATCCACTTCAATCGAGATACTGCATCGACCGGGAATGGAATAGAGCATCAAGGGCAACTCGGAAGACTCCGCGACTGCACGGTAATGCTGGAACAAGCCTTCCTGGGAGGGTTTGTTGTAATAAGGGGTGACCAGCAGCGCTGCATCTGCCCCTGCAAGCTCGGCGGACTGTGTCAGGCTGACCGCTTCCTTAGTCGAATTGGATCCGGTCCCGGCTATGACCAGGCCGCGTTTGCCGACTTGTTTTACTGTCATCTCCACCACCCGCGCATGCTCTTCGTGAGGGAACGTGGGAGATTCGCCGGTTGTTCCCATGGGGACCACTCCGGCGGTGCCATTGTCGAACTGCTTATCAATTAGGTTTCGAAATGCATCTGCGTCGATGGTTCCGTCGGAACTGAGTGGGGTGACTAATGCGGTATGGACGCCAGCGAACATGAATAGATTTTCCTGTTTAGGTAAAGTGTTAACGGTAAATTAGAGAGGGTTTGAAAGAGTTCCTTCAAAGGTGAATTCAGCGGGTCCAAGAAGGGTGACGTTTTGATAGCCGCCGTCTTCCCCTTGTTCGAAACCAATCTCAAGAGTGTCGCCTCCTGCAACACGAACTTTGACAGGCGATGGCACGGAATTCAACTCGTGATGCATCAGCGCACAGGCTGCCATTCCGGTTCCACAGGCGAGTGTTTCATCTTCTACGCCTCTCTCGTAAGTCCGAATGGCAATGGTATCGCTACTGATCACTTCTACGAAATTTGCGTTGGTACCGGACGGAGCAAAGTGTTCGTGATAGCGGGTAGCTGCTCCATATTTGCGGATGTCGAGACCCGCCAGATCATCCACGAATACAATGGCATGAGGAACTCCGGTATTGATGGAGTGGACTTGGAAAGTGTCTCCTTCGAGAGATAGAGGAATGTTCATTTCCTGATCGAAGGGATTGCTCAATTGAACGCGAACATTGTCTCCAATGAATTCAGCGGAGATCTTTCCAGCCATCGTTTCAAAAGAAGTGGTCTCCAGAGAATTCTCACTGAGGTAGTTGACGAATTTGGCGAAACAACGGGCGCCATTTCCACACATTTCGGCCTCGCCACCATCGGCGTTGTAGTAGCGCATCCGGTAGTCGGCGCCGTTTTCTGCGGGCTCAACAGCAAGGAGACCGTCCGCTCCGATGCCGCGTTGTCGCTGGCAGAGAGTGGCGATTTGTTCACGGGACAAATTGAGCGACTGATCGAGATTGTCTACTACGACAAAGTCGTTCCCGGCTCCGTTCATTTTCCAGAATTTAGACATGGTTCCCAAATTTTATGAGGAATGGTGAAATTAAACCGACTTTGCGCCGTCCACAAGCGGTTTGACGAATGCCTCGACGATGTCTGACAAATCGGCGGCGTCCCCGTGTTTTTCAACCTGCCGAACGATAGCGCTGCCAACAACGACACCGTCGGCAGCACGGGCAACTTCGGCGGCCTGTTCAGGACTGGAAATGCCGAATCCGACAACGACGGGAACATCGGAATGAGCTTTGATTTTAGCCACATTCTCCGAAATGCCTTCGGCCAAACTGCTTTGAGCTCCGGTTACTCCTGCCCTTGATACGTAATAGATGAAGCCCTCGCTTGAAGCTGCAAGTTGGGGGAGCCGGTCTTCGGGAGTGGTGGGGGCGATCAGTCGGATGTGTTGCAATTCGCCGGAGGACGTGAGTTCCTCGTTTTTGTCTGCTTCATCCGGTGGAAGGTCGAGGAGAAGAACTCCGTCAGCACCGGCCTCAGCAAAATCCCGGTGAAAATCGGAAAATCCGTAGGCGTAAACTGGATTCAGGTAGGTAAAGAGGACAATCGGGGTTTCGGATTCTTTCCGGAATTCCCTGATCAATTCGAGGACTCCGCGAGTCGTTCCCCCGGATTCCAGGGCCCGGTGTGCAGCCATCTGGTTCACGATTCCGTCTGCCATGGGGTCGGAAAAGGGGATTCCCAACTCGATAATGTCTGCGCCGGCAGAATCCAGCGCATTCATGACATCCAGGGACTTATCCATTGTCGGATCCCCAGCACACACGTAAGCAACAAAAGCTGCTTTTTTCTGCTCACCCAAAGCGGCAAAGCACTGGTCGATTCGATTCGAATTGCTCATCGTTATTTTGGTCGCATTATCGCAGCAAAGTCTTGTGAGGAAACCGAAATCTTCAGGTTTCAGCAGGGCTAAATCTACCTAAGAATGGCGAAATAAATCGTTGAAAGCACTTCTTCCCGAGTACAGCTTGAAACTACCCGTTTTCAAAGATGGGAATTTTCATCCCTCCTGCCCCCCTCCGGTCGTTTCCCCAGTCTTCGCTTCGAGAGCGTGAGTGAAGGTTCGAATTATCTCAGTGTTGCAGGATGCCTGATTCAACAATTACTTCCAATAAGAAATGTCTGAGAAACAAAAGAGTTCAAAAGCTGGACTAATAGCAATTGCCGCCTTTCTCCTGATCGTGTCGGTTTTCGTGATTTGGAACAAGCGCCAAGAGGTGAAGAAGGAAGGTAGCATTGCTCGTGAGGCCATCACTATCGATGAAGCTCCCAAGTCAGACCTTTCTAGAAATGATAAGGGTAAAGTTGCTGCGGCCCTTGAGAGCGCATTGTCTCCGGGAGCTCAGGTTGAGGCTGCCCGCGATTTTTACACGCCGAAACGCACTGCGGCAACGAAACCGAATCGAACAGGCAGGATCCCGTCAGTTACCGGACCTGCTGATCGCGATTTTAATGCTAGAGAGCTTGCTCTTGAGTTTCTTCAATCGGGAAGTGGAAAGTCGCCGATCAGCGAAGGCTGGGCTGAGTTAGATCTTGCTGACCCGATTGTTTTGAGTGAGGCGCAGTCGAAGAAGAGCGGTATTACGGCACTTCATCTGCGGCAGAATGTGGGTGGAATAGAGGTTTATAACTCAGACCTGAACATCAATATTGCCAAAGACGGTTCGATCCTGAGCATGCACAACGGGTTTGTGAAGAATATTGCAGCCGGTATCCAAAGCAGTGAACCGAAGATTACGGCAAACCAGGCGATAGCAAAAGCAGCAGGGCATGCGCTGGTTTCCTTTGATCGAAATGAATCGCTGGACCTGATCAAGGAACCGGAGGGGATTGCCAATGAATCCATTTATGACGGTGGTGACCTTTCTCAGGACCCCATCCCTGCCAAGTTGGTATACGTGGCTCAGGAAACTGGTGAAACGAAGCTGGCCTGGAATCTCGTATTGCATTTGAAAGATGGGACCCGTTGGCTGGATATGACGGTCGATGCCGATAACGGCGACCTTTTGACCCAGGCAAACTGGTATGCCAATGCAGACTATCGTGTCTTTGCTCAGCCAAAAGAACATCCTAACGATGGAGCCCGAACCTTGGAATCGGATCCACATGATTTGAACGCTTCTCCTTTTGGCTGGCATGACACCAACGGCGTCGCCGGAGCGGAAACAACCGATACGAGTGGGAACAATGTCGAAGCACAGGAAGACACTGACAATACTAATGGCGGAGGTCGTCGTGTCGATGGTGGTGCAGGTCTGGTTTTCGACAATCCCATGAATCTCGCTACTCAGGCGCCGGCTGCATACGAAAGCGCAGCCATTACCAATCTCTTCTATTGGAACAACATGATTCACGACATTTTGTGGCATCACGGTTTCGATGAATCATCGGGAAATTTCCAGGCTCACAATTACGGGAATGGTGGAATCGCCGGTGACCCGGTTCAAGCGGATGCGCAGGATGGTTCGGGAACGAACAATGCGAATTTCGGAACACCGCCGGATGGGCAGGATCCGCGGATGCAAATGTATGTTTGGACGCAGGCTGATCCCGACCGTGATAGCGATCTCGACAGCGGAATTATCATTCACGAATATGGCCATGGCGTTTCCAATCGACTGACGGGTGGGGCGGCAAACTCCAGCGCGCTGAGTCTTTCACAAAGTCGTGGGATGGGAGAGGGTTGGAGTGACTGGCTGGGACTCAGTTTGACTGCCGTTGCTTCCGATACATCAACGACCCCAAGGGGAATCGGGACATATGTGTTAGACCAGTCTGTGACTGGAGCCGGGATCCGACCTTTCCGGTATTCGACAGATCTCGCGGAGAATCCTCAAACCTACGGAAATCTCGCATCCGGTACCCTCAGTGTTCCTCACGGAGTAGGGTCGGTATGGTGTACCTCTCTTTGGGAGATGTATTGGGCTCTCGTTGGAGTTCACGGATGGGATGCCGATCTTTACAATGGAGGAGGCGGCAATAATCTCGCGATTGATCTCGTGCTGGAAGGGATGAAACTTCAGCCAGCCAATCCGAGTTTTCTCGACGCCCGCGACGCGATTATTCTCGCCGATCAGACCATGAATGCCGGCGCGAATCTCGACACTATCTGGGTCGCTTTTGCGAAAAGAGGAATGGGCTACAGTGCTGATGATGGTGGAAGCGCATCTTCCCTCTCAGTGACTGAAGCTTTTGATCTTCCGGATGAGGCAATTTCGATCACTGACGTCACGGTGATCGAAGGCAACTCGGGAACTGTGACTGCAAACTTTACGGTCAGTCTTGATCTTGTTGCAGAGGAAGAGATTCGGGTGAATTGGCAGACGGAAGATATATCCGCATTCGCAGGTCAGGGTGATTTCGCCTCTGATTCAGGGCAGCTTATCTTTGCAATTGGGGACACGGTTGAAACAATCACTGTCCAGGTAGCAGGGGATACGACCGCTGAAGATGATGAAACCTTTGGGATTCGACTGAGCAATCCTGTCGACGCATTCATCGTAGATGATCTGGGAGTCGGAACGATTTCCAATGATGACTATATTACCCCGGTCATTACCAGTTCTCTTACAGCGGGTGGCATTGAGTCGCGCGGTTTCAGCTATACGATTACCGGTTTAAACACACCGAGGACATTCTCCATTTCCAATGCTCCTGCCGGAATGACAGTGAATTCCGCGACCGGCGAAATCTCGTGGACGCCTGATGTTATCGGCGTTTTTAATGTCAATATCACCGCATCGAATCCTGTTGGGTCGGATACGGAAACTCTTGTTGTTTCGGTGGAACAAAATGATCTCCTTACCGCTTTGGATGTTTCCGAAATTCCGATTGCCATCAGTGCCAAGCCATGGGCTTTGCAGACGGTTGTCACTCATGATGGAATTGATGCTGCGCAAAGTGGCGACATCAATGACAACGAGACCTCCTGGATGGAACTCGATATTTCGGGGCCTGAGACAATTCTATTCCAGTGGAAAGTGTCATCGGAGTCAGGGTATGATTTTCTTCAATTCAAAGTGAATGGCACGACTCAGGCGGAAATTGATGGAGAAGTGGATTGGACCCGGGTCTCCTACGATTTGCCGGAAGGCGATCATAAAGTTCGTTGGGAGTATTCAAAAGATTCTTCCGTATCCTCAGGCGCCGACGCGGGTTGGGTGGATGAATTGATTCTTTTGACTTCAGATCCGAGACCTTTCATCACCAGTGCTCCGTCGGTAGTCGGGAAGAAAAGTGAGGCGTTTGAATATCAAATCCGGACTTCCAATCCGGCGACATCTTACGCCAGTGGAGCATTGCCACCCGGATTGTCTCTCAATGGAAGCACTGGTCTCATTTCGGGAACACCCACTATTGGCGGGGTCACCGATGTTCCCATTTCCGCAAGCAACGCAAGCGGGACGACTGAGATTCTTCTGCAAATTTCGATTATTGAAGTGGCGATACTTCCGTTTTCAGAAACTTTTGAATCAGGTACCTTGCAACCTGTCTGGGTTTCTACGGGCACCTCTACTTATCGGACTGAAGTGACACAGGCGAATGTGCCGAATTCGGGGTCATGGCATCTGACGATGGACAGTAGCACTAACAGCAGCCCTTCGAGGAATGAGCTGACAATGTTCGTGGATGTTGCGGGTGACTATGATCTTGAGCTGCGCTTTTTTGCCAAAGACTTCGGCGACGAATCTGACGGACCGCCGGAAATTCCTTACACCGGAGGAGCAGACTACGATGGCGTTTCGATCAGTCCGGATGGAGTGAACTGGTATGAAGTTCAGCCACTTCGTTCAGAGATTACGGGAACCTACTCGCAGTTTGTAGTCGATATCGATGCCGCGATTGTCGCTCATGACATGCAGGTTAGCGGGATTATGGGGATCAGGTTCAATCACTTTGATAACTTCGGAATCTCCACGGATGGATTTGCGATTGATGATATATACATCACTGGTGAGGCCGGCGTGGTGTCTCCTCCGCAGTTGGCCCCGGCCTCCGATATCGGAACTTCGAATACAGACGGGATTACAGCAGATTTTACTCCCACGTTTTTTGGAACTGGATCCCCGGGGGCTGCGGTCAGTCTGACCTCGCATCTTCAGGGAGTGATCAAGACTGGATTGGTTGAGGCGAATGGAACATGGACGATGACCTCAAAAGTCCTTACCAATGGTCCTCACTCTGTCTCTGCTTCGATTAGCGGTGGGGAAGACTCAGTTCCACTGGAGATCGATATTGATTCCATCCGCCCGACTTTGACTCTCGAGAAAGAGGCGGGACAAGCGGATCCATCCGAATCCGGCGAAGCTGTTTTCAAGGCAGTCTTCAGCGAAGATGTGGTTGGGTTTGGTCCGGACGACGTTGTGAAGATTGGTGCCGCAGCAGGTGATGCGACCGTCACTGGCGGTCCCCTGTCCTATACGGTTACGGTGGATGCCAACAGCGTCGATGGAAGGATCCTTTTGAATGTTCCGTTTGGGGCAGCCAGAGATATCGGAGGAAACAACTCGGATGCTGCCAGTTCGACCGATAATCTTTTTGTTTTTGATGGACACGGAGATTCGAAAGCAGAGGCAACTTCTGTTTCGGTTGCTAGCGGATCTGCAAGTGATTCAGGCTTCCTGGACAGTGGGGATATTGATGTTTTCACCTTTACACTGAACGGCCCTCGACTTGTCCAGATTCATACAACAGGCTCCGTGGACACATTGGGAGAATTAAGAGATTCTGCGGACGAATTGATCAACGATCCGACAGCAGAGGACAATCAGGGAACAGGTGATAATTTCCTGCTGACAAAACCTTTGGCAGCCGGAACATACAGCCTGAGTGTCAGCACTAACAATGGGGAGGAGGGCGACTATGCCTTGTTTATCGACGCTGCTACAACTCCTGTGATTCAACCTGATGTGATTGTCTCAGGCCTTGGGGACGATCTCTACAACACTCTGGGTGGTCAGATATTGAACCTCATCTCTAAGAAAGCTCGTGCTGTCAAGGGTACTGTGGTTGTTGAGAATGATGGGGAACTGACGGATACCTTTTCTATCTCCGCTTCTCCGGGGACCAGTATTTTCAGGGTTTCCTATACCTCAGTAGTTGATGGAAATGTCACCGCTGCTCTGACTGCGGGAACACTATCGAGTGGATCGCTTCAGTCAGGCGTCGGGGATTACAGAATCTTAGCTACGATCAGACCAAATAAGGGAAAAGTCCGGAAAAGGGTCAGGCGTGGAAGAAGAAAGATCTGGAAATATAAGAAGAAGTTCTACGCGACAACCATCTCAGCAACATCCGGGATCACTTCAACTCGAAAAGACGCGGGATCTATCTGGGTGCGAACGAAATAGTTTCCTCCCTTTCGAAGCGCCTGCTCGAAGGGTACGGACCGCTGAGGGAATCGGGATCAGCATCCCTTTTCCTCCTCCATAGTGAATGGGAAGGGCAGCTTGTCGAAGCTTTGGAAATCGTAGCCAATGCCTTTGTCTCGAAGTCGATCAACTTTTTTCTGACGCCGGCGTGAGTCCGGACCGATCTGAAGTTGAAACGCTCCGGTGGAGCGCCTGAAAAGGCTGGTCCTTTAAAGCCAGCGGATAGCTGGCCTTCAGGGCCGGGAGGAAAGGGGGCGCCGAAAAGAACCCGAGTCAGGAATATTAATTTGGGCTGGGAAAGGTTCCGGTGAGGGCGATGATATAGTTTACGCCCAGGTAGGGTTGAAGGTTGTTTTTCTCCACATCAGGTGTCGCCGGTGTGGCAGGAGGTGTCGCCACGGGAGGACCGGAAACGATATTCGACTTCTTAGGTCCCTTTTTGACCGTTTTCACATTTTTTCGGCGGGGAATGTTTGGAGTCGGAGGCGTAGGCGGGGTCGGGGCGGGTGCAATCGTCTCTACACCACCCTTCTCGCCGAGGCCTTTCGGAGTGAGACCGGGACCATTACCAGCATGAACGGCGACGCGACCGCGAAGGTCAGGGAGAGCAAAGGTCGTTTCCCCATCCCCACCGTACCTATTGGAGAGAATGGAAAAGAGAGCTGTATTGTTGCTTATCTGCAATGGCTGTCCATTGCAAAGAGCCCATCCTGCGGGAGCAAAGTCTCCGCCGAACATCCTAATTTCACCAATGAATGGATCCTGTGCTTTGCTTGTGGAAACTGTTCCCTGAAGGAGGATTACAGAAAGGATGGCGAGTAAAATATTGCGAGATTCTATTTTCATACTGATTCCGTTTATAAGGAGCGGCGATCAATATGTCAATGCGTAAAGATGTCTGTAGAGAAACAGAACTCTGGAGGGATTATTCTCCTTTTCGGCGGAGCTGATATTTGCGGGCAATGGGTTTGGCACGAGTATAAATCCTCTGCTCGTAGTCGGAAGCCGAGCGATTGAGAGCGTCGATTTTCGACTTCAATTTTGGATACTCCTCGTCGAATTTTTTCGAGTCTCCTTTTCGCCGCAACCCTTTGACTCGTGCCCAGGTGTCTCGAAGAGGTCGAACCGCTTCGTCATTGCGATCACGATTCAAGAGCGCCACTTCCATGGCCTGTTGATATTGCGGTGTCTTGCTGTTGGATTGAAGCTCGATCTTGAAGCCAAGTTGGAGGTGGGTGTATTCGCCAACAGCCTGATCGTCGATCAGCAGTTCATAAGTTCCCGGTTTCAGTCCTGCAATCTGAAGGCGTTGATTGCTGAGTCGATGGCCTGCCGCTGTCAGTTTCATACCAAGTGCCGGAGATTTGGCGGGACCCCATTTCAGCTCGTATTTGGATGAAGCATCCGGAACGACCCAGGGAAGGGAACGTTCTTCTGCGATGAATGTCAGAATATCGCCTTCATCCGAAGCAACGATCCCGGTGACTTTTGCACCGCTGCATTTTGAGGTCCACTGGTCACCCTTTTTGATGACTGAAATCGAGCTGACTCCTCGCCGATCGGGCCTGAATTGAGAAATCAAAGAGTAAGCCATAATGAACTGGCCGGCGGGTCCGGGATGGATGGTGTCTTCTACCAGACTGAAGTCCGGATTTTTACGTCGCTGGTCGAAAGTGTAGTCGTTAAGTGGGCCCCAGAGATTCACAAAAGGGAGATGATGCGATCCAGCAGTTTCCCGGAGCCAGGCGCTGTAGAAAGCCATCAGGGAATTGTATTGCGGGGAAAAGGTCCGGTCTTTGAATCGAAAATCATCCGTCTTTATCTGCAGCGACAACTGATGATGGTCAAACATCGTCGGTGAAAGCGGAATCGCTGTCGCCCCGATCTTCTCAACCTTATCGAGGATTTCAGTCATTCCCTTTCGATAGGTGGAAAACGTTTCGCCGTTGAAATCCTCATACTGGCCATCGTTCATCCCCAAAAGCACTGAAACATATTTGGGTTTGAAAACCGCGACATCGTCTTCGAACCGGGCCAGAGCGTCTGCTGCTTTGTCGCCACTGACACCGGCGTTGTGAAAGAGGATTCGACGATCCGGATAGCGCGTGTAAAAAAAGTCCTCTACGTACTGAGTGTAGAGGCTTTGGTGGGTGATTGAATCCCCGTAGAACACAAAGGTGTCACCATCCTTAAGGTCCAGAATCGATGGAGTGGCCGGAGCTTTAGGAGCTGGCTTCTGAGCTGTCGCCGTAAGAGCAGCAGTGACGCTAAGAAAGAGAGCGAGAGCCGTTATTTTCATAGGAAGTTTCTGAGAGACATAGGGTCAAGGGAAGATGCCAAGATCAATATAAGTCTTCGATACTTTTTCAATGGCATGGCAGAATGCCGCTGTCCGAAGATCGGGGAGCTTGTTGTCCACGCGGGTCTTCTCGATGCTGTGAGCAGCGCTGGACATCGACTCGTCCAGAGCCGCTCTCACAATATCCTGTTCACTTGCGCCGGCAGTAAACAGAGCGCGTTGCTCGGCGTCAGCTTTGCGGCCTGTCATGTCTTCAATGGTGGAAAGAATCCGTTCATTCGACTGGCTCTCATAGCCGGTCGTCATCCTTTCGAAGCCGACATGGGACAAGTTTTTCAGCCATTCGAAATAGGAAACGGTCACACCACCCGCGTTCAAAAATACATCCGGAATGATCAATTTATCCCGGCTTAAGAGAATCCGATTAGCTTCAGCGTTGATTGGACCATTGGCTGCCTCGGCAATAATTTTTGCCTGAATGTCTGGTGCGTTTTTCCCGGTGATCTGGTTCTCCAGCGCTGCAGGAATAAGGATATCGCAATCTGCTTCGAGAAGCTCGGAGGAGTTGGTGTGGTTCTTGGCCCCGGGGAAATCGAGAATAGATCCAGTTCCGCGGCGATGAGCCGAAACTTCTTCGATGTCGAGTCCATCAGGATTGGATATACCCCCTTCGAATTCGGCAATTCCGACGATGATGGCATCGCCCATTTCCTGTAAGAATTTTGCTGCGTGAAAACCGACGTTCCCTAATCCCTGGACAATGACCCGTTTTCCGGCAATGCCGCGACTGAGCCCCAAAGGCTTAACGATGTCCTCTCGATCCGCGTATTCTTTGATACCAAAATAGACTCCCAGCCCTGTGGCTTCGGTTCGTCCTTCGATACCGTGAAGAGAGAGCGGTTTCCCGGTGACACACGCGTAAGCATTCAGTCCGTCGCTGTTAAACGCCTTATAAGTATCGGCGATCCAACCCATTTCCTGTTCGCCCGTTCCATAGTCCGGAGCGGGAACATCAATGCTGGGGCCGATGAAGTTTTTTTTGATTAACTCAGAAGTGTAGCGCCTCACCACCCGTTCCCGAAATCCCGGAGAAGCCGTTTTTGGATTGATACAAACACCGCCTTTAGCGCCACCGAAGGGCACACTGACGATGGCACATTTCCAGGTCATCAAAGTTGCAAGGGCCACCGTTTCATCGTGTGTGACGTGGCGGCTGAAGCGGAGCCCACCCTTGGTGGGTAAGCGGTGGTGACTGTGTTCTGCCCGGAACCCCGTAAGCACTTCGATTTCACCGTCGTCCTGCAAGACTGGAAACTTAAATTCGCAGACGCTGTTGCAGCTTTTGATTTGCGTGAGGATTCCCGGCGAAACCTTCGAGTGAGAAGCGGCGAGGTCGAAGTATTGGGAAACCGAGTCGAGGAAGGTGTTCTTTTTGCTCATAAGGAAACTTAAAAGGTCGGCCAAAGCGGCGACACAATTCATATGGTTTGAAAAGTGTGATTGAAGTAAGACGCCGATTCAAGGTTTTCATTGCGCCGGGAAGATTTGATTGACCGTGACTTGGTTCGAAACTGATGTCATAAACTATGATCGCATTGATGATTCTGTTCAGTTGTCGATGAAGAATATGAGATTCATAGAATAGAGCAAAGTCACCAGGCTCCAGATAAGATGTTTACAATACGCTCACAGTTTTTGGGATGCAGTTGTTCCGGATGGATCGATGAGTATGAGATTCAGACTTCAAGACCGGAAGATGAGGCCATTCAAATTATTTCAAGGTGCCTTAAGCTTTCTACCTTCGACCGCTCAGGTGATGGGGGGTACCTTTTCAAGAGAGGATCTCGATTTTGGACGTGGTTCAGCATGGGGCCAGAGAGTTGGCCTCTGCAGGAGATTTCTGTCCAGTTCGGGGATGGAGTGATCACTATCCGTTACCAAATCATTGGCGGAATCTGGTTCCGGGGAAAACCGTGCGGCTTGGAAAAGGAAGCCCGGTCAATTGAAGCGTCCCTGAACGATGGCAATTGATGAGCAGATCACGGGACATCAACTGTCGTGATGTCGCTCTGATGATTTAAACCTGGTTCCTCAGGAATTCATCCAGCCAAACAAGGGCGTCCTCTCGCGAAGTGTGCGTCCCTTCCAGTTGCATATCCTGAGCACTTGTCAGGATTTCTTTGAATCTCGGGCCCGGCTCGAGGTCTCGATCGATGAGGTCTTTGCCATTGATGAAACTCGGCGGTATAATTGGCTCGTTGGCGAACTCTTCCTGTTTGTCTTTGACGAACTCATAGTTGTCGAGCATCCCGCTGCTGCTGGTGCAATCGACGCGATGGAGTTCCAGTTCGTCATCAAACACCTCACTTGCCATAAAGCGTTTCAGCTTGGAAACCTTCATCTTTTTGACGTCTTTGAACATCATGTGACGATCGACTCCGGTGACAGCAGCATCAATGACGGCGTTGGAATATTTGAAACGCTTGAGGATGGATTCCGTCATCTCTGCCCCGAGTTTGTCGTGCCCGTTGAAGCGAATGCGACCACCGGCCTCTTCATCGATCGTGAAGGTCGCGGGTTTGCCAATGTCGTGAAACAAAACTGACAAAATGAGAGGAAGGCTCGCTTCAGCTTGAAGAAGCCCCAGCATAATACGGGTGTGAACGTAGACGTCCCCTTCAGGGTGCCATTGAGGCGGTTGCTCGCATCCACGGAGGTCCAGTAATTCAGGAATCAGTTCGGCCATTAGTCCGGAATCAACGAGCAGATCAAATCCTTTAACCCGGTTCGGGCTGAGCCAGATTTTGTCGAGCTCGTCGCGAACTCGCTCGGGGCTGATACGGGAAATCTTCGGAGCGACCTTTTGAATCGCTTCCCAAGTGTTCTCTTCAATCTGAAAGTCGAGAACAGTGGCGAAACGAATCGCCCGGAGCAGTCGCAAATAGTCTTCTTCAAAGCGCTGCAGGGGATCTCCGATGCAGCGAATTGTCCTGGATTCAAGATCTTCCTTTCCCCCAACGTAGTCGATTACATCGTTGCTGATTGGATTGGAGAACATCCCGTTGACGGTGAAGTCACGACGTTTGGCGTCCTCCTTCGCAGAGGTGAAAGTGACCGTATCGGGACGCCGACCGTCGCTGTAGTCTCCATCCATCCTGAAAGTGGCGATTTCAAAATGATGGCCGTTTTCTTTAACCAGAATGACACCGAAATGAGCCCCGATTGAATCTCCCTTTGGAAATATTTCAAGCACCTGAGCAGGTTCCGCATTGGTTGCGATGTCGTAATCCTTGGGCTCTTTTCCGAGGAGTAAATCGCGGACACAGCCACCCGCAAAGAGGGCTTCATAACCGGCCTCGTGAAGTTTCCGGGCAATGGTTTCGGCAGAGGCTTTCATCTTCGGGGATAAATCGTCTTCTCTTCAGGGCATGGAAATCCCAAGATCTGCCGCAGTCGCTTTGCGAATCCGACTGCGTGAGCCATGATCGTCAAAGTGCCACCATTCGGACCGAATGGTGCTGAACCCGGCTTCACGCATCGCTGCCTGCAAAGCTTGAACATGTTTCGCGATATTTGCATCACCTCCGACATAGTTGGAAGCCGCTCTGTTGGTGAAATTGTCGTATTCCGTCGGCATTTTCAGAGCCTTCCCATCCGAAGTGACCAGGGTAATGTCGACAGAAACTCCGTAGCAATGCCAGGAAAGTCCGCGGGAGGGAGGAACGACGTACTTCGGATCTTTGACTGCATTCCACAATGCTATGTGAGCTTCCGGCGGGCGCCAGGCGTCCCATACTTTAATCGAGTAGCCCTGCTTTTTCAGGATTGCCTGGGCGATCCTGAGTTTCTTTCCAGTGGAGTCATTGATCAGGCAGACCATCCCGCTTTTGTAAAGAGGCTTCCCGCTGGCGGAAGTCTTCGCATACTGCAGGTCAACAGAGATACCTGGAACGGCAATTTTTACCGGGACCAACCGATATTTTTTCGCTTTGCGCGTGATTTCATCCTTGTCAAAAAGGCCGCCAAATGCGGAGGAAGCGAAAGCCGCAGAAACCAGGGATATCAGGGCAAATGTGTTAAGTGAACGATACAAATTCATCGGGGTAATGATTAAGCCTCGTTAATAATTCCACAGCAAGGCAGTTCGTCCACTGGCAATGTTAGTGATCTTCGATTCTCCTCTGGAAACATAGGAGAGCAAAAAATTCGAGGTGTCCTTACAAAATGCGTGTAAAATGCCGACCCTGTCTCTTATACACATCTGACGCTGCCGACGAAGAGGATAGTGTAGAT
>CAJXQE010000093.1 GCA_913058215.1 uncultured Verrucomicrobiales bacterium
GAGATCAGCCTCGGTCTCGTGGGCTCGGAGATGTGTATAAGAGACAGGCACGAATCTACGCCGAACTGATTGGCTACGGTGTTTCTGCTGACGCCTATCATTTGACCTCCCCGCACCCGGAAGGAGACGGAGCTCGTCGATGCATGGAGATGGCGCTTAAGCATGGCGGAATCAATAAAGAGGAAGTGGATTATGTGAATGCTCACGGAACTTCCACTGGCCTTGGTGATGTTTGTGAGACCAAAGCAATCAAGTCGGTGTTTGGCGATCATGCCAAAGATGGCCTCCTCGTCAGTTCCAGCAAATCGATGACCGGTCACTTACTCGGTGCCGCCGGCGGAGTGGAGCTCGCAGCCTGCGTAAAAGCAGTGAACGAAAGCCTTGTGCCACCGACGATCAACCTCGACAACCCGGATCCACAATGTGATCTCGATTACGTGCCGCATACAGCGCGCGAGTCGGAGGTGAATATTGCTCTGACCAATTCCTTTGGATTTGGCGGTCACAATGCTTCGCTGCTGGTGAAGAAGTTTGAAGACTGATTTTCTGATTCCATAAAAAAACGGACCACCTCCTTTCAGAAGCGGTCCGGGATGAGGGAATTCTGGAACGGGGATTATTCAGCTGAGGATACCAACTGATCGGGCGTTTCCTTGTCCATCAGCAGGACAAGCAATCCTGTGGATGTGCAGAAAGTTCCGCCTGTAATGCAGTGCTGGCCTTTCCAGCAACCATCGTTCGCCTGTGTGCGAACCATGTTGGCCGACATTTTGGTATTCCATTTCTCCCAGTCCTCGCCACCTTTGTCGCGGAGGCTTTCCCCGATATTGACGTAGCTGAGAAATTCCTCACCACCGTTGTTTCCAAATCCGGCAACGAAACTCGGATCTTCGAGGCGTTTCACCACGGCATCTTGAGCGGCTACCAAGTTCTCTTCAACATCAGCAAACTTCTTCAACTTCGATTCCGCAGCATCTCTGGCTTCTTTTGTGGTCGCTTCAGCGAACTCGACTTCCAGCTGTGGTTTCAAAGTTCGATTGGTGATCGCAGAATCCTGGATCTGCTGAAGGCTCGATGAGTTGGAATAGAGTTCCACCCCTGCGGACCCGACGGAGGAGAACGTCCCGGAATCCGCATCAAAATTTTTGCGTCCGAACTCTTCGGCTCTTTCGCGAACGGATTCGTCGACCTTCCATCCAAGTTGAGCAGCGCGATTAACCGATTTCGCGGCGAAACCCTGAGCGAGAGTCGGTGCCCATCCGGCGTTCTTCCACGATCCGTCTTCGGCCTGATTCGCTTCAATCTTCGCGAGCAGTTTTTTCACTCCTTCGTCAAGGCGTATGGCTTCCTTTTTGTTGGATGTTTTCCCTTTGAATTCGGGCAGAGCTGTTGCTGCGATAAAGGTGTCGACGTAGGTGCCGAGCTTGCTTTGCAACTGACTGTCACGGATGTTCGTTACGAAAAGGGATTCCTGATCGGAATTTTCAATTTCACTGAGCACATAGGCGAGAGCCGCGCTGACTTCTTCGCGATATTCTCCCGTCGTTGGAGAGTGACCATCCCGGATCAGGGCTTGCAATGCGATGCAAGTATTTCCGACAGTAGTGCGCTCTGCGACGCCTGCGGGAACGTGTCCGGGACCCCAGCCTCCGTTCTCCTGTTGTCGTGAGATCAGCCACTTCGTGGCCGATTTGATTGCATCCGGTTTGGGAATCAATGTTTGATTCATTTCTTCTCCGGAATTTTTTGAAGAGCTATTTCCCGCGGTCTCCACTTCTTCCAGTATTTCTTCTAGCACTTTTTCTGTGGCTCCCCGTATCGGAGGCTCGGAAGAGAATCGTAAGACGGATGGAACCGGTTCCTTTTTTCCATCGGCAATGATGACTCCGCTTGTGATCGCTGCGAAAAGCGCGGCGCTGGCAGTTAGGGTAATGTGTATTTTATTCATAACCCTTTCAGCCTATTCAGGATTGCAGAACAGTTGTCAGAGCGATGCAAGGACTTGGTAAAAAGAATGTCATGAAGGTTCCGGGAGCAGGGCTGACAAAAGGACACAAAAAAAACGCGCAGTTCTCACTGCGCGTTCTTCGAAAAGGTAAGGTAGATCCTAACAGGATTACATTGCCAGAGCGGTTTCTTCTTCTTCGCGAAAGAAATCGTCGCTGTCGGACGGCTTGCTGCCGCGAAGTGGGCGTGGTCCCGGATCCTCTTTCTTCTGGAGGGCGCGACGGAGTTTCTTCAGCGCAATGTTTTGCAGCTGACGAATCCGTTCACGGGTTACACCGAATTCCTGGCCGACTTCCTCGAGAGTCTTCGGCTTCTGACCGGCAAGGCCAAAACGAGCATCAATGATCTTGCGCTCACGCTCGTCGAGAACTTCGAGAAGATCGTCGAGCTGCATGTGCATATTCTTGTGACTGAGAAGTTCCAGTGGAGTTTGTGCTTTTTCGTCCCCGATGATTTCACCAAATTCAGTGGTGTCATCTTCACTGATGGGAGCATCGAGTGAAGCAGGGCGGAGAGCAGCAGATTTCAGATGCGAAAGCTTGGCGCGATCGATTCCAATTTCCTCGGCAAGTTCCTCGTCCGTCGGTTCGCGACCGAGCTCTTCGGAAAGGACCATCGCAACGCGGCGCATTTTCGAGATCTTGTCGACCATGTGGACGGGCAGACGGATCGTCTTACTCTGGTTGGCCAGAGCGCGTTTGATTGACTGTTTAATCCACCAGGCTGCGTACGTGGAAAGTTTTCCCCCTTTGTTGGGATCGAAACGTTCGACGGCTTTCATCAAGCCGATGTTTCCTTCGGAAATCAAATCGAGCAGGGGAAGGCCGTAGTTGGCGTAATCCTGTGCAATCTTCACCACGAGGCGAAGGTTTGCTTTAATCATGTGAGCGCGGGCTTCCTTGTCGCCGACCTTAATGCGGTCTGCGAGTTCGACTTCCTCTTCGCGGGTGAGCAGAGGCGTCTTTCCGATTTCCCGAAGGTAAATCTTAATTCCGCCGTCCATTTCTAAATTTGCCATGGTCGTAAACTGGTTGAGAGTTGTTTGAGAGTTGTTAGAGTATATTTACGCTTGAAGCGATTTGTGTGACACAACATTTCTGTTGTGTTGGTTTTCACACGCTTCGTTTTTCGTAAACTCTGAAAAATGCTGATTGGATTGGGGCCGGCTGTCTCGGAAGTTCCTTTGGTATTTCTAACGTTGGAACTCGCGGTATCTTAGTTATTACAATAGCCTGTTGTCTGGCGCCTCATTCTCCGTTCAGCGAAAATCAGTCATTAAGTAGACGTCTCGCGTGACAAAACTGTTCAAGAAAAAATCAACAAAAAAATTCTCTTTCGCAATTTCCTTAACTTTTATGAAATTTCAAGTAATTGCGCAAGAAAATAATTTGCAAATGTTGAATATTATCTGTTTTCGACACGATATTGAACAGTTTTAGGAAAAAATGCACGATTTTTCATGATCAATCACGAAGATTTAGAAGACGCCGGTTGGCCAAAGTCGGTTCTCTACGGGGAACTGATCGAAAAAGCGCGTCAACTTGAAGAGAAGGGGATCGAGGATAAGGCATATATTCTCAAGCTCTTATCGCGGGACTTTCCAAAGCCTGAGCCCAAATTGAAGCGTCGCGATGAGCCGGTCTCCTTCGGTGAAGCGATCGAGGCAACCTGCGAAGAAGACGAGGGAAATATTGCCAATGTCCGTCGGTGCATGAATCAGCTTCTGCGAACTCCCCTTATTGAGGCCGGTGCGGTGATGCCGGATTCCTGTCCTGCCGGGGCTGGTGAGGCGGTGATTCCTGTCGGCGGAGCAATCGCGGTGAAGAACGGAATTCTTCCGGCTGCTCACAGTGCGGATGTCTGCTGCTCGATGTATGCCTCGTTTTTCCGCTGCGATAAAGAGGTTTCGGAAATGTTGGACTCACTGATGGCCTCGACCCGCTTTGGTCCCGGTGGTCGGAAAAAGGAAGAGATCGTGGATCATCCGGTGGTCGATGAGCCGGTTTGGGAGAACCGTTTTCTCAACGGTCTTCGGAATCATGCCGTAATGCATATCGCAGATCAGGGTGATGGGAATCATTTTGCCTACATCGGAAAAGTGAAAGTGAACCGGGAGTTCGTTGAATCTATTGATGAGGCAGGCCATGAAAAAGTTGCTTCGGATCTGAAGCTGGCCCTGGGAGAATCCCTTGAGGAAATCGAATTTCTCGCGCTGGTGACTCATCACGGATCTCGCGGACTCGGGGCTCAGGTCTACAAGCGCGGCCACAAAGCAGCCATCCGCGAGACAGCGAAAATCGCTGACGGAATTCCCAAGGCAGCTGCCTGGCTGGATTACGAAACCGATCTTGGAAAAGAATACTGGGACGCTCTCCAATATGTCAGTCGCTGGACCCGGGCGAATCATCAGGCCATTCATAAAGGCTTTCTTGAGCATGCTGAAGCAGAGTTGGTCACCGAATTTGGTAACGAGCACAATTTTGTTTGGAAAAAAGGCGACCTGTTTCTTCACGGAAAGGGAGCGACTCCGGCGTGGAAAGATGACGAAGGTCGACCGCTGCTCGGCTTGATTCCTCTAAACATGGCTGAACCAATCCTGATTACCCTCGGAGGTGACAATCAGGATTTCCTTGGATTTGCTCCGCACGGAGCCGGTAGAAACCGGTCCCGGACGGCAACGCTTCGTGATTTCAAAAACAAGAAAGGCGAAGTCGACGAAGAGAGAGTTGCTTCCACCATTGCTGAAACAACCGCCGGTCTCGATATCCGCTGGTGGCATGGGAAAAGCGACCTTAGTGAAACGCCTATCGCTTATAAGAATGCGGCGCAGGTGCGGGACCAGATTGAAAAGTTTAAGCTCGCGGAAATCGTTGGAGAAATTACACCGCTCGGTTGCATCATGGCAGGGGATGGTGGTCCCCAGCCATGGCTTAGTCGGAAGGATCGCTTGTCGCCCAAGCAGATCAGGCAAATCGGACATCGCGCCGACCGCCGGAAAACTCATCAACGGCTGCAGAACAGCTGGGAAGATGAGGACTGAGCGAATAAATAAAGTAGAATCGAATTTCAGTCGAATCCGCTTAGGCAGTTCGCAGCCGACTGAAGATCTGCTCCAGGTATTGTCACTCAGTATCCCAGGCCCCAGTCGTTCTTCTGGACATCGCTCGGAGGAGCTTTGCCGGCGCTGGGATCATTCATTGGGCCCATGGTCAAACGTTGGCCGGGATCGAGAATGTGATAACGCTGGCTGAGTCGGTCGCAACAGGAAACAAATTCTTCGGTATTTGCGTTGTGATAATCAAACATGTCGTAGTGACACGGAATCACGAGACTGGCACTGACGGCTTTTCCAAGGGCGGCGGCTTCGAAGCCATTGAAATTCTTGTCATTATTTTCACCACCGACTCCTCCGCTGATCGGGAGAAATGCCAGGTTAATCGGCCAGCGGCGAACTTCTTTGACCAGCGAAGTATGCCATTGCGAATCCGCTCCGTGGTAGATCGCGAAATTTCCGAAGACGATGATAAATCCCAGATTCTGCGTTTGTTCACTATCCGGTCCACCGGCCTGGATCCCGTGGATCTGAAACGGACCGCACTCGACGTAGTTTCCTGCATCCAGTGGAAGGAAAGGGGGGGCAGCGATTCCGAGTGCTTTTTCAGCAAATCCCAGATTTCCCGAGGGAAGGACCAGTTTCACTTTCGGATTTGCCGTTCTCAGTGGGAAAATGGTTTCCACATCAAAGTGGTCGGGATCTGTGTTGCAGGTGACAATGGCATCGAGGCCGCTGAGCAAGAGGGGATCGACGACCCTCTCTGTTAATTGCGGGCGCTCTTCGTCAGTCCCTGAATGCTTCTGTGTCACCGAATTGGAAAGATAGGGATCGAAGATCAGGCCGTAGCCGTTCCATTTGATCAGGAAACAGCTGTGCCCCAGCCACCAAAGATGGAGGGCGCCAGTTACATTGTCCGCCGTGTGAAAATCGCGGACCAATTCTTCATCTTTTTGGACAGGAACTATCATGTCTCGGCTCGAATCACAGGAACAGTCATCGTATATAGGCCGGAAGAGTTAAGGAATGCAACCTTTTTACAGAACAGCATCAGTTTGCAGGAACCTCTCCTTCTTTGGCTGCTGCCGGATTCAGCATTGGTACTATTGCTCTTTGACGTGGGGATTTGGGGACTTGAATCTGGATGGTTTGATTAGGTTGAATTGAATCCAAGATTGTGACGGGCTCCTCTTTCTCCGGGGCAAATACCTGAATGCTCTCCACCGTTTTTGCGTCACCCAGTCCCACGGTCAGTCTTGAGCTTGTACCTGCAACCCGCTGTATCGGATGCAATACCCAGTCCTGATCCCTGACCACGAACGCCACCCGGGTTCCGGGGCGACTCCCTGCGAGAGTGAGGTTCAGCCAGTTACTCATCGATGAATCCACCTCTTGCCATCTGACTTTGCCTTCAGAAGATACAGAGAACAAATCAGTCGAGCCATCTCCGGTGAGATCGGCGGAAAGGATTTCCTCCAGGCTGTCTACGTAACTGAAAGAACTGGAAACAGAAACATCACGAAAATCCATTCCCTGGCGATTCCAGAATGCCCGGTTCACGGCAAGATCGCCGGATCCGACAATCAAATCCTCATATCCATCCCCGTCGAGGTCGGCCACTCCGAGACTGCGGACGTCGACGATTCCGGGATTTCGAATCTCCTCCACTCCTCCAAGTCCGGTTTGTCCGGTTACGTCAGTGAGAGTTCCGTCACCATTGTTTTCATATAGTCGGAGAGCTGGATCCGATTCGCTCTCTCCTGACAACAGCCCGGCCTGAGCTTCTCCGCTGGAAACGGCAGGATTTCCCAGGGCGAGATCTGGATCGCCATCATTGTCGAAATCGAAGAACTTCGCATGGGATGCACTTTGGCCACTAACAAAACCGTTGGCCGCGCTGGTGTCGGTAAAACGCCACCCATCCGGAGTGGGCGAGGAATTGGTCAGGCAAAGCTGATCGGGTGCTCCTTGAATAGAGAGGTAAAAGTCTGGATAGCCGTCCGTGTTTACATCGGCTACTTCGATTCCGTTCACACCCGAATTGATCCGCAGTTTCAGTTCCCAGGCAAGGGGTTCAAAAATTCCCTTGTTCGATTGCCGGTAAATCTCGAGGGGATGGTCCCGGTTACCCACGATTAAATCCATCCAGCCGTCATTGTCGTAGTCGATCCAGGCTGCGCTTGCAGTGTCGCTGAAAGCCAGGAGTCCGAGTTCGATGGTGACATCTTCAAAGCCATTGCCAATATTTCGGAGAAGAGAATTGGGAAGTGTTCCGCCGCGGGAGATGAACAAATCCTGATCCCCGTCATCGTCGAAATCGGCGGGATAGATACCATTGCCGGGAATGATTTTGTTCAAGGCATCGAGCGCAGCAAACGAGCCGTCGGGATTGCATTTGAAAAGTTTGCTTCCGCCGTGACTGGCGACCTCAAGGCTGTCACCGGGAACGAAATCGGCAATCGCGACAGGTGCCTTCAGTGGGTTCTCCTTCCGAACGATTTGCGCCGGGAAATTTTCTGTTTCGACCGGGGGATATTCTGAAATCTTCAATCCTTTCGCCACGGTCGCAGCCTCCTGCTTCATCGCGATCATCGAGAGATACACCTTCCAACGATTTAACAGGGATAGCTCATCGATTACCCCCTCTTGAGTCGCCACAACCACTTTCTTCAAAGCCTCGACGTCCCGTGGTGGGTCTTCTCCAACAAACGGAACTGGCGCATCCGGCAGACTGTTGGTGAAAGGGGCTGGAGCCTCAGTTGCCGCTGGCTGTTCCGGGAGAAGCGCGGAAAGAATTTCCCCGATCGATTTTTCTGCAAAGCGTTCCACCAACTCTTTGTCCGGTCGTTCCGGACGCTGATCGACCGGGGGCTTCCCGCCCCGATTCGTAAAGGGAAGATTGCGGCCGAAATTGGTCAGGATCAGCAGCGCCAGAATGACGATGGAAGATCCGATGATGATGGCGGTGCGGTTGGACATTGGAACGGTAAGGTAATCCTAAGTAACCAAATCGGATAGTCAAAGTTCACGAAAGAAGAGCCGATAATTTTCACAATTTCTCAAGCAGTGCGCTGGCAATACTAAGAACAAGAAAAAAGCCGCACATGTCCGTCACAGTCGTGAGGATGGGGCCCGAAGCGAGGGCCGGATCCAGTTTCATTTTTCGAAGGACCAGAGGAATCATTCCGCCGAGGACCACCGAGACAAGGGTGTTTGCCGCCAGGGAAACCCCGACAACGAGTGCGAGCCACGGATTTCCCTGCCATACGGCTGCGATTCCGCCGAGAACGGTGCCGAGGACAATTCCGTTCACAATGCCGATGGCACCTTCTTTCATGATCACGTGAAGAAATTCCGTTGGTCGAAGTAGACCCAGGGTCAGTTCACGAATCGAGACCGCGACTGCCTGTCCGCCCGAGCATCCGCTCATATCGGAAATGATGGGCAGAAAAACAGCGAGGATGATCGCTGCCTGCAAGGTTTCCTGAAACTGGGCGATCACGCTGGCTGCGATCAAATTGAGAAGAATATTCGGGGCGAGAAAGGAGAGGCGTCTCAGGCTGCGGATATGCAGAGGGACAGAGCGTAATTCTTCCCCGCCGATGATCCCTGAGAGTTTGAGAAATGTGCTGCGGGCCTGTTTCTCCGATGCGGAACGGACCGACTTTTCGTCGAGAACTCCGATGAGCACAGGGTTTTCTTCGCTCTCGACGATGGGCACACCCAGAAAGCTGTGATCATCGAAAAATCCGGCCATTTCCTCCAGCCCGGCAGTTCCGGGGAGGGAGGTTGGACTCGGAATCATCATCTCGCTAACCTGGGTGGCTCTGTTCGCGAGAAGTAGATCCCGTAGGCGTAAAACTCCGCGAAGGTGGTCCTTTGCATCGACGACGTAGGCATACTGGACGGTATAATCCTGATACAGTTCGCTGTTTTCCCGAAGATTTTCGATGACTTCACTGACAGTTTGGGAACCCCTGAAACTGAGATAAGTGTTCGACATTAGACCACCGGCGGAATCGGAATCGTAGCTGGCAAGTGCCCTGGTCCGCTCGGCCTCATCGTCAGGAAGGCTTTCGTAAATGGCGTCGGCTTCCCCGGGCTCGATCTCGTTGAGGAGATCGGCTGCGAGCTCATCGGGAAGTTCGTGGAGAATCGAAGCAGCCTTGCCGCTGTCCATTTCGCGGAGCAGGTCCTTCGCCTGCGATTCTGGAACGGCTTCGATGATGTCGCCCGCTTCGTCTGGAGTCAGAATATGCAGAAGAGCCTGCCGCTTAGGCTCAGGCAGCCGGGCCATTATCCGGGCGACCTCGACTGGCGGTATCTCCGCAACAAACGAAGCCACCGTGTCGTGGTCTCCGCCTTCGAGGAGATCCGACATTTTCTGCCAGGGCTCCAAATTCTCCGTATCCTCTACCGCCTCAGTCATGCCTTCTTTCACTTACGCCAGTGGCGTGAGATTTAAAAATTCAAAATTGCAGAAAAACCATGAACGCGATACACTTTCCGTCCACCGATCCGTTTTTTAGACGTCGTATCGGTATTCAGAAAACATGAAAACCCACAAACTCTCCTTATTCCTCTCAGCCGTGGCCCTTGCTGCATTTGCTCTGATTTCACCAACTTCCTCTTTTGCTCAGGATGGCGGTGGCGATCCTAAAACTCAGGTCGCTGATTTCTACACGCTCTGCAAACAAGGCAAGGCATCTGAAGCTCTCGAGAAGGCTCTCGCCAACTCCGAGATGGTTAAACCTGAAGACAGCAAGCGTGTTGCCGAAGCATTTGCGCAAATGGTCTCCACGATGGGAAGCTTCATCGATTACGAGATCACTCGAGAAGCCAACGTGACCAAGCGGTCTGTCGTCCTCCGGTGCGTTGCTCACTATGCGAATCAACCTTTCGTCAATGAATTCACCTTTTACGATCCGGGCAGTAATGGCTGGCGCCTCGTCCACCTTCGTTACGATGCCAATCCTGCGACGATGTTCCAACGCGACCTGGCGGACATGCTCTTGAAAAAGTAAGCGGAGTTTACATTCCAATTTAGATAAGATCGCGAAGGTGCCTTTTCGGAGCGCCCTTCGCGATTTTTTTGTTTCCGATGTGTCAGTGTTAACTGAGCGAGAGGCGCGGAAAAAAAAGAGGGCAGGTCGTCCGCTTGTTACTGCAGACCAAAGATCTTGAGCTGACTCAAAGATTGTTGGCAAGTTGCCTTTTGTTCCGTGAGGATTTTCAGGAGAGGAGTCAGGAAAGTGAATCCGTTCTTAAGGCTTTTGACAAAGTCACTGGTCAATCATTTGAAACTCTGGATGGGCTTGTTTCAATGGATTGAAGAACAGGATCCACATCAATGGAGACCCGTAACGCTTTATCGTTCCGCATCCCGGTAGTGTGAAGGGGGGGGCAGATTGCGATCACCCAAACGCTTTCCATTTTCCCAGAATCTCCGAAGCCGCGCCTGAGTCAATCACCTCAGCTGCTTTGTCGAGTCCCGCTGATAGATCAGGGGCGATGCCAGTGACGACCATGCCCGCAGCGGAGTTGAGCAGGACGATGTCCCTTTTCGCTCCCCTTACCGTACCTTCGAGAATACCGGTGAGAATCTCTGCGTTTTCCTCTGCTTCGCCGCCTTCAAGCTCGCAAGTGATCGATGGGGTCAACCCGAGGGTAGCCGGTGAAATTGTGAAATCCTTGCGGCCTTCCGGTGAGGTCTCCCAGACCGAGGTGTTGCCCAGGTTGGAGATTTCGTCCATTCCTGCTCCGTCCTCGGTTTTTCCGTGGACCGCCCAGGCTCGCTTCCGGCCCAGCATTTTTAAAATTTCGGCAAAGTCGGCACCGACATTTTCATCGAAGACGCCGATGACTTGATAATCCGGACGCACCGGGTTCAGCAGTGGGCCGAGTAAATTGAAAATGGTTCGTTGTCCTCGTTCGGCGAGAAGCTTTCGAACCGGAACGACCGCTTTGAATGCCGGGTGATACATCGGGGCAAAAAGAAAACCGGCACCGACCTCTTTCACACAACGACAGAAGTCTTCTGGCGGGAGGTCGATACGAATGCCGAGCGCTTCAAGGACATCGGCGCCACCGCTTTTTGAAGTGATTCCGCGATTTCCGTGTTTGACCACACCGATGCCGGCTGCAGCAAGAACGAAGACACTGGTGGTGGACACGTTGAAGGTATTGAGTTTGTCTCCGCCAGTTCCGCAAACGTCGAGTAGAGGTTTTCCGATCGACCCTTTGTCCAGTTGAGGATCGACTGCCCGCTCAAGGAATTCCCGGGCGAATCCGGCGATCTCTGCAGACGTTTCCCCCTTCTTCGAAAGTGCTTCAAGGAAATCTGCTTTGGCCTCATGATCCACTCCCTCATCCAACAGCTTCCCGGTCAGAACGGAGATGTCTGAAGAGGCCAGATCATCCCCCCCCATGAGCTTCTTTGAGAAAAGTTCCATTTGATAATAAGATTCCTTGATTGCGATTGCCAAACCCAAAAAGCTGGTTGATCCTTATTTACCATTTGATATTCACCCCATCAAATAGTTTGGCATGGCCTCCAGTGATCCAGTAAAAGAAACCCTCAAGGGAAGTCTACTTTTAGCAGACCCAAGTCTACGCGAGCCAACCTTTTTTCAAAGCGTACTTTTACTGACGGAACACACCCGGGAGAATGGCGCTCACGGGTATATTCTGAATCGACCATTGGGACAAACCGTATCTGAATTACTGACAGATGAGCAGTTTCAGGGTGGACATTTCGATAAACTTTCTGAGATCCCGGTATTTATGGGTGGCCCTGTTTCGACCGAGCATCTCACCTTTGCCGCTCTGGGCTGGTCGGAGTATGATCAGGAGCTGCAGTTTGCCACTCACCTTTCCGCCAGTGAGGCGGTGGTGTATCAGATGGAGGGATTTCACATCCGGGCTTTTGTAGGTTATTCAGGGTGGATCGGCGGTCAGATTGAGGACGAGCTGGAACGAAATGCCTGGGTTACCAAAAAAGCAGGCAACGAAGTCATCGAGGCGGACTGGAAAGGCGACCTGTGGAGAGAATTTCTTCGTGAGGTGAGTCCATTGCACCGAATCATTGCGGACGAGCCGGAACATCCGGAGTGGAATTGAGAAGGTAAGGGGTGCAGAAAAGCGGAAGAGTAATTCCCTTCCGCCAAACTTTAGCACTCTTGGTGATCAGGTTCAGGAAAGTCCTTTGACTTCCCATCCTTCACGATAGGGTTCTTTGACCATTTTGTTGGCCAGCTCTGAATTGGTGAACTTGAGATTCTTGTCGTCCCATTTCAGCGTTTCTCCCGGAATTCGGCTTGCTACGGTTCCAAGTAAAACGGCTTCTGTCATCGGGCCGGCGTAGTCCCAGTTGGCAACCGGTTTTTCGCTGGAAACTCCACGAATGACGTCGGCGAACTGACCGTGGTGCGAGGATGCTTCGGCTGGATCAGGAGTGTCTGTGGCCAATGCTCCATCGCGGTAGAGTTTCGGCATTCCACCTCCATGGGGAATTGCCAGGGCTCCTTTTGTTCCAATGACAATGCTGCCACTCTTTGGGATATTGGCCACTCCACCAACAGCTATTGCGACTTTTTCGCCGGGGAACTGCGTTCCGTCATACCAGGTAAAGTCAAAATCCCCATCGGACTGGGAATTCCCTTTCATCTTGTGATGAACTTTTGAATTCAGCGGCCAGCTGTTGTCATCGACGGGCCCGGGGCCGTGTGAAGTAACTTCGAGGGTGACCGGTTGATTCAAGCCCTGGAACCAGGGATGGTAAATGTGGCAACCCATGTCGCCGAGAGTGCCGGTTCCGAATTGAAGACGCTTCCGCCACATGGATGGATGAAATTCGCGATTGATGTAGTCGCATTTTGGACGGACCCCGATCCAGTTGTCCCAGTCGAGTGTTTCTGGTGGAGTGTCGATTTTGCCCGGCAGAGGGTCCATGGATCCCCAGGATTTCGGGTTCATGCTGTGAACGGAAGTGACTTTTCCGACAATGCCTTCGCGGAGCCATTTAACACCGGTTTTGTTTCCAACAGACGAGCCAACCTGAATTCCCATTTGAGTAACGAGTTTATTCTCCGCTGCATACTCTTTTAAAGTTCGGCATTCGTGAAGTGTCCGTGTGAGGGGCTTTTCGCAATAGGTGTGTTTGCCGAGCTGCATCGCACTCATCGCGATGGGCGCGTGCATGTGATCGGGCGTAGCGACAATAGCGACATCGAAATTTCCTTCCTCTTTCTCGAGGAGCTTGCGCCAATCCTGATAAATTTTTGCATCGGGAAAACCTTCTTTGGTTTGTTTGGCGCGCGCCAGATCAATTTCAGCGACGGCGACCAGTTTGGTATTGGTGACACCGGCCATGGAGGTAATATTGCCCCAGGCCCGACCGGCACTTCCAAAACACACGAAACGAAGGCTCTCGCTGGGTGGAGCACTGTTGGCAGTGGTTTGCCAACCAATCCACGGAGCGGCGATGGAGGTGGCGGCGGCGGTTTTAATAAATGAGCGGCGATTGTTTTTCGACATGTAGAAAAGGTGGCTGGAGCCGGGGACAATGTCGATCAGGGAAATTGGCTTTTGTGCGTTAGAGGGGAGAGATGGATGCAATCCAAATCAGACAAGTAAGGTCCTCAGTTATTCGTTTTCACCTGTGGGCATTCCAGCAACCAGCCCCAGCCTTCTTTCCCAAATTTTCTGCGATTGCAGGACTGATGAAACGAATCATCCACGAAAGGGCATAAATCGGGATTCTTTAAAATGCCCTTAAAAGACTTCAAGAATCATCAGTGGTGGATCGTCCAGAATCTTTCCGACCTTTTGTCCGATCAATTTTCCACTCAAAGGCGAGGCAGGGCCAATCACGGTGATGGTTTCCCCGTCCTCGGACTCACAGGTTAAGCCTCCGCCAGCGGGAGCAAGAAGATAGTAAACAATGTCTCCGTCGGAATCCGCTTCGATCAGAGTTCCCCGGCCGATCGGGTCATCGAAATCGAAGTCCGGAAATTCAAATGCCTCCATTGCGGAAACTCCGCGCCCCAGTTCTTCAGCTTGTTCCGCCTGGCCGGCAGCGAGATAAGATGCTTCGAGTCCACGGGTGTCGTACTTTCCTTCGGCTTTGGCATCGTCTCCGGTCGCTCCGTCACGGGCGTCGTCCAGTGCTGCGATGGAACGTTTATACTGCGCTTTCAGTTGAGCGCGAAGCGATTTGACGATAGCAGATTTGTTCATTCAAAAAAATAGTATCAGGAAGTTTGCCGGTAGTGGGCGGGAGTGGTTCCAAGGATCTTTCGGAACTGTCGGGTGAAAGAGCTCTGATCGCAAAAGCCAAATTTGTCTGCGATGAAAGAAATTGGGTCGCCACTATTCCGAAGGTCGGCGGCAGCGGCCTGGATCCGGGAGCGAAGGATGAACTCGCGAGGGCTGAGTTTTACCAGATTGAGGAATTGTCGGTGCAATTGTCTTTCTGAAATGCCGAACCGTTTCGCAAGGTCGGAAACGCGCAGTAAGGCCGTGGGATTCTCACTGATAAAATCCATCGCCCTGCCAGCGGCCTGATTGTTGAAGTGTGGATTCTTTCGAGTGGAATAACTGCGGGTTACTCCCACAACCCCAAGAGGAGTTCCGTCCTTATCGAGAATGGGATACTTGCTTGTTGAAAACCACTCCAGGGTTCCGATCCGGTCGAACAGGACTTCAAGATGGTCAATGAGCGGTTCGCCGCTTTCCATGATGCGACGGTCGCCGGCAATCAGTTGGTCGGCAACCTGGGGAGGGTAGCGATCATGATCACCCGTTCCGATGAGTTCAGCAGGATCTCGAATTCCCAGTCTCTCCATGAGAGCTGAGTTGGCGTGAACAAACCGGCTCCGGTGGTCTTTGATGAAGAAATAGACATCAGGCAGGTGCTCGAAAATTTCCCGCATCGACTTAGCGAGAGCTTGATCGAGAAGAATGGAAATCGATTTTTCCGGAGAGTTCATGTCCGAAAAATACCAAAGAATGTCATCCTGTCACAAGACAATGCTGAGAATTGAATCGATGATGGGGACATGACAAAAATCGGAAAACTTTTTTTCACGTTTGGTTTGTTGATCGCCTCGCTGGTTTCGGCGGCAGATGAACGGCCAAATATTCTCTACATCATGTCGGATGATCACGCGGCTCATGCGATTGGTGCCTATGGTGGTCGACTCGCAGAATTGAATCCGACACCGACGATTGACCGTCTTGCGAAAGAGGGGATTCTTTTTGAGAACGCCTTTGCTACCAATTCAATCTGCACACCGAGCCGCGCTTGCGTTATCACCGGGCAGTATGCTCATACCAATGGAGTGCACGATCTCGGGGGAAAAATCGAGGCGGCCCGTCAGTTTCTTCCTGCTGAAATGAAGAAGGCAGGTTACAACACTGCGATGGTCGGAAAATGGCATCTCAAAGAAGAGCCGGGTGCCTTTGACTTTTATACGGTCCTTCCCGGGCAGGGGGATTATTACAATCCGACATTCCGGACTCAGGGCGAAAAAAAGTGGCCGAACAATACTTTCAAAGTTGAAGACACGCATTCATCGACAGCGATCACTGATATCACTCTGAAGTGGCTCAAGGATGGGTGGGACAAGGAAAAACCCTTCTTTTTGATGCACCACTACAAATCGCCCCATGACTACTTTAAGAACGATCACAAATACGACGACTACCTCGCTGATGTCGACATTCCACAGCCAAAGAATCTGTGGTTGGAAAATCAGCCGAAGTTCGGATCGATCGCCACGCTTGGATATGAAGGGGAACTGATTCCTCACATTGGAACTTCTATCGGAAACCGGAACCCGCGCCGATCCTATGCGGGCGATCTTCCCGGTCTCTTTCCAGAGGAGTTTCCAAAAAACTACGATCCGTCGAAGCTGAGTGATGCCGAAGTGAAGACCAATGCATACAACGTTTACCTGAGAAAATATCTTCGCTGCGTAAAAGGGATCGATGATAACCTGGCCCGACTTTTTGCCCATCTTGAAGAGACCGGACAGATGGATAATACGGTGATCATGTACACCGGCGATCAGGGCTTTATGTTGGGTGAACACGACTATCAGGACAAGCGCTGGATGTATGACGAATCCATGCGGATGCCTTTCCTGGTTCGCTATCCCAAGTCAATCAAGGCGGGAACCCGCAGTGATGCGATTGTTGAGAATGTCGACTACGGCCCAACCATGCTGGCCTTTGCCGGAATCGAAACGCCCGATTACATGCAGGGAGCAAGCTTCAAAGAAGTCTGCGAAACCGGAAAGGAACCGGAAGGCTGGAAGCAGGAAGCTTACTATCGTTACTGGATGCACATGGCGCATCACGACAATCCCGGTCATGTAGGAATCCGGACGAAGAATTACAAATTGATCTACTACTATGCGTGCAACTACGAAGGCGAGTACCAGACCCCGCCGGCATGGGAGCTTTACGACCTGAAGTCTGATCCGTCGGAAAATGTGAACGTTTATGACGATCCTAAACTCGCCGGTACAGTCAAAAAATTGAAAGCTAGACTGGCTGCTCTTCGTCAGCGAATCGGTGACACGGGTGAAGATTTTCCGGAGTGCGAAAAAGTGCTTCAAGAGTTCTGGGATTACGATGGTGCTGACAAAGCCAAAGCTGTCGAATTGTCGAATGCATTTTTAAAAACCCGTAAAGCCGAGCTTGCGGAGCGCGATGCCAAGGCGAAAGCGAAGAAGGCGAAACAAAAGGGTAAGAAAAAAGCGTGAACTGGCTTCATAGGCAAAGGCACGCATAAAGCGCCAAACAGGTGAACTAATATGTAGGAGGTGTGTTCATCGAGCCGATTCTGTTGGATCGGCTTTCCTCAATAGACGAAGCCACTATCGATTGGATTTATTCCCGCGTTGACTCCCCTGATATAGAGAACTGCACCCGAAAAGTTTATCGAAAAACGTTGGATGTTTTCGTTGTTTTGCTACCATGGTCGAATATTGATAATTAGGTCCCACCTTTTCGGCATTTAGTAAGTCGTTTGGGGAGGATCAAATTAGGTTTCGATCCAGCAATGAGCGACAAGTCAGTATCCGCAGTTTTTGGATTCCGCAATCAGCAGGCTGCTGCTGTTTTTGGTGGTGATGTTACGGAGTTGGCCTGCGTCCAGCCATGTTTGAATAATCCTGGCAGTGATTGGATAGTTCCGGAGAAGGTTGCCTTTGTTGATGGAGGAGAAAGAGGCGGAGCGGCCGGTCTGACTTTTTCTGGAGATGTAGATAGTATCGAGGCTGTCTTTCTGCTTGTAGAGAAATATGGAGGATGGCTGAAGGGAGGTTTTGAAGCCGATCCATCGGTTGCAAGCAACGCGATCGAATTGGCCTTGAAAAGGGGATGGGTTCCGGGAAGAGATGAGGAAAATCGTCCGGGGGGGCTGAGTTATTCACCTGTGGTTATCGATCACGGGACGGAGACCGAATTGGATGCCGGTAGACCGGAGCTAGCAGATGACTCTGACGAAGCGAATAGTGAGACTGGCGAATTGTATCCTTACGATGAAGCCGATGACTACTGGGAGGAAGAGACATTTCAGGAAGGGGCGGGCAGGAAAAAATGGATCATCGGGGGGATCGCGGCCGGCGTGGGTTTGGTGATTGGAGCAGTGGCGATATTTGGCCCCGACCGGGGAGACTCTCTGGCCGATGAACTGGCTAAATCGGACGAGGCAAGGATATTGGATAGTCCGGGGACGCCGCCGGAAGGCCCGGATTTGAAAAACGAGAGTCCGATGGCGGAAGTGAGTGTTGGGGATTCCGGGGAGAATCTGAAACCTGATTCAAAGGCAGGCGAAAGCCCTGCTGCACCGATAGTTGCGGCTACCAAAGAACAGCTTCAGCAAGTTAGCGCGGTGGCCGATCTTTATCTCGAGGCAATGAAGTTGTTACCGGGGGAAGCAGGTGACGGGGAATCGATCAAGAATGGTTCCGATTTATTGGCTCTACTCGACGGGGCGAAGCCGTCGATGTGGAATCCAGAGGCGTTTTGTTTAATTTCCGATTTGGGGCCGGGGAATGTTGATCCCTGGGGGCAGGAATATGAAGTGAGAATCGAGTCGGACAACCAAGAGCCGATTGTTCGATTTTGGTCGGTAGGCCCCGACATGACCGATGATGGTGGAGAGGGAGATGATGTATCGGCACCTCCGGCGAACTTCAATATGACGATGGCGATGGCGAGGGAAACTGAGGCGCCGGAGCCAAGTGAACCGGTTCTTGGATCCACCACCGATCCCTTCGCTGATCTTAAGGCCCTGGGAGAATTGCCGGCCGGTTGGTCCTGGGAAGGGGACTCGCTGGTATCGCCGGTGGATGGGGAGCATTCCCGGGTGGATATTCTGTCGAATGCTCCGGAGTTTTTTATAGCCAGAATGGTGGTGGAGAGGAGGTCGGGTAGCAATGGCCTGGCTTTCGGGTTTTCAGTAGGAGATCAGCGGACCAACGCGAGATTCGATGGCAAGGGCAGAAGAAGGGATTCAACTCCGATTCGCTTATCCGGGATCGGGCGGCGTGCACGTGTAGCCGGGGAGGTAGATTTTCTGCTCCCGGTAGGAGAATCGAAGGAACTGATCGTACGTGTTACTCCTGAGAAAGTAGAAACGGAGATTGTTGGTGGAACGGTCTTTACCTGGCCTGGTGAAGTTAGTGATCTGTCGATTTTTCCGCCACCGTTTGTTGACGTAGAGAAAGAAGGAGAACTTTGGTTCGGATCATGGAAATCTTCGTTTGCCATTCATAGCATCGAAATTGAATCGGATTTTGATGAAGCCATGAAAGCGGATGGTCAAGGGAGCGATCCAGACGAGCTCCCCCTTTCGCCTCCCGTAAAGCTCCCTTCTTTGTCGGTTCTGCCGAGATCGGGAATTATTCCCCTCGGTTGGAAATTTTTGGAAAGGAGCGATTCGAAGTCCGCAGCGGGTATCCCGACGGAATGGAAGGGAGACGAAAAGGTTCGGAAAATGGCTGTCTTGGTGGAGCTGGATAAAAGCGATTTTGCTTCAGTCGAAAACGATCTGTCCAGTATCAAAATGCCAGAGGGGAAGTCGGTTTCGAATCCGGAACAGGTCGAAACAATTCGCCCCGGAGACTACGAAATACGCTTGGGCGGGGTGGAACGCGCTGCTTCGGGTTTGGTCTATTCTGCGTCGATGGAAGAGGGCCTGGAAGACATCGAGGCCGTTTCGGGTGCCAAGAGCTTTCATATAAATATCGATGGCAGCAAGGTGAACCGTTACTCTATCGAGAGTGACAGTTTCAATATCGTCCATAAAACACCCTTGAATAAAGAAGGCAGAGCCGAGATCGCTGTGTGGGCTTATTTTCAGGAAGGGGAGGATCACTCCCCGCTGTTCCTCCGAAAAAAGGGGGGGGAGTGGACCAGGGTTCCTGATCGCGAAACCATTTTTCCGAAAGCACCGATTCCTCCGGTCAAGATACCGAATTTCACGATGCCTTCGATCGACGTTCCTGATATAAAGGTTCCTAATATCCCGAGCCCAAACATGCCCCGCGGAATAGCGGGAGGTCAGAATGCTCCGGGCAAAGCGAAGGCATCGACTGAGAAGGTCCCAAATGAAATGAGAGACTGGACCAATGTCGACGGGAAAAAGATCACCGCGAGATTGATCGGCAGAAGCGAAACAACAGCAGGTCTTCAGACGGCGAATGGAAAGGTTTTTAACTACCCCTTGTCGCAACTTTCAGTCGATGACAGGCTCTATATCAAAAAAGAGTTTCCCGACTCGAATTAGATCCAGAATACTATTACTTCGACGCGACATACTTCAGCATGACAGTTCTAAGTTTTCTCTATAAGCGCTCGGTCTTTCGCGGAAGGTGTTTTATTTTTCAGATACATGTAATCTTTCTCTGTCTGTCCGGAACTGTTTTATCTCAGGAGCCTGGCCAGAAAGTCGATTCCCTGAAGACCAAGGATGGCGTTGAGATGAAGAATTGCCTGATCAAACGGGTGGATCCCGACGGACTCTATCTGTCCTACTCCGGAGGGATTGGAAAAGTGAAGTATTCTGACATGGATTCTGAATCACGGAGCCAGTTCCAGTTTGACGAAGAGAAGGCGCGTAAATTTTCAATAGTGGATGCAAAAAATGCGGCTTCTTCTCAACTAGAGGCAACATTGCGTGCTCAAGTTCTGACGGGCCGAATTACGGGGCGATTCGACGTTAGGTATCCCAAGGGACTTTCTCCTGCCCTTACCGAAGTATTCAATGCGACACACTCCGCGGGAGCGAGCGGGAAAGCAGTCACGATCAGTAACCGGACAAGCATGGTGCGAAGGGAAAATGCAGTCGGTGGCGTGGGATTGGCGACGAGTCGAACCGAGCAAGTAAAGGAAGAGAAATACCTTGGGAATTTCGTTCTCGTTGGGCGTGACACGATGTTGAGGCAGATTTCCAAGGGGAGGGATCTGACGATTTTTCCTGCGGCGGGTAGCCGTGAATTTTTTGGATTGAGCGCTCCTGTCTATCTTTTTACTGCGGAGGCCGCCAGCCAGGTGAGTTCGAAATTGGTAGCGATCACAAAAAATCGGAAGATTTCGTTCTACGAAAAAAAGATTCTGGGAAGTGGTGTGGGGGAGGTGAAGAACCATTTCGATCCTTTTATGAGAAAGGTGATGGTGGTTCAGAACGGTAGATTGGTTGATGTGGATTCCGCATCTTCGCGGGATGCTTCGGCCCTGGTTGGGTTGAGCAAAGAGCCGTTTCCAATACTGACGATTGCTATGACTCGAGGGGAAATTTGCGACACTGTTCTTTACCGTGCCTTTGACGATTCATCCCCTTTGGATCGTGATAAAATGATCTCCCTCTTTGAGGGATCTACTGGAGAGAAGTTCGAGGAAATCCTTCCCGGCGGTGAATTGAAATTAGTCGATCAGAATGGATTGGAGATAGAGGGCGACTGGATCCGAAAGGCGGGGGCTTCTCAAGTCTACTGGTCGGAGAGTGGCCAGAATCTTCTCTTGATGATCGAATATCCGGGAAGGCCCGGGGAGCTGATGGCGGTTTGGGGTACTTCGAGACTTGGAGCCATTTTAGCTGAAGTGAAATCGGAAAATCCTCCCGATTTGTATTGGTCGCAGGTCAACGGAGCGCTGAGCGAATTTCCGCCGGCGATTTACGAGGCCGCGTTCTCAGAAGATACCGGCATAAACGACCTTTGAACGATTTGCTGGTTCGGTCAGGCTTATTCACCCCTTTCACTTCTACAATCCATGGAAACGGAACCCAACGGCAAGAATTTGGCTGGAGCTGTGTTCGGGTTCAGGAATGAAAAGACTGCCGAGGTATTTATCGAAGAAGCAGAGGGTTTGTCGGCGATCTACTCTGACCCGGCGGATGCAGAAGCTGCCGGCGAATGGAGGGTCCCGCAGGAAATTGATGGAGTGCATTCGGTGCACTTGCGTTTCTTCAGTGATCCCGGGAATTTGAGCGAGCTTTTTGACGCGATTCAAAAGTATGGCGGTTGGTTGCGGGGGGCGCTGGAAACGGTGCCGGAAACAGCAGCGGAAGTCATCGGGGCCGTTTTGGAAAGAGGGTGGAAACCAGGAGCGGACGAGGAGAATCGACCGGGAGGCTTGGGATACGATTCCGTGCAGATTGGCATCCAGCCAGCTTTGGAAGAGGACTCTCCGGATGGGGCCGGGGACTCTGAAGTCGAGGAAGAGGAGCCTGCGGTGGAGAGTAAGTCGCGGAAGCTAATCCCTCTTGCGCTAGGGGGAATCATTTTGCTTGGAGCCCTTGTTACCTGGCTCCTTGTCGGAAGAGACTCTCCTGTTCTGTCGTTTGAAGAGGCGATCGAAGAATCCATCGATAAGGATCCAGCAGGGTTCAGCCGTGAATCGATGTCCCTGCTTCTTGAAGCGGCGGCGCACCTTTCGGGACGCGAAGAGAGTGATTTGGGTAAAGAACGTGACAGCCTCTACTTGAACTCCATCCTGCAAGGGAGTGACCCGTCTCCATGGAACCCGGAGGCTTTGAAGCTCTCGGTCGACTTAGCGCCCTACAGTAGAGATGCGTGGGGGAACCCTTTTGAAACCAGATTTATTCGTGATCGAGAGCGTGTCGTCGTCAAAATGTGGTCGAGAGGTCCCAACGGAGTGAATGATCAAGGCGAAGGGGACGATCTCGCCGGGCCGCCTGTTACTCTGCCCGGGGTCAAAGAGTTTCCGGAGGAAGTTCCCGTTCCCGAAAGTTCAGTGGAGGTGCTGTCTCTTATACACATCTGACGCTGCCGACGAAGAGGATAGTGT
>CAJXQE010000094.1 GCA_913058215.1 uncultured Verrucomicrobiales bacterium
ATCTACACTATCCTCTTCGTCGGCAGCGTCAGATGTGTATAAGAGACAGCTTCGGCACCATCCTGATCTTTGGCCACATCCGGATGATGGGTGCGAGCCAGCTTCTTGAAAGCCTTTTTGATCTCATCCTGAGAGGCCTCTTTTGAGACACCAAGGATTTCGTAGTAATCGCGATATTGAACTGCCATTTTGTTTGCTTGGCGGAAATTCGTTCAGTCTTGGGCGCGATTCAAGGCCGACTCTTGCGAAATTTAACGAATCGAGCTATTCGGCAGGGCGAACGTAGATGCTGGTGATTTCAACGGGGCCATTCGCTTCGAAAGTAAGTGGGCCTTCTTCCGGGAAATCTTTGGGCATTCTCTGGTCTTCGAGCAGTGTTCCGTTCACTTTCAGGGACAAAACCCGACCTTTGATTGAACCTTCAATACGATTCCAGCCTCCTTCTTTAACGAGCATTGCGGCCAGCTTCTGGTTTTCCGGCCCGATTTCGACTGCGGCACCATCCATTCCTCTGGGGAGAAAGCTTACGGTCTTCGTTTTGGGAAGCCTGCGCACATCAAAGATGAAGTGAACATCCCCGAAAGGGAGCAGAGAGGAAAGTTTCGCGGAAGGGCTTTCCTTATCTTTTTCATCAGCGAAAGCAATAAACCAGTTACGGGACTTCCAATTGTCGTGAGATGGCTTCCACCCTGAAAGGTCAACGCCAGAGTAGAGATTGAAAAATCCCCGGTCTTCCTGTGCGACATGATCGGGATTGATCGGTGTGTCAGGAAGTTCTTTGACTCTGACATTGCGATAGTGAACTACGCCGCCTTCCGATTCGAGACAGATGTATCCTTTTCTCGGGATTGAGTCGGTCCCTTGAGTAACGACTTTTCCATTCACGGCCAGCGAGATATTCCCGTCCTGACATTCGATCCGGTAATGATTCCATTCAGGAGAGGGCTTCGAGCGATTCTCCGTGGGAAAAGCCCGGCTTCCTCCGCGTCCATTGACCGGTTTCATTTTGGCCCCGTGAATGGGAAATATGTCACCATGAGTCGTATGACCTTTTGTATTGCCGTAGGCGTGATCAAGAATCTGGACTTCCACTCCTTTGATGAAGGGCTGACCGCGAGCGGTGATGTCGTCTGCCCAGACAAATACGCCCGCATTTCCGGCGGGAACCATATGCCGCCACTCCAGTTCCATGATGAAATTTTGATACATCCGGTCCGTCCGGATCTCCCCAACGGGTTTCCCGGAACAGATCAACAATCCCTTGTCGTCGAATTTCCAGGTGGAAGGGGCGCAACTCACGTTGACCCAGCCACTCAGGTCCTTCCCGTTAAAAAGAGGAGTAAATCCTTTTTCATCCTCTTCAGCCAATCCAAAGCTGGATGAGAAGAAAAGGAGAAAGGCAGCACAGACTTTTCGGATCATGGAGCGGAGTGTATCACCCGGCCAACTCTTCCATCAAGGCACGATTCAACTGAATTCCGGCATGGAAATTACTCAGGGTGAAACTCTCGTTAGGGGCATGGATCTGGCAGTCGGGCAGGGCGAGACCGAGCAAGAGGCTGTCCACATGCAGAATGTCTTTGATCGATTGAATGATCGGAATACTTCCCCCTTCACGAATCAAGCGGGGTTCACTGTCGAAAGTCTGTTGCAAAGCCCTTTGCGCCGCTTTCCCGTAGTCAGAATGCGGATCCATAACATAGGATGGTCCCGAATGTCCGAGTTCGACATCGATCCGGCAGGAGGGCGGGCAATTTTCTTTCAGAAAGGCATTCGCGATTTGAAGAATTTCAGCCGGTTCCTGATCAGGGACGAGACGGAAGCTGAGTTTGGCCATGGCTTCACGGGGGATCACTGTCTTGGAGCCTTCCCCCTGATAGCCTCCACCAATCCCGTTGACCTCTGCTGTGGGACGCCCCCATCGCTGTTCCAATGCAGTGTAGCCCTGCTCTCCCCAGAGACCTTGAGATCCGGTTTCCTCAAGAGTTGCGGCATCACCATCGGGAAGGCTTGCCCACATTTCACGTTCCCACTTTTCCAAACCTTTCACGGAATCATAAAATCCCGGAATCATGACCCTGCCAGTTTCGTCATGAAGTTTTGCTACCAGGCCTGCGACAACCTGTGCCGGGTTTGCGATTGCTCCTCCGTAAACTCCTGAGTGCAGATCCAGAGACGGCCCGTGGATCGTAAATTCAAGACAGGCAATTCCGCGCAATCCGTAAGTCATCGTGGGAATGCCGGGTGCGATCATCCCTGTATCAGATACAGCGCAGATGTCGCACTTCAGCGAGTCAGCATGATCCTCCAGAAATTTTGGAAGATTGGGGCTCCCTATTTCCTCTTCTCCTTCTATCAGAAAAATAATGTTCACCGGCAGCTCTCCGTGTTTTTTCAGTGCTTCCTCAACTCCGAGAATGTGGGCAAAATTCTGTCCTTTGTTGTCGGTCGCACCCCGGCAGAAAACCTTGTCCCCTTTGACTGTTGGTTCAAAAGGAGGAGTGTCCCATTCTTCAAGAGGATCCACCGGTTGGACATCGTAGTGTCCGTAGATCAGGACGGTCGGGCGATCCGGTTTCGGAGTGCTTTTTGCGACGACGATAGGATGGCCGGAAGTGGGGTGCTTTTCAGGAGATAGACCCATTTTGGCAAACTTGGCGACGAGCCAGTCTGCACAGTTATCAACGTCTCCCTTGAAACGCTGGTCAGTGGATATGCTGGAGAATCGCAGGTATTCAAAGAATTCCTCCTGCTGAGCTTGAGTTTTGTCTGAAGGTGTAAAAGAACTCATAAAATAGACCCTGGTTGGTAATCTTCAGCGCCGGGCACGAGGCGAACCGCCGCATTGGTGTCGTCAATAAAACGATCAATCTGAGCATCAACAGCTCCGGCATTTGCTTTGCCCTCTTCGAGACAGGCGGTCAGATCTTCAAGACTCATCGATAGTCTTTCGTCTCCGGCAAGAGATTGGATCATATTATTTCCGTCGGCTTCTCCGTTTCGGTAGGCTTTGGCTGCTCCCACGGCGTGCTCTTTGATCACTTCGTGCGCAGTTTCACGGCCGATGCCATTTTTCACAGCAGTCATCATGATCGTGGTGCTGAGCAGGAAAGGGAGGTAGTGCTGATTTTCCCGCTCAATGACAGCAGGGTAGGCTTCCATTTGATCGAGGATGGTGACAAAAGTTTCCAGCAATCCGTCGATGGCAAAGAAAGCGTCCGGCAACATGACCCTTCTCACGACCGAACAGGACACGTCGCCCTCATTCCACTGATCTCCGGCGAGTTGCGAGGCCATTGTGAGGTATCCACCAAGAATGGTTTTGAATCCGTTGATCCTCTCGCAGCTTCGGCTGTTCATTTTGTGAGGCATTGCGGAAGAACCGACTTGCCCCTTGGCAAACCCTTCACTGGCGAGTTCGTGCCCCGCCATCAGGCGAATCGTTTTAGCAAAGCTGGATGGGGCAGAGGCAATGGAATTCAGCGTGGATACTACCTGCAGATCGAGACTCCGTGGATAGACCTGACCGACATTGTTGAATTTACGTGGAATACCCAGATGACTGGCCACTCCGTTTTCCAGATCATCCACTTTAGTAGCGTCTCCTTCGAAGAGGCTGAATTGATCCATCTGAGTTCCCACTGCACCCTTGAGGCCGCGCACGCGGTAGTTTTGCTGCAGATGCCGGAGTTGCTCGATGGCCACGAGCAATTCTTCTCCAAACATGGAAAGGCGTTTTCCGAAGGTCGTAATCTGTGCGGCGACATTGTGGGTTCGGGCGGTAATCACCAAATGCCGGTATTCCTCGGAGCGGACCGACAACCTGAAGAGAACGGCAGCAGCTTTGAAGCGGACAACTTCAAGAGCGCGGAAGACCTGGAGTTGCTCGACATTTTCAGTCAAATCACGGCTGGTCATGCCCTTGTGAATGTGTTCGTGCCCCGCCAGATCACAGAATTCTTCGATCCTCGCTTTAACATCGTGGCGGGTGATTCGCTCGCGGGCATCGATCGACTCCAGATCGATCTGGTCAATCACGCTTTCGTAGGAGGAAATCGCCTCATCGGGAATGTCGAGTCCCAGATCCTTCTGGCCTTTCATCACCGCGACCCAGAGTTCCCTCTCCAGTCGGACTTTGCCCGTAGGAGACCAGATGTCTCTCATCGCCGTAGTGGCGTATCGTTCAGCTAGGACGTTGGGTATCATAAATAAGGCAGAAGAAAGTGAAAGGACTATGGAACAGGAGTGACTATATTTCAGGATTCGTTTTCAGCAATCTTAAGGAGATAGTCGAAGGTATAAATGCCGGTTTTGTGGCCATCACTGAAGTGAAACTGCAAACCGTATCCGCCGACAGGCACCCAGCCCGTTACGGTGACTCCGCTGAAATCTTTATCCATTTCATCTCCGGAGATTTGCTGACCGAGCAAGTCGCGTTCCCCCTGAGTTTCGGCGCTGGGGGAAAGGGCACGAAGGCGGTCCATTTTGTAATAGGACTCCGATTTGTCCTGCCACTGGATGGCGACTTCGTCATTGATGAGTTGGATATTTGCAATTCCGGTCATGGGAGGGATACGGTCGCTGCACTAGCACAATGTGATTTGCCGGGCAAGCGCTTAGAGAAACTGAGGGCCTTAGAGTTGTTGATACTGGTTTATCGCTACCTTATCCTGAGGGAGAATGCTTCGAATATTTTTTTATCACCCTGGTTTTGCTTACCTGAACCGGATCATCAGGTTTGTCTCGCTGACAATTCTGTCATTGGGAACAGTCTCTCTTTTTTCTGCTGATCCTGAGCCTTTCGATCAGGATGAGTATTCCGGGAAATCGATTGAGACTGTTAGCGAGGCGTATCAGATCATTAAAACTCGCTTTTTTAATGCGCCCGTGTTGGGAAGTCAGGCCCCTGCTTTTGAGTTGAAGGATGGAAAGACCGGGAAATCAGTCACTCTGAAGTCGCTCCATGCTGAAAAACCGGTTGTGCTCTTTTTCGGAAGTCTGGGATGTGATGTGTTCCGGGGAAGTGTGAAGGAAATTATTCGCATGAGCACGGAGCATTCTGACAAGTTCAATTTTGTGATGGTTTATATCAGAGAGGCTCATTCCTTATCAGGGTTCGGTCCGGAAATTGGAAAAATTGAGGATCCGCTCACCGATGCGGCCAGGAGCGAGGCTGCGAAAGCTTGTGCTGTCGAGACCTCCATTCCGTTCCAGATATTGATCGATTCGGTGGAAGACCGTACCGCAACGAGGTGGAGTGCATGGCCCGTTCGGCTTTTTGTGGTGGGACAGGATGGGAAACTTCTCTATTCCGGAATGCCGGGGCCCTGGGGTTTCCATCCGGGAGGTAACTTTATTCCGGAAATGCCACCCGGTTTCAGAACTCACCCTGATCGATTCAGCCAGAATTCTCTGGAGGATTTTCTGAAGAGTTGGAAAATTGAAGCAAGCCGCTGAAGCTTCCGACGACTTTCCATTGAAAAGTATCTGAATCAGCCTGACTTTTACACCACATGAAAGTCGCCAAAGACGGGATCCGTTCAATTGTTCATATCGGTTACGACGGCCGGGTTCATAAAAAGTTCCGTGGTACGGACAATGATAAACGCTTCGCGAACGAAGTAAAAGTGCTCAAGGCCCTTGAGGCCAGAGGTTGCGACTTTGTCCCGAAGCTCCTCGACTCCAACGAAGATGAGCTGTTGATCATTACGACCAACTGTGGAGCTCCGGCGCCCGCCGTGAGCGACGTGAAAGCCAAAGAGCTTTTTGATTCCCTGGAGAGCGAATACGGAATCGTCCATGATGATCCATTTCCCCGCAACATTACTTATGATGGCAAACTCGGCCGGTTTTGTGTGATCGATTTTGAATTGGCGGATATCAAAGAAGACCCCACGGGTTCGGAGGACGGAAGCGGAGAAGGGGAGGCGGGCGCAATTCTTCGACAATTGGATTGGAGCGGAGTGACCCGGGCCGGATCCCGGAAAAAGGGGAATCAGGATTCTCTTTCTGTTTTTGCCTCGGAAGAGGGCTGGGCGAGAAATGAAGAGTTGGAAGGCACGCGCTCGATTGACGATGAGGGATTGATTTTTGCAGTGAGTGACGGAATGGGCGGCCCTGCCGGCGGTGCCATTGCCAGTGGCCTGGTTGTTCAGGAACTGAGACGTTTTCTTCCGGCGATGATGGGGGATTTCAGTCAGATGTCTGATCACCACAGCCTTTTGGAAACCGCGATCCGTTCTCTACATGATTTCGTTTCCCGAACCGCAAGTCGACGCCCCGGTTTCGAACAAATGGGTGCAACTGTGGTCTGTGGACTTTGCTACCGGACCCAGATGCACTTTGCCCATGTTGGCGACAGCCGACTGTATCGCTATCGAGGCGGGGAATTGGAGCAATTGACCTATGATCACACTTACGTAGGAGAACAGTTTCGCTCCGGTAAAATCAATGAGCGCGAGTCACGGATGCATCCACGCCGCAATGTTCTCGCCCAGGCAATTGGCGGAACCTGTCAGTATGTGCGGCCTCAGGTGGGGACTGTTCAGCTGGAAAAGGGGGACTGGCTCTTGATCTGTTCCGACGGGGTAATCGACGGGCTTTGGAACAAGAATATTGCTGAGGTGTTTCGGAACGCGGTCGATAGCGATCAGAGTGCGAAAGAAGTGGCTGACCGAATCCTCAATTGGTCCTATTCGGTCGCGGGAAAAGACGACACGACGCTCTTTGCAGTGAAGGTGAAGTGAGGCGGTTGATTGGCTCTTCGAAGCTATTCCCGAGCGCGATCCTTTGAAGGACGTGAGATATGGAGGATTTCGCGTTGAGCTAAGTTATTTGGCGAGGGCCAATCAGGAGGGTAATAAACGATGGTCTACGACAAGTGTCGTTGACATATACGACAATAGTCGTATATGTTCTGGCATATGAGTAAGCCCCGCCGATCTTCCAGTCCAAAACCGACCGAAGCGGAGTTGGAGCTTCTGCAGATTCTTTGGGAACGAGGGCCCAGCACGGTGCGTGAAATGTATGAGGCCTTGAGCGGTGACAAGGGCACAGGATACACTACGACGCTGAAAATCCTGCAAAAGATGGCGGAGAAGGGGCATGTGATCCGGGATGAATCCGAAAGGTCGCATGTCTATCGAGCGGCGATGAAAGCGGAGCAAACCCAGCGCCAATTGGTGCAGGATCTCCTGCAGAGGGCCTTTAGAGGATCGTCAGCGAGTTTGGTGGTCGCGGCACTCAATGAGAAGAGAGCGAGCGCAACGGAGTTGGCGGAGATCCGTGAACTGCTGGACGAAATGGAACGCGAATCGAAAACCTAACCTTTTATCATGACGCAGGAGATAGAATCATTTGTTGAAGCCCTGGGATGGTCGTTGCTCCACTCATTGTGGCAGGGAACGGCTATGGGCTTGTTGCTGATGCTTATTCTTTGGCTGGTACCGGGACGTTTTGCCCGGGCGCGTTATTTTGTTTCAGGATTCGCTTTTCTGGTGATGTTGGTGGCGTTCTTCGCAACGGTGGCGCAATTTTGGCCAAGGAATGTTCCCTTGGAATCTCCCGAATCCGGAATGCACGAGGTCGGCGCAGTAGAGAGTCCGCTGACCGAACTGGCGAAACCGGAACCGGCTGATACGCCGTATGAATTCCAATCAGTTACAGACTCATCAGAAACGCCTCGGGAAAATTTTGAACCGGAGGCGGGCTTAGCGGAGCGTGTCCGACCCTTGTTACCTTGGTGTGTTAGCATTTGGACGGCCGGGGTATTGTTCTTTTTTCTCCGGTTTCTTGTTGGGTTGTTTGCCGTTCGTAAGTGGACAAAGTCGGGGGATGCTCTCACTGACCGGGCTTGGAAATCGAGGATTTCCAGACTTTGCAAGGTCTTACAAATCTCCCGTTCGGTGCGCGTGCTCAGCTCGGCGAAAGTGGCCGTACCAGTGGTCGTTGGCTGGCTGAAACCTGTCGTGCTGGTGCCAGTGGGACTTTTCTCCGGACTCTCTACGCCTCAACTCGAAGCCATCATCGCTCACGAACTGGCGCACATCCGACGCCATGACTACCTGGTGAATCTTCTGCAAAACCTCGCAGAGGCAGTCTTTTTCTATCACCCGGTGGTGTGGTGGATCTCCGCACAGATGCGCAAGGAGAGGGAGAATTGCTGTGACGATCTCGCTGCAGCAGCTTGCGGAGGAGTTTTAGATTATGCCAGGGCTCTCACTGCTCTCGAAGAAATCCGCGGCATCACGCCAGCCTACGGAGTTTCAGCCAGTGGAGGTTCCTTGATTCAAAGGATTCGGCGTCTCCTCGGTGTGAAAGAAGAGCAATGTAAGGGTTGTCCAATAGGAGTGTTAGCGCTGGGACTGGCATTGGTGGTGGCGTTGTTCCTCCCGGTGATTCACGCTCAATCAAACGATCCTACAACTCCGCAGGCCTCCCACATCACCAACGGAGATTTTTCCAGTTACTGCGCGCACGATGGCAAGGACGCGAAGTTTGTCATTATCACGACGAAGTCTTTAACCGTCGATGAGGGGACTACGCCTGGAAACGGTTCGCTTACCTGGGACGTCTCGACAACGGACAAAACCAACACCCTCTACTTTGCTCAAAAACCTGAGTCTCCAGATCTCGTGGCTTTGAAGAACGATGATTTCGAGTGGTACAATTGGGATCTCAATCGTGGTCGCGTATTCTGGCTCCACTACGGCAATCTGGAATTCACCGCAACGATCTACCAAATTCCTATCGATGTGGAGGCTGTCACGACTCCGGAAATTTTGACAAAATCCGTGGCGAAGGCGTCCAGGTGGCTTGTCAAAGCAGATGACGAGACGCGCTGGAAACAAACCCGCATCCTTGTCGATGAGGATGATTACAAGCCCGGCAAACCTCTGGAAGATGACGAGCAAATTATCTGGGGAGAACCGAACGAAGTAGGCCTGAGGCTGGGACTTGGCGGGGTGAAGCCGAACCAAACTTTTCCCATGGCCCGACCTCTTCCGCTCAAGCACTATTTCCGCAATGATGGCAAGACAGCTGTGAAATTCAGTTCCAGCAATATCTTTGGCGATGGACAGAAGGGTTACCTGGAAGATGAAGCAGGGAATGAGTTTCCCCACAGAAATGGTTATCCCTGGCCTCTCACGCTGAATCGACATCGTCTGGAACCCGGACATTTCAAAGAATTCACATCGGGAGCGCTCGTACCTTTGCCTGCGAACAAAGATTCCTCCGCTGCGATGGACTTACCCGGAATGGGCTCAGGTATGGTGGTGCAGCCGGGGGATTACATTCTGCATCTTACCCAAATCGTTGGCGAATACATCGGAATACCGGTGAATACCTTTCATGGCGATCCCCGCATTGCTCCAGGTATTGGGGAATGGACTGGCAGACTTCACTCGGATCCGCTGCCGCTCAAGATTACCTCTCCGGTCGTCAGTACTGCCAAGCCGGGTGATGTAAAAGAATTCGGAAAATCCTATCGCATCGATTTTAAAACGGGCGAAATGACTCTCACTATGCCTCTTTCTCAACGCTCTAAATTCGAAGTATCGGGGGGATCCTGGAATATCAAAACCAAGGGCGGCGAATACCAGGCGGCATGGGATGAAGGCGGGAAACGTCTTTGGCTGAAAAATGGGAATGAGATTCAGAAATTGAGGATTTCCCGGGGATGGATTGATGCAGGCCGTTGGCCACTTTCTAAGGCCGATGGACCGCTGGGGGACATGCCGGATGGAGTGAGGAAGGTATTGAATTTACCCGCACTCAAAGAGATAACGGCCACACCGAAGATCAGTGTGAGAGGACGTAGCCTGGACGGCATTGGCAGCACTTCAGATCGCTCCTTGCTGGACGAGCTCTATGACCAATCCGGGAAACTGAAAGCCAATATTTTCGAGATGCCTCTGTTTGGCGAGTCAGGAGATCCAACACTCTTCGTGACTAAAGTCGGAACAAGCTATTACGTTTCCTTGAACGAGAAAGTCTATGGGCCGATTGAGGGCGATCCGGCGATGGATCTTAATCTTTACCTGCTCATGCAGCAAAAACTCGCCGAAGTGCCAAATGTTGAGGGGCTGACCGTGTTGGAGCGTATGATTAAAGTAGGCAATGGGCCGCTCCTGAATCTTTCCTATCGAATTCTGGGTGAATTGAAAGAGCCCCAGGCTCCCGTCGACTATGACGGGCTGTTTTATACCAAAATACGTGCCACCATTGCGGATGGAGACGGCCCGCAACACCTCGGTGCCGAAGCGCGTTTGGGAGGAAGCAAATTTGGTCGCTACCTTCATAATCTTCGCGAAGACTGGGAGCAACGACGCATACAGTCGCCGGAGGATAGATATCAAGGTGGTGAGAAGATGACCGGAGAAAATGCCAGCATCGTTTGGTCTCCACAGGAAGGAGGAATCAGTCTGGGCGTTTCCGGATTGCCGTCGGGTAAGGTAATACCCATCGGGAATAGTATCCCAGTGGAAATTTTTATCCGCAATGATGGAAAGGAACCCTTGAAGTTCAGCTCGCCGAAAGATGCCAACCCGCAATTGCAGATTTCCCTAAGCGATTCCAAAGATCGAAAGCACCCCGCAAAGTATCGTTATAGCGGCGGGTTTGAATTCTACCATCACACACGTCTGGACCCGGGATTTGGGATAAAAGTGCAAAGTGTTGAATTGGAAAACTACGCCACAGCCGGGGAAATCAGGACTGCTGGCCACAAGGACGGGCATGCTCAAAATCCCCGTATGGCCGTAGCAGCTGGTACCTATTCACTGGAGTTGGAATACCGCGTTGGCAAAGAAAAGTACAAAGACTTTCCAAAAACGGAGGAAGGGGACGAGAAGCTGGAATGGACCGGCCTGCTGAAATCGAAGCCGGTGGAGATTCGGGTCAAACTGGGGCCACGGATTCTTCGGGGACTCAATCTCGACGATTTTCCAAGCCATCCTGCCAGTCCCGGATTCCCCCATGCCTTCACTATCGAGGAACTCTACGTTGAGAATCCAAACGCTCCGGGAAAAATGATTCAAAAACGGGAAACTTTTGACATGCCGATTTCTGGCGAGCGGGGAAGTCCCTGGCTCAAGATTGTTCCAAAAAGTGGTAATTTCTACATCGAGTTCACCGACCGCACCTACGGCCCGGTTCCTGGCGATCCTCTGGAGCTGATGGATCTCCATGAGCAACTGCGAGCACGCTTGCAATCAATGTCGCCAAAACATCACGACGACGTGCTGGAAAAAATGATCACTCACCATAGTGTCATCCTGCAGAATGCCGCCTACGAAAATATTCCCCATTTAGAGGGCCTCGATAAGACCAGAATAAAACAGGTCATTGAAGAGCGTCTTAAGAGAGATCCCGATGCTCCCAAGGCTAAGGAAGCTTTAGTTTATTTGGAAGGAGTGGAATAGACTTTCAAGAATTTGAGGGGGCATCCGACATTTTTTGGATAGGTATATCCCAATGTGAAAGGCGATGCTTCGTGCTCCATAGATTCGATTTGAAAACGCCGACTCTCTTTAATCATTTGGGCAGGGAGATGTTTGCTCACCTCCAGATCCGATTTCCCAGTGAAATTTAAAATCAAAGAAACGCCCGGTCGCTACGACTTGGCCGATAGGCTCGATTATTATTCGATATTGCGAACCAGAAGAATCGCATTCCGCCCATTGGCTTCCCACTTTGCTTGCCGCTCCGTGGGCATTCGCTCGTGATCTTCCGTTCGCTCGAAGCCCGCGTTTTCCAGATATCCCATTGCCTGCGTGGATAGAGCGAACAGCTCACTGAAGCCCAGCTTCTTAGCCCGTTCACAAGCTGCCTTGGTGAGGATTTTTCCGTAGCCCTGGCCAGTGTGGCCGCTCTTAACATAGAGGCAGGCCAGTTCCGCAATATTATCGTCCGAATAACTGTGGACTGCGACGCAACCGACCACGTTTCCGTCGATCTCGAGAATCAAAAAGTCATCAATGGAACTGATGATATCGGCACGGGAGCGATCAACGAGTTGATCATCTTCGACCGCCCTGTGAATCAGTAAGCGTAACTCATCGACATCTGCATTCGTCGCCGGACGCATCTTCTGATAGTCATCGGCAAAGATCATCACGCCGACTCCCTCGTTACTGAATAATTCCGCAAGCAATGCATCCTCCTGGGTGCAGCCGACTAGATGAACTCGCGGCACACCGTCGCGAGTTGCCTTAGCCGCATTCTGAATTTTGGAGGCAAATCCTGCAGGAACCTCTTTTTTCTGATCCGCTCCGAGCAGATCCCTTGCGTCGTCGGAAGAAAGCTGTCGGATTCCATCATTGAGAATTTCCGTTGGATTCTCTCGTGAGATAAAAATGATTTTTGCCGCTCCGAGTGCGATAGCCACCTCGCGGGTCACGACATCAGAATTAACACGGAGAGTTTGTCCGTCAGCATCAAAGGCGAGCGGAGGCACCACCGGTAGAATATCCTGATCGAGAAATCCCTTGAGCACCTTGGCATCGATCCTTTCAATGGTGCCGGTAAAGCCGGAATCTTTTCCGCCGATCATACCGGCAGGATGGGCGTGGATTGCATTTGCTGTCGCCGCCTGGATTTTCACCGTTGTCAGACTCTGCATCACCGAATTGCTGAGCCGGGAAATTGCGTCCATGCTCACTTCGAGAGTGGCTTCGTCGGTCATTCCTGTTCCGTCCACGTTCGAAAGCTCGATGCCGCGCTTTTCGCCGAGTGCTGCGATCTGAGCCGCCGCTCCGTGCACGAGGACAACCCGGATATTCAGGGAGCGCAGCGAAGCGAGATCCAGAAGAATATTTGAAAAATCCGGTGAATCAACGACGGCACCATCCAAAGCAATCACAAACGTGCTGTCGCGGAATTGCGGCACGTATTGCAGGATGGCTCTAAGGTCTCCGAATTTCATAGACTTGGGAAAGCGGGAAGTTTACCCGAAACCTGGCGAAATGCATTGGATTTCATCTTTCACAAATCGCGTCCTGTCGTTTGCCATTTGCGTATTCTATTGATAGAGAAGAACGCTACGAAACGTCATGCAGGATTTTACTTTCATTAAATTGCCTTCCGGCCGCTATTTGTGCGGTCTGGGACCTTTTGATGCCCGTGAAAATCTGACATCGGAAACGCCGACGGCGTTCTACCGCAACAACTTCGACCTTTCGGACCCTGCTCCATGGAAAATTCCGGCTGAGGTTTTCGAGACCGACGACCTCCGGGTCTTGTTGTCGGGAAACGGGGCGACTCCGCTGCCGGAAATTTCATGGTCCGGACTCGATGATCGCGATGTGCGCTCGATATTTGATGATGTTCTCGCGGAAATTGCAGATGGGACATTGGAGAAATCAGTGCCTGTTCTCACCGAAAAAGGGATTTTGCATCGCGGTGAGCCCGCTGCCCTGGTCAAAGCCGTCGCCGCCGCGCCTGAGGAATTGTGGGGATATGGGTTTCGTGAAGGCGGCAAAGGCATGATTGGCGCCACTCCGGAGCGACTCATTTCCGTGGAGAACGGTGTCCTTGAAACGATGGCTCTCGCCGGAACGGCTCCGAAACATGAGATGGGGGATTTTCCAAGCGATCCGAAGGAGATTCGGGAGCACGAATTTGTCGCTGACTATCTTGAGGATCTTTTGATTCCTCTCGGAACCGTGGAGAGGGAGGAGCGAACCTTGATGGATCTCGGTCCGATCGTTCATTTTTTGACGCGGCTTCGCGTGAAGCTCGATGATCCTGATTCCGATCTTGGAAAACTGGTCAAATCTACCCATCCGACACCTGCTCTCGGAGCCTGTCCACGGGGAGAGGGAGCCCTGGAGAAATTGGTGGAATACCGAAACCGGATGGATGTGCCTGAAGAATTTGGCGCTCCCTTCGGGATTTGGTATCAAGGCAGGTTTGATTCCCTCGTTGCGATTCGCAGTGTCCTTTGGGATGGACGAGACGTCTTTTTACCGAGCGGAGTGGGGCTTGTTGAGGGGAGCCGCTTCGATCGCGAATGGCGGGAACTCGCTCTGAAGAGAAATTCGGTCAAAGCGCTCCTTGGTGTATGAAAAAGAACTCCGAACGCGCTGGCGATGCCGTCGGGTGTCTAATCGCTCACGGTATTGAAGATGTCGTGATTTGTGCCGGCGCCCGCAATGCTCCTCTAATCGTTCCCATTCTGGAACAGGAATGCTTCACGGTTTGGCGTCATTTTGACGAAAGGTCCGCCGCTTTTTTTGCACTCGGTTTGGCCAAAAGAAAGGGAAAGGCGGTAGCGGTGGTGACTACCTCAGGAACAGCGGTCGCTGAATTGTTACCGGCAACGATCGAAGCATTTTATTCCGGAATTCCACTTTTTCTACTCACTGCGGATCGTCCGGAAAGGTTTCGGGGAAGTGGGGCGCCCCAGGCGATCGATCAGGAGAAGCTTTTTGGGGAGTATGCGGAGTATTGCGATGATCCGGCTGAGACGCTGGATTGGGATCAACGGGTTCCACTGCATCTCAATCTTTGTCTGGAAGAGCCGGAGCCCATTTTGGGCGGTTCGATTTCTCCCACAAGATATTCGCTCCCGGAAAAATCGGAGTCTTCTCAGACGGTCCGGCTTCCGCAGTTTCCGAAAAATACCGTGGCCATTGTCGGCGAGCTTCCCGCTTTCCTGAGAAATGAGGTTCTGGATTTTCTAAGGAAACTCAATGTTCCGACCTGGTGCGATGGCAGCAGCGGAATCCGCGAATCTGCCGGGCTCAATCTGGTTTTGGACGAAAGCATTTTCCAATCAATGGATATCGAAGCTGTGGTTCGCTTCGGAGGTGTTCCCAGTCTTCGTTTCTGGAGGGATCTGGAGACTCGCGAGGAGGTGATGGTGCACAACCTTACCCATACTGCTTGGTCCGGCCTTGCCCGCGAGTCCACCACTTCAACAATTCAAGAGGGTACGGTGTTTGATTCAACAGGCTTGAGTGATCACTCCGGTAGCAGAACTCCGGAGAGTTTCGTCTCCCCGCCCACGACTCCCGAAGAAACAGCCATTCGGAAATTCTCTGAAATCATCCCTGAAGAAGCACTGGTTTTTCTTGGAAACAGTCTCCCCATCCGCGAGTGGAATCGTGCTGCGACTATTGAAACTCCTCATCCTAACTGTTTCGCCAACCGCGGGGCGAATGGAATCGACGGCGAGCTTTCGACATTCTTCGGGCTCAGTCGTGGTGAGCAGGAATCGTGGGCTATTCTCGGGGATCTCACTACTCTCTATGATCTCAATGCACCGTGGGTGCTGGATCAGTTGGGCGAAGGAAAGCGGCGTATCGTTGTGATCAACAATGGTGGCGGCAAAATCTTCTCGAAGCTTCCTTCAATGAAAGGTTTCAGCGAAGAGCAGAAATTTGTCAGTGAGAACCACCACCAGCTGCGTTTCGAGCACTGGGCGGCGATGTGGCAGATGGAGTATTTGAAATGGGATGGGAGCGGAGATTTTCCCCAGCCAAAAGAACAAATGAGCGTCATCGAACTGAAAGTGGAAGGAAAGTAGCACGGAATGCCATTCCGTAAGAGCTAGTCCGGCGGATAGGCAGTGAAAACGGATTGGCAATCCGTGCTACGTTCAAAATCAGAAAAAATGAAGCCCGCCGAAGGCGGTATGATTTTAAAGGCAGGCCGCCCTACAGACTGGAATGAAAGAGAAACACATCGTCGCTCTCCACGGGAATCTTGGTTCGTCGACCGATTGGGATGTTCTCGATTTAGAAAATCTTCAGGCTATCAATCTGTGGGAGAATTCAGAGAAGAGTTTTCTCGAGATGGCAGCGGCCTTGCCTTCTCACTTTGGGGATGAGAGTCCGATCCTGATGGGATACTCCCTCGGCGGAAGACTGGCATTGAATACTTTTTCGTCCACAGAGGATTCGTGGTCAGGGGCAATCATCATCGCCGCCCATCCAGGGCTCTGTTGTGTGGAGGATCGGATGGCGCGCCGGATTTCTGATGAAGTCTGGGCCAGTCGCGTTCGCGAAATGGATTGGTCTGAATTCCTGGCAGCGTGGGATTCCCAGGGCGTCCTTTCCGGTGCCGCATCACCGACTAACCGGCAGTCTCTGGAGTCGCGCAGCATGGAGATTGCTCTCGCCTTTGAAAACTGGTCCCTGGGAAAACAGGAAGATCTTCGTCCACGAATCGAGAAGCTGACAAAGCCCATTCTATGGGTCACAGGCGAAAAGGATGAAAAGTTCACTGCCCTTGGTGCGGAAATGACTGAGCTGAACTCCTGCATTACCCACAAAATTGTTCCCGACTGCGGCCATCGCGTCCTTTTTGAAAAGCCCGACGATCTTGCTACACTCATCGACGATTTTCGGGACACTTTAATTGACTGAAACCCGATCCGGCGACAGCCTGTGCACATGACGAATTGGAATTCTGCTCACGATTTTGAAGACATCCGCTATGAGAAATCGGACGACGGAGGAATTGGGAAAATTACGATCAACCGCCCGGAAGTTCGCAACGCGTTCCGGCCTCAGACGGTTAAGGAAATGCTGATCGCTTTCGAACTCGCTCACGAAGATCCGGAAGTGGGCGCGATCATTTTGACCGGGGAAGGGGATCTTGCTTTTTGCTCCGGTGGCGATCAGAAAGTTCGCGGTCATGCCGGATATGTGGGGGAAGATGGAATTCCACGTCTCAACATTCTCGACGTGCAGAAAAAGATTCGCTCTATTCCGAAGCCGGTAGTGGCGATGGTCGCTGGTTACGCCATCGGTGGCGGTCATGTTCTGCATGTGGTTTGTGATCTGACGATCGCGGCTGAGAATGCCAAATTTGGTCAGACTGGTCCGAAAGTGGGCTCCTTTGACGGAGGTTTGGGTTCGAGTTATCTCGCCCGGATTGTGGGACAAAAGAAAGCCCGCGAGATCTGGTATCTCTGCCGTCAGTATGATGCGCAGCAGGCGCTCGAAATGGGCCTCGTCAATACGGTGGTTCCCCTGGAGAAACTCGAGGAGGAAACGGTGCAGTGGTGCCGGGAAATGCTGGATCATTCTCCAATGGCACTTCGTTGTTTGAAAACGGCGCTCAATGCCGATTGCGATGGTCAGATGGGCCTGCTCGATCTCGCCGGGAATGCGACACTGCTCTACTATATGAGTGAAGAGGCGAAGGAGGGGAAAAACGCGTTCATCGAGAAACGGAAGCCTGACTTTTCGAAGTTTCCGAGAGTGCCGTAGCACAGACATTCCTATCTGTAATTCCACAGGCTGAAGTGCCTGTGCTACATTCGATCACCATGAAGTCCTGGTTTCTAGCTGCCCGACCTAAGACGCTGCCGGCGGCGATTGTGCCGGTGTGGGTCGGTAGTGCTCCTGCTCTGTTTTCGGAAAAGGGGGGCTCCTGGTTTCTTTTTCTGTGCACCTTGTTCAGCTGCATTTGCATTCAGATCGCTACGAATCTTTTCAACGATGCGATCGATGATCGAAAAGGAGCGGATACAAAGAAACGGCTCGGTCCTCGCAGAGTTACAGCGACGGGATTAATCTCCTCAAAAGCGGTCATGATCGGTGCTCTTTGGTTCTGCCTGGCTGCTGCGCTGTTTTCGATGCCGCTGATTCAGGAGCGCGGCTGGCCGATTGTTGGAATCGGATTGGTCTCTCTGTTCTTTTCCTACGGATACACCGGAGGCCCGTGGCCATTGGCTTATCGTGGGATGGGGGAGGTCTTCGTGATTGTGTTTTTCGGATTCATTGCCGTGATCGGTTCCTATTTTGTTCAAACCGGAGAATGGCGCGAGCCACTGATCTGGATCGTTGGATTGCAGTGCGGATTGTATTCCTGTGTGCTTATCGCGATCAACAATCTCCGGGATATCGAAGAAGATCGGGAAACGGGGAAGATAACTCTGGCGGTGCGTTTCGGGAAAACTTTTGCGAGGTGGGAGATCGCTTTCTTCAGCCTGATGCCGGTAGCTCTATGGTATTTTGTCGGCGATCTGAGTTGGCGGTTCGGGGTCTATTGCATGGCACTGTTTTTCTTCAATTTCCGGATCCTCGGCGGCATTTTTAGAAATGAACCCGGCAAGAAATACAATCGCTATCTTGCTCTGGGAGCCGCGCAGTTGATGGTCTTTGCTCTGTTCTTTACCCGTTGGTTAATATGGGATCGTTAGAGCCCATCTACTACTGGCGCTACACGCTGAAAAGTCGGGCAGCTCTAAATGCTGTCAGTGAGCGGACTGAACATGAGGGAGCCTTGATCAAGATCGGTGAGGGGCATGCTTGCATTCACCCTTGGCCGGAGTTGGGGGATAAATCGCTGGATGAGCAGTTGAAGTTGCTATCGGCAGAACAATCCTCCACTCTGATTATCGCTGCGAAAGACTGCGCAAAGATGGATGGCTATTTACGGATGGAAGGCCTGACAGCGAATCGGATTTTCCCGGAGAGTCATTGGTTGGTCCGTCAGGGTGACGATCCGCAGTTCGCCAAATCAGAGGGTTTCGAATTTGCGAAGATCAAGGGCACGCCAGATGCAGAACGAACACGCGGATTGCTTCGGGAATGGAGCGGGACGGGTTTGAAGGTTCGGCTCGATTTTAATGAGTGTTTGGAGGTGGGGGAGTTTTTGCCGTATTGGAATGAGTTGAGTTCCCCGGAGAGGGAGGGAATTGATTTTATCGAAGACCCTGAAAAGTGGACTTCAGTGGGCTGGAAGAAGATTCGCGAGGCCGGAGTTCCCCTGGCGGTTGATCGTGATTCGGGAAATCGTGCCTCACCGGGTGACGTGATTATCGCGAAGCCAGCCCGACCGGATTGGTTTTTTGAGAAGGATGCGCGCGTTGTTGTCACCTCCTACATGGATCACCCCATTGGGCAAATGTATGCAGCCGTGCGCGCCTCCGATTGGCGCAGGGAAATGGGGCCGGAGAATCTTTTGACCTGCGGCCTTCTAACTCACCGCTGCTTTGAAGACGACGAGTTTATTGAGCAAATTCGCTGCGATGGACCGCGTCTTTTACCCGTCGAAGGCACTGGCCTCGGCTTCGATGATTTGTTAGAAAAACTCCCGTGGAAATGCCTGAGCTGACATCTGCCGAATACTGGGAAGGCCCGGGGATTGATATTCGCTTGAATCCCAAGCGGAATTACGATGTCTCGGGTCTGGAAGATCTTGTGCGTGATGAAATGGGAATCGATTCGGCGGTCGTTTTGGCTACATCGGGATCGGAAGGACGAGCGAAGTTTGTCGTTCTAAAAAAAGAGGCGCTTTTGGCTTCAGCCCGGGGGGTCAATGCCCATTGTGGACTCACCATCTCGGATACCTGGCTTGGAGGATTGTCCACTTTTCATGTGGGCGGTCTTGGTATCTATGCGCGCGCCTTTCTGTCGGGCGCAGATGTGATTCCTATGCCCTGGGATGAATGGGAAAAAGATGGAAGTTGGCTGGTGGAGATGTGTTTCTCCAACTGGATTCGGGTGACGTCGCTGACTCCGGTGCATTTGCATGATCTTGTCACCCATGGGGTGCGGTGTCCGGATTCCTTGCGCGGAGTCTTCATTGGAGGAGGAACATTGTTGCCGCATACGGCGATTCGGGCGATTGCGCTTGGTTGGCCGATCTGGACGACGTATGGAATGACGGAATCCTGTTCCCAGGTGGCGACTGCGACCTCGGAGGAGTTCGATTGGTTGCCGGTTCTGGATCCATGGCAAGTGAGGAAGGACGGAGACGGGCAGTTAATGCTGAAAGGCGATGCTCTCTTTTCCGGATATGTGGTGAAGGATACTGACACTAATTGGAAAGTGGTTCAGCCCTTCGACGATGAAGGTTGGTTTACCTCCGGTGATCTGTGCCAGTTGAAAGGGGATTCGATAAAGTTCTCGGGCCGGTCGGATGACCTGGTGAAAGTATCGGGCGAGTTGATCTCAGTTTCTCGATTGGAGAACGAATTGGGTCTGGAAATTGAATTACTTGGAGGAAGTGGCGTGGTAATCGCGTTTTCTCACGAGCGCAGAGAAAACGAACTGGTCGCGTTCGTGGGGGGTGGCGAAAAGGTTTTTTCTGCAGCCCGGAAATATTCTTCGAGCCTTCCGGCAATTGAGCAATTCTCCAGCATTGTGAACATGGATGCGCTGCCGAGAACCGAAGTGGGAAAAATTGATCGGGCTGCCCTCCGAAAACAAAGAGCGTAATACGTTCCCGTTCTACAGGACCGGCTGCACCCACGCCTGCTCCTTTTGATCTTCAATTGAAGGATTTGGGTGACGCTTGCTGGAAGTTACAGTCGCGCGCATGAACAGGGCGTCTTTAGGCATTTTGAAAGTTGCGGTGTTTCCTTTGATGGTGGCAAATACTTCGCCAATTCCGGTTTCTTCAGCTGCGGCATCATAGCCTTTCCGCGTTCCGATGAACTCAGTGGTAAATTCGACCCCTTCCGCTTTGCTAATCTCTACCGTTAGTTCACGGGTTTCTTTGTTGAAACGGATCGCGTTGAGAACGACACCGGAACTGGAGTAGAATTTTCCGTTCTGCATTGCTTTGACGAGGGAATCGCCTTCCAGTTCTTCCGATCCCACAACGACCCAGCCGCGACCGGGAGAAACGTCTCCGCCGTGATAGGTGTGAGAGTCATCTGTCGCTACTCCCATGAGTGGGGAGAAACCGAGTTCCGCAATCCGGATTGTATTTGCGATGTCCCAGATTTCTTCATCGCCGGGGCGGGTCTCGTCACCGAGGTGATTGATTCCCGGGTGGCCGTTGTAAACTTCGAAGTAGGCACCTTCCGCAACATTGGCGAGATCCTCAGCTGTGAGAGCCCACTGGAAATTCGGATGATTGAGATGAGCAAGGATTGGACGTCCGGTTTTTTCCGAATGCTCCTGAATCATCTGCATGCTTTTTCTGAGAACTTCGCGTGGCGTGGCCTCGTCATCTTTCACTGCAGGGATAACCTCGCGCAGGTTGAGTGCGTTGATGTGGACGGGCTTCTTTGAACCGGAGTTGGAAACCTCTTCTGCCATCAGCAGGTAAAACTCGCCGGGTTTCTCAAATTCCTTTCGGCATTGTTCTAGGGTTTTTAAGATGATGCCCTTCTTCTCATTCCGGGTATCCCATTTGATCCATTCCTTTCCGAAGCGTGCTTCGCACTTGGAAACGGCATCTCGACCAATCGCTCGCTGTCTCTTTTTGATTGCCTCAAGGTCCATCCATTTTTCCCCTTTCTGGAGGACATTGTGATCACTGAGCCCGATGAAGTCGTATTCGTTCGTTCGGTAATAATCGATAATCATTTCTGGAAAATCATTCCCGTCACTCCAAAGCGAATGAGTGTGAGTGTTCCCTTTATACCAGTCGCGGGTGTCGCAGTCCAGCGCCTGGAGAACGGGGGAGAGAAGTAGAATGAAAGCAAGAATCAGCCGGATTTTCATATGGAAGATACTGGGGGCTGTGGGCGATTCTTCAATAATTCGTTTTGGCTTGATTGTGGATTCGGGACGCTTGTTTTGCCGGTCTGACTCCTGTAGTTCTCTTGCGATGAAAGTGTCCCTCCCTCATGCTCTAATTCTTGCCTGGTCCGCGATTTCCTTTACCGGTTTCGCTCAGAAGATGCAAAAGGCGGAAGAGCCGGAGGAAGTTGGCCTGGTGACGATAAGCGATGCGGAATTGCCGGTTTCTGAAGGGAGTGACTGGATTCTGCTGTCCGACGATTCTTTGAAGCTGAGCCGGTTTGAAGAAGTGAATGATCCTAGTTCGCCGCTTGGCGATTCGCATTTTCTTGCGAAGGAAGGGCCGGCAATTCTCGGGCTGACGGTTCCGGCCCGTGGCTCGCAGACTTACCTGCTTTCGGCGTGGGTGAAAAGTGATGAGCCATTTTCGGGGCGGGCGACATTTGAGAGCGACGAAGTCTATTACGGAAAACACACTCCCCTGATGGTTCCATCCACCGGAGGAGAATGGAAGAATGTGAGTCTCTATTTCAGAACAGCGCCGGGAACGTCAGGGATCTCCATCAACATGCGAGTCGCTCCCGGAGGAGTCCCCCTGGCTCTTGATGAGATAAAGATTCGCGAGACCGGCGAGTCTGAGTTTTCGAAGGCCTACGCCAAATGGCGAGGAAAGTATCCTGAGCGTGATCTGTCTCCGGAACCGGGTTTCGGACTGCATCTGGAAAGCTTTCTCCGGAAACTACGGGAACCGATCGTGCCTGACAAACCACTTCTAGCTGTCTCTTATACACATCTCCGAGCCCACGAGA
>CAJXQE010000095.1 GCA_913058215.1 uncultured Verrucomicrobiales bacterium
TATCCTCTTCGTCGGCAGCGTCAGATGTGTATAAGAGACAGCTACTACATGCGAGCGCAGAACGACGGAAATGTTCCGGAGGAACTGCGAATCAAAGGACAGCGAAACAACCGAAAATTCAAGTTCAACTACTACCGACTGACTGGAGGAATATCCAACGTCTCCGGACATGTTGGAAATGGAACGTTTGCTACCCGGTCTCTCGACCCGGGAGAATCTACTGATTTCAAGATCAAGGTGACCCCGCGGTATCGCAGAGGTTTGACGCGCCGTCAGACGATGAAGGTTCGAGTCTACTCAGTGGCTCAGCCGTTCAGACAAGACGTGGGCAAGCCGATCATTACCATTACCAGGTAATCCCGACCGGCGAATCATTCTTCAATTGGGGCGAAGCCCTTAAAAATCTTTTCCTCCAAGTAGAAGCTTTGGCGGAATCCATAGAGGAACGGGGAGCCGATTCCCGGTATTTCATAGATGGATGGGGGATCATGGAAGGGGATCGCATTCAGTTGGAAGGACAAAAACAAGGCGCCACAATCCTGTCAATCGATCACGAGACGAACACCATCACAGTCGACCGGGACTTGAGCTACAGGAAAGGTCAGGGAGTTTCGCTTGAATATTCGGGCCTTGCCCCGGATCCCGGAGCCTTCGAAATTCCGGTTCAGTAGTTTTGAACCGATTGTTCCGCCATTTGTGACATTGCGATGCAACATGCGGCTTGTGCTTCTTCGTGATTGATCGATCCGGTGAAGGCAGATAAACTATCAGGGTTGCTCTCATCATCCAATCCTGTTGTTTCGCTTTCCCCGGACCGGGGGCAATAGTCTACGATAAATTTCGTTTCTCCTTTTTCCCCTTTCCCTGTTAGGTTTTCTTCTCCCCGGGAGGATTCTATATATGAACCATCCCCCTCTCCAGTCCATTGGAAAGCTCTGCATGCAAACTTTCATGAGAGGGATTTTTGCGGTCTTCATTTCGCAAGGGCGCCTTTCCCTGATCTGTCTGATTCCGGTGCTTTTTACGGGTATATTATGCCACACCGCACTTGCTGCGGAGCCGGAAATGGTTATTACCGAGCCCGTAAGTATCGCTCAATACGACGATGCCGTTGTCGTCTACCTCCATGGCTTCGATGTCGCCCGCACCCGCTACCCGTCGCTCGAACTGGAGTATCGACTCATTTTTGCGGACGGATCATTCGGCGATACCACTACTCTGGACCTGTCTAAAGAGTGGGAAAAGCCTTCGATTATCCTTCGCAAAGACGACACTGAATACGCAGGCATTGTTATTTCGGCCAGCGGCGGGGCGAATGTGTTTTTCCGGCGTTTGTATTCCCTCAATGGAACCCTGGATCCGCAGACCCTGGTAACGACGCTAGCGCAGAATGCCGTGATCGAATCAGGCCAGTTTCTCGAAGGAGCAGCCCCGGTGATTCCGCAGCCCGACCTTGCCACTTTTGACACCGTGACGGTGGGCGCTGCAGGGCGAACTGTGATCATGGACCCGAATACCTACCAGGCGAAGTCGAGTATCAACTACCCACTGGTGGATGCGGGGAACAATGGCCCGCTGTCCTTGCAGACAGATTTCCCCGGCGATCTTAGCAAGCGGAGTCTCTATGTCGTTCTCAAGTTCCAGCTCTACGACCAGACAACGGGAGATCCGGGTGAGGTTCGGCGGGTTTTGTGCGAGGTGCCGCTCAATTCCGATTGGCTCAATGGGACGGAGGATCTGGTAATCAACCTGGAACCGAGCGACATCAAAGTTCACGCGACCGACCAGCAGTTTGAAGGGGTTCACATTCTCCCCCGAGGTCTGGGAGGACTGGGTCAGTCGACCGGAACGATGGCGCGGGGTACCGATTTTAAAATTTACTGGTCCAACGCAGTGCCATCGCAGATCGTGCGTTTCGATCCGGTCACCGCCGAGTGGGAGCTTCCGCCGGTGAGTGTGAAGGACCTGATGTATGACGATAGGCCGACCAGGGAAGAGGCTCTTGGTGAAACCGGAAATACCAACAAGGTCGGGCACTACGGTTCCTATCGGATGATCTGGAGCATGAACAACATCACGCCAGCGCGAATGGTTTTTTCCTCGGTGCAGAACAGGCGGTTTGAGCACGGATTTTTCTGGGGTGGCATGTGGACGGTTCCCCAGGACCATTGGGACGATCCGGTTGCGTTTGCTGCCAACTTTCACTTTCCCGTCGCGGCCTGGCCCACAGCCCCTCACGACTTCTGGGACGTCCTGCCAACGATCGGCGGCCCCAACTACCGTCTTTGGCAATTTCCCACTTATGGCAATACTATCTACGCCAGGCCTTACCCGAACTCCGTGGGTGGTCCCTGGCGTGTCGACCTCAATACCGACGGCAGCGTGGATGCTTTTGGCACTGAGGCCTCGGGTGTATTTCCTGACTTCGACGACTACGTGAACAAGCCTGTCGATGCGACCCCGTTCAATGCCGCCGGTAAGATTACCTTTACCAACTACGGCGTTCTGAACATGACGCGCACCCAGCTGAAAGACGTGATCACCGGTATCAGGGACACCTCGCTGAGCGGGGACATCGAAGTCAATTACGACGCCATTGAGCACATGCTGCAGACGCCGAGCGACTACGAGGAAATTCTCGACAACATTGGCGGCCCGTCACTGGCACCCGGCTACATGGTCACGCACCTACCGGGACAGGATGGTCAGGCACTGGCGGCGGCGGAGTACGGCTACTACCTGTCCCAGTTCGATATGAACACGCCTACTCCGGGTGAGGTGAACAAGACCTACCTTGAATTGGATTCCGCCGACCCGACTCTGGAGCTGCCGCTGAAGGTCGGGCTCGGACCTTATGGTCATCAATGGACGAATATCAACGGAGACGACTGGCTCTATGTCAGTGGATATATCGGCATGACCCGGTTTAAGTATAGTTCGAACGGAGTGCCGCTCCAGCGATTCACAATGGACAAGTTCGACACCCGGCTGTCCAGGATCGATCTCGATGGCTCGAGTGCGATTGCCGGTGGCGCCATTAAGCGCTACCGCTACATTCAACATGGCATCGACGATCTCATGTTCGTAACCGGCACCCATACCGCACCGCGGGGGGGGACTGCATTTTCCGGGGGCCTAATGTCATTCGATAAGACTCAGCTGGATACTCGATGGAAGCTGAGCTACATGAGCCGTTGCTATAACACCGTGCGGCTGCGGAACCGGATCGTTCGGGAGGCCGACGGCTCCCTACTACAGGAGCTCTGCCATATTGGCTATTTCAATTCGGACTATGTCCACACCATCCCGGCCGAGCACGTTCCCGCGAACTCGGATCCGAAGATCTTTTGTTATGACTATCCGTCCGGGGGAACGATGCGGGATCGCATGGGGTTCAGCACTGCGCCGCTGAATGGGAGTGGCAGCATATCCGATCTCGCCTACAGCCGGGACCGGAGGTACCTGCTGGTGATGCAAGGGAACGGCCACCTACTCACTTTCGATCCGCAGACCAACCGTTATATCGATGGAAAGCAGCTGACTTTCGGTTCCGAGTTTCACTCCTCAGATGCTAATCGGCCAGGGCATAGATTGTTGCGGGCCCCGGACGATCGTCTGTTCCTATATGCTGCCGCATCCGATGCCGCTCTCAACGCCACATTTATTGAAGTGCAGGTGTCGCCTTCCGGAGAGCTTTCTTTCAACTCTCATGCCGAGCTTCAATTCGCAACGTCCGATGACAGGAAGGAGACCTTCGATAGCACCTTTGCCTATTTGCCGGACTATGCGAGCGACGACGGCTCCTACGATTTGCTTTTGGGTCAGAACTACTCCAATCCGGACACGGATTTACGGCTCATCGAAGACTTCATTCCGCCACGAAGCCATAATCTGACTCGCTCTTTAAACCTGCTCTCGACCGGTATAAACGGCGCCACCATTAGCGGATCCAAACCGGGAACCACCCCTTTCAGAGCGGATTGCTCTAATGGAGAGAATGTGACTCTGACATCTGCTTCTGCGATCAATGGCCATCTATTCCAGGAATGGCAGGACGAAGATGGGAATACGCTTGGCACAGCAAGTTCGCTTCAACTGGGAATGTCTGAAGATCGAATCATCACAGCGGTCTATGACGATGCTCCGACTAACATGATCACTATCAGCCCTGCCGTGAAATCAATTGACGATCAATCCCAGAATTATGCGATCACGGTAAGTTCGAATACTTCGTGGAGTGTTAGCGCTCCTCCTCTCTGGGCTTCGGTAGATCCGACCTCGGGATCCGGCAATGGTCAAATCACAGTGACCGTGCAGGCAAACGGATCCACTGACGCACGAAACGGGTCCTTTACGATTGGCGACAAAACCCATTCTCTCACTCAGCAGGGCATTCCTCCCCTGGGTTCCGTTCCGGGCGTCTCCGCATCAGACAACACCTTTTCGGAAAAGATACGAATCGACTGGTCGGCTCTGAACCTTGCGGAGAACTATCACATTTATCGCGCGACGACCGATGAGTTCGGTCAAGCAACCGAACTTGCCCAGGCTGCCAGTGGCGCTGCGGGATACGAAGATACTTCGGCTGTTGCCGGATCGGTTTACTACTATTGGGTTCTTGGATCGAAGGCCAACACCGGACTTGGACCGGAAGGCTTGTCTAATCCGGGAGAGCGGGCAGAGGACACTGGAGGAGACTCGGCGGATGAAGCAAGCGCACTCATTTTTTCGAACGGAGCCTCCACTCAGGCGGGTAATCTGGAAGCTGGCGACAACGACTGGTATAAATTCTCTGTATCACCGGGGCGTTATGTGACGGTCCACACGACCGGAACACTGGATACGATCGGTTCCATCTACCGGGCCGACGATTCGTCATCGCCGCTGAATCCGGTCGAAGCGGATGACAATGAAGGGGACGGTGAAAATTTTCAAATCTACGAAATGCTCGCGACCGGTGACTACTTTGCCAAAGTGTCCGGTGCCGGCGACGACCAGTCCGGCTCCTATCAACTGCACATTAGTATGGATACCATCGCCAACTATTTTCCCGATCTATGGACCGGCCCTAAGCGATCCCGTATGAAAGGGAACGACAGCTACAGTCTTTCGGGTGCGGGCCAGACTTTCTCGATCACCAGGCGACGCCAGGCTGTTTGTTACATGCGCGCCCAGAACGATGGGAACACTCCTGAGCGCCTGCGAATTCAGGGATCACGGGACAATCGAAATTTTCGATTCAATTGCTATCGCCTTACTGGTGGACGGGCGAACGTATCCGGAAGTGTCGCCAGAGGGACTTTCCTTACGCGCTTGCTTGAGCCTGCTGAAGTTACTGATTTCCAGATAAAGGTGAGTCCGAAGTTTCGCAAGGGACTTACAAAACGAACCGTAATGAGAATCCGGGTCTTCTCAGTGATTCAGTCTTTCCGACAGGACGTGGGCAAACCGGTCATCACCATCAAGCGATAGACAGGACCTTGTTAGCACGCCGAGGAAGCCGGACTCTATTTCCCTTCTCCAAAAACCCATTCTCCAAATCCAGCCCGATCATCCGGGCTTCGCACCCCGGGCGCAGTTGACCAGGTCGAGTATTCTCTCTTTTTCCCGGGGGTTCTTGCGACATTGCATCGCCAAAAAACGCCTGACTCTGGAGCCTCGGATCTCACCGCAGTGAAGGGAATTGAAGAAAGCGCCTGCCAGGCTTCACCTTTTGAATCGACCTTCGTTTCCACATCCCATTCACCTTTCCAATCCGGATCAAAGAGGATGAATCTCGGATCCATGACATCTTCGACTAGTCCCGAGGCGGCTTCAGATTTCGTAATAATGTCAGGGCCAACTTGAAACCGGTATGCGGCTTCTTTGCCAGGGGCAGGCTCGAGATAGAGAGCAATCGACTCTGCCTCGTCCATCGGTCCGAACGCTTCAACTTTCACATAAATTCGTTCTTTATCGGAAAGAACTCTGAACTCAGTTTTAGCGTCCGCCCCGGCGCCTTTGTTGTCATTTATCAGGGAGTGCGCCTCTGCATTCTTCCATTCAGGACTACTTAGCGACAATTGGGTTTTTCCTTCCGCTTTTTTTACCCGCAAGCTTTTCGCACCCGGCAAGGGCGCAACTCGAATTTTTTCGGTATCCCAATTGAAACAGGTATTTTCGTAGGGTTCCTGGTAGTTGTTGTAGGCGAGCTTAAGATGAGCCTCATTGTGCCCGCCGGGCGGGAACATCACATGGGACCACCCTTCAGATACCGGCACCGCTCGTCCGCGCTCCCCGAAGTAGGTAGCGATGACGGTGTTGCGGGAATCGATAGCATCACAAAGCCGATCTCTTGAAGTGAAATCAGGTTGAACTTCGTAAGCCTGATGCAAGTGGGCTACTCTCGCGAAGTGCTTTACATAATTGAATTCGCGGCGGACGAGAGCTAAACGTTCCTTCACTTTGGGGGTTCTGGATTTTTGCTCAGCGCCGGAAAGAAATTCTTCCAGTTCGATCAACACCTTTGGAGGATAAAGGAATGCGACCATTCGAAAAGGGTCCTGTACCGTTTTCCGACGACGGCCTTCTGCAGGCTGATAGGTCCACACGTCACAGCGCGTTCCGATATGATCCGAGTACAAAGCGATCGTATGATAAAGCCGATCATAAAAACGGGTCATGTGCCACGCAGACTCCCCAAAAGCCGCATCAACAAATTCAGGCACAAGATCCCGTGCGAAAAGATTTTCAGGATCATCATACATCCGGCCCATCGTGTAGTAGACCGGTCCTTCCAGACCATACAAGGCGCCCGGGCCGTCCCGATAGAATCCCTGAATTCGATTTTCCTTTAGACGCTTCGCCTGCTCTTCGACAAAAGAAGGTGTGCGCATCGGAGTGTATCGAGTAGCAAGGTTCGGACACCAATTGTATAAGTAGCCGGTAAACCCACCGGGGACTTCATACCCACGCCACGGTTCGATGTCCTCCTCGTTTGTGCCTGTCAGCATGATGCGCGTATTCAGCGGGAACTTCTTGAACGATTCAGGAGGCTTCGCGGTAAGAATGTAGGACATCATGGTGACCTTTTGATCAGGATGAGACTTCAGGAGTCGTTCTGCGACTTTCCGGTTAAAGATCCAGATCTTCTCCCCCCAGTCGTCCCCGGTTTCGTAGAGGGTTTTACAGTCTTCGCATTGGCAGGGGCGAAATCCATCCGGTTGACCGAGATCGACTGAAGCGAGCCCTTTATTCAGCTGTCCTGCGAGATCCTGATAGATCAGCTCCTGAACTTCCGGGTTCGAAAGGCAATACTGCCCATTCCCTTCCAGGAGGCGCTTCCCACCGACCAGAGAAAAATACTCCGGGTTCGTTTTTCGATAAGTCTCCGGGGGCACCGCTCGGGCCCAGGTATGCCCCCCGAAGATTTCGTCCACGCGAGGAAAGCGGTTGTTGGCCAGATCATAGAAGCTACCGCCCTGTGGATGTGCGGTGTTAAATCGAATCGCGGGTGTATGGGTGACATTTAGATCATCAGGAATTTCTATCGACGGTGTCGGCAAAAACTCAATTGCCGGCGACACGAGAAGGTCAATTTCATTCGCCCTTGGCAGCGCCCGGTAGGGACTCATTTCAGGATAAAGGAACCGGACACCTGCGTATATTCGCAAGAAATCAGCGACTCCTTTTGCTGTTCCCACGCGATCCCATGTCGGCCTTCGCGGGTTGTCCGACTCCGCCGGGGCAGGGTGATCATGCCCCGTGAGAATTAGATCTCGTTTTCCTATGACACGATGGATATAGCTCCAACCTTCCAGCCTGCTTACATCAATCCCCTGCTCCTTCGCAAAGGTGGTATTGCCCAGAAAAATCCCGGGCACCTTTGAAGTCTCGTGATCCGACTCCCGGACCACAGCAATCTTGACCCCATTCGCCTCAATCGCTGTTTGCAAAAGCCGGGCTGTTTCGACAAGTGATGCATCCAGCTCCGGCGTGGGTAATTTGTCAGGAAGAACAATCTCGAATCTCGATACCTTCCCATCACTGATCGTCAGGTCGCCTCCGTAAGAAACGGACAATGCAACGATCTGAAGAAGCAAGCACAGGATAGTAGTTTTCATTGGAGAAGGAACCCTATCATCAACTTGTGTCCGAGGGAGATAGCTTGATCGAGGCGTCGCCGTATGACACAAATGACACTGGTGGTTTTCGAGCGAGCGCTTCTACAATCACCACGAGTCGCTGATCGCCCGCTCCCATTCCACAATATCCATGACGAAATCCTATTTGCTTCCCCTTCTTGTGCTTTCGTTGATGGCAAACCCGGTTTGGGGAGATGAAGAAAAGCGACCCAATGTTCTAGTCATCTGCATCGACGACCTGCGCCCGGAGATGAAGTGCTATGGCGCGGATCACATGCTGACTCCTCACATGGATCGACTGGCGGGAAAAGGCGTGGCCTTCGACAGGTGTTATGTTCAAGTCGCAGTATGCAATCCGTCCCGGGCCAGCACCTGGACAGGCTTGCGACCAAACCGTCTCGGCGTTTGGACTTTGAGTGTTCATTTCAGAGAATCGATGCCGAATGCCTTGACCCTGCCGCAACATCTTCGAGACAGCGGATATGCCGCCGAAGGTTACGGAAAGGTTTTTCACAATCCCTGGCCAGATCCCCGCTCATGGGACAAGCCTCACCAATGGGGAGGCAAGAGCTATACGAATTACAGTCCAGAGCAGAAAACGTTTCACGAGAACAAGCGGAAGACCTTCCCGGAAGGCAGCCGCATCCGTGAGATCCTTCGAGGAGTGATTACCAATGATCCAGATATCCCCGATGAACAACACAGTGACGGAGCACTCACTTTGAAGGCCATCAATCGATTGAAAGCGCTTGGATCAAAAGACAAACCATTTTTATTGATGGTAGGGTATACGCTGCCTCATCTGCCGTGGGCTCCCCCAAAGAACTGGTGGGATAAATATGACCGCGCCACCATTCCGATGCCCACCAATCCTGCTCCTCCGGAAGGTGCTCCGGAGGTTGCGCTGGGAACGAACTACGAACTGTCGCACTACGCAGACATGACCCACATGCCTACCCCGGCATCCGGGACCCTACCCGAAGAGGAGACACGACGGCTCCGCCATGCTTACTTCGCTTCTGTTTCATTCATCGACGCTCAAGTAGGCAAATTGCTGGACGCCATTGAAAGCCAAAATCTTGACGAGGATACCATCGTCGTGCTATGGAGTGATCATGGTTACAAGCTCGGCGAGCACAATGGCTGGAGCAAAATGACCAATTACGAAATTGATACCCGTATCCCATTTATTATTTACGACCCGCGGGCAAAAGCGAACGGGAAACGATGCAATCGGTTGGTCGAGTCTCTCGATCTCTTCCCTACGATTTGTGAGCTGACAAGCTCACCGGTTCCTGAATCCCTGCAGGGCAAAAGCGCCGCCCATTTGCTGGATAACCCCGAAGCCAATCACATCGACGCGGCCTTCAGCCAGTACATTTGGAAACCGCTGATCGGAAATGCGATTCGAACGGATCGCTGGCGCTACGTCGAATGGCGCGAAATGAAGGATGGAACGGTTCGTCACCGGGAACTTTACGATCACGAGTCCGATCCGGGCGAGAATCAAAATGTCGTCTCGGATCACCCGAAAATTGTCGCTCAACTGGAAAAGAAATTACAAACCGTGCTTCCTTCGAAAAAGATCACTCTTCTTCCCCGAATTCACTCCGCTAAGGGTGGTGAAGAAATCAAGTTCAACTGGAAGAACAGCTATGACGGTGCTCTGAAACTTTCATGGATCAATACACGGGGAGAACGTGCCGAAACAATCAATCTCAAAAAGGGAGATACCCACGATGGCAGTACCACTGTCGGGCAAGTGATTGTAATCGAAAGCATCGACGGGAAATACCACGAGATCGTTTCGATAGATGCAGACACTCGGAAGCTCAATTTGGGGTCGATCAAATCCGACGCCGGATTGCAATGAAGCCAGTCAGGGATTTGAGCCCAAGGATTGCGGTCGCCGACCACACGACCCAATTGAGACTTCCGCTCCAAAGATAAAGCTCAACTACCATCCAGGCGAACACAATGAACCGGGGACGGAAAAGCCAGGAGTAGGGAGTCTTCAGAGCGTTGCGAATAAAGGCAAACGTAACGACCAGGGTGTAGAGAAAGAGATAACACCCACCGGCCCACGCGCTCAGATGGCCGGTATGAATCAATGCTATTGTCGTGGCCGCTACTACGACTTGATCAGCTGCAGTATCCGTGAACGATCCACGATCCCCGGCCCGTCCCAGATGCCGGGCGAGAGGTCCATCAATTCCGTCGAGAAGCACATGGAGAAATAGAAATGCGAAAGCGAAGATGTAGGACTCCCCGATAAAGAGCGGACAAAAGGCAAGACCGCAGAGGAGTGACAGATACGTAAGGTGATCAGCGCGAACTCCGTTTGCCCCGAGAGTCCGAAGAAGTGGCCCGAGGAGCCTGGCTCGAATATTCTGAGACCATTCCATGAAGGCACCCTCGCCATCTGAATAGCAGTTAACGGCAAGGGCCGGAGTTGATTTATCTTTGTTCGTCATGTTTCTGGTGGTGAGTTGAGAGTTCCCCTTGGATAGGAAAAGGTTGCAGGAGCGAACTCCATTCCCCGGATACCGGAACCCGTATTGTAGAAACGAATCCCCCGGTACAATCGATTTTTTATTGGCATGTGAGTGTGGCCGAAAAAGCAATTGTCCGCGTCTTCACGCCAGGCCGAACTTACCCGATCAAGATGCCAGGAAATCCGACGCACCGCGGTATTCCCCGCGAACCAGAGTGCATGTGTCAGGTAACTGAGCCCGACCTTGTCCGTAAGATCGTAGAGCCGGGCATCGCGTTTACTTTTCGGCTGATCTGTTTCCCAGGCATCCCGAAACTTCTGAAACTGTTTCAGCCCCATTCGATAGTTGGCTGCGTCTCCGTGAAGGAACAAATTTCGACCAAGCTGAAGGATATGAGCGTGAATGGAAATTCGCTCAAGGCTTCGGAGCTCGTTCACGAAATGGCTCAAACAATCGTGATTTCCGAGAAGGTAGCAGATCTCCAGATCCGGAAAATCGCAGCGCAGATTCTGTATCCACGTGATGGCCTCAGGAACGGTTTCGTTCAAAGGGCGGCACGCCCAGCGAAAATCGAAAGTATCCCCGTTCAACACGAGCGTATCGATCTCATTCAACCGCGGCCTGATCTCGCGCTCAAATCGAGACTCCCCTTCCGACCTTGCAGAAAGGAGATGCAGATCAGATATCACGATTCCTTTTTTGTCCACGCTCACAGTGATGAAGACTAACTGAAAGCACCCGACGGGAAACATTGATAAATTTGAGCGGAGTATTGATTGAAGTGATGGAAGCTAAACGGAATACTGCCCCTTGATGAATCTGGTCGAAGAAATTGCACAAGCTCAAACAAAGGCCTCGAGGGAAATAATCGCCATCTGGGTAGGTAAGGATCAGACGCGCTTCAAGCAGTTGATGAAAATCGTTCTGGGCGAAGATGCAGAATTGGCGCGACGAGCAGCCTGGCCGATGAACCAGTGCATCGAGGAGCATCCTCAGCTCGCTTCGCCCATTCTTCCTGAACTGGTGAGGCAACTCGGAGATCAGAAGAGTCACCCTGCAATCCGAAGGAACATTGTGAAGGCTCTTCAGGTCATTGATTTGCCGGATGATCTGCTGGCCCGAATCTTCGATACCTGCTATGAAAGATTAACCGATCCAGAAGAAACGGTCGCCGTTAAAGCTTATTCGATGACGGTCCTCACCCGGATTTGCAAGCGCGAACCGGCACTGACTGACGAAGTCATTCTCGCCATTGAGCGCGGACTTCCGCATGGAACGGCTGCCTTCAGGGCAAGAGCGAGAATGGCCTTTCGTGAGCTGAAGTCGCCTCGCAAGGAGTGAGAGTTTTCCTTTCTCACGGAGTTCGATCCGGATTTTCGATAGCCCTTTTTCCGTAGGGTGATTTGCACCATCCCATATTGACATGCAAATCTCGACAGCCTAACATTTGCGCCGAGAATTCCCCATTTTTCCTCCAGATAAATATGACCCTGAGTCGATTCCTTTTTCCGTGTTTACTCCTTTTGTTATCAGGAGTGTTCTACGCCCCCAATGCGACTGCTGAGCTGGTTGACCCTGCTCCTCACTTTGAACAAAAGGTGAACTGGCGGATCGGGCAGATGCGGGCTGATCCGGCTCTCAACCTCGTATACATTCTCAACGAAACCGACGACACCTTGCTGGCCCTGAATACCGAGACTGGCAACGTGGATACTTCAGTTGTTATCGACGACACCGTCCGTGACGGCACCATCGATTTTTCGATCGACGGCTCCACCCTCTACATATCAACTCCCAATACGAACCGGCTCCATGCCTTTTCCACCGGAACCCTCACCCCACAGGGCTCTACCTCGCTCCCTTTTTCTGTGAAGAACTTTGTGATCGGCAGTGATGGATTTCTTTACGCCGTCAGCGCGGCCGCAAGCGGCTTTCAATATCAAGTGACCAAGCTCAATCCCGTTACCGGCGCGGAAGCTGAAAGCGTAGGCAATTCCAACATCTCCCCCGGGTATCCCATGGTCCGGAACCCTCAGGGCACACGGATGTTCATCATGAGCTGGAGCGGAACTACCACCGAAGTGGCAGTCCAGAACAATGCCGCTCCAACGATTGTCGGCACCCGGTATGGCAGTGGAAGCAATAATAAGGACTTGGCTTTTGACGATAGTCTTAACACGCTTTACCGCGCTTCAGGAGGAGTCTACGGACTCGGAGTGTGGAACGTGGGTACCAGCGAATATTCCTACTGGCCCTTCGACGCTTCGTATGGAGGTGCGGTCGGACACGTTTCCGGGGCACCGGATGTTTTTGGTGCTTCATCCAGTGCCTATGACGGACGCATTCGCAGGTTCAACAAATCGACAGGGGAAACTCTTCACGATTATCACTACACCGGATCTGAATCCGTTTTTGAAAGCGGGACGATCCTGGATGGCCGACTTGAAGTAACGCCGAACGGATCTGTCGTTTATGGAAAAACCGACGGATACGACTTTGATGCTGAATGGTATATCGGATTGATCGGCGTCAATTCGCTCAATCTTCCGAACTCAGCAATAACACCGGGTAAATCACATTTGGAAGTTCAGACATCCTGGGAGATCGGGGCAATGGCCGGGGACCCCGGGAGACCTCTTTCCTACATCGTCGATGAAACGAATCAGAAATTGATCGCTTTCAACACGGATACTGGAATCGCTGATGCGGATATCGCAATATCAGATGATCCTGAGAACGGTATCCTGAGCCTTTCGCCGGATGGCAACACTCTTTACTTATCCACTCCGGTGACATCAAAAATACACAGCTTCACTGCGGGGAGCAACCTGACTTCAACCGGAAGTGTCACCCTTCCTTTTCCGGTGTCGGACTTCGTGATCGGTAGTGATGGGTTCCTTTATGTGGTGGAAAATGAATTACTCACCAAAATAGATCTCTCTACAGGCGTGGTGCAAGGCGCCATTCAGGACCCGGATTATTACGGTGCCCCGCTACTCCGCCGAAACGGTAGCGGGACTGTCATCTACGTAATGGAGCGGGGATTGAGCGGCGGTTCCTCAGCGGTTGATAAATTTACCATTGTCCCGGACGCCCTCCCCAGTCTGACGGGAACAGCCTTTACGGGGAAATCAAATGATCACGATTTGTCCATCGACGACTCACGGGATAAGCTTTTCCTGACAGGTGGCGGAACTTACGGCTTACTGATCTGGGATCAAATTCTGCAGATTGAAAACTATTGGGAATTTGATTCTCCCTATGGCGACGCAGTCACGCAGATTCCGGCCCTTCCCTCGGTATTCGGTGCTTCCGGCTCGGAAGTGATACGGGAATTTCACAAAGACACGGGAAAGGTGCTCGGAACTTATTTCCACGAGGACTACGATGCTGGATTTCTCAGAGGAGACGTGCTCGTTGACGGCATGGAAATGTCATCCAATGGAAATGTCACCTACGGGAAGAAATTCTCCAGCTCAGTGGAACAGGTTATTGGAGTGATTGGTCTGGACACCATTTTGGTGCCACGATCCGGCCCTATGGTTCCTCCGAACCTGACGGCGACTGACGGTGAATTACTCGACAGAGTGGCCGTCGCATGGGATTCCGTACCCGGTGCAACTCAATATGAGGTTCATCGAAGAACCTACGACTCACGGCCTTTTGATACCAACACTCCGCTGGCAACCGTCTCCGGCACGAGCTGGGAAGATTTCACCGCCGGCAGTTCTACGGTTTATTTCTACTGGGTCAGAGCCACAAACTCCTTCGGGAAAAGCCAGTTTTCGAGCTTCGACTCGGGCCAGAGGTTCCCAGCAGCGCCCTCCCTGGCACCAGAATCTGTGACTGCAAGCGATGGGACTCTTGAAGGCAGCGTAGCCCTGAGTTGGACTGCCGCGGAGAGAGCGACCTCCTACAAAATCTTCCGGGGAACGACCAGTGATTCCGCTTCCTCTCAGTTGGTCGCTCAGGGAGTAACTGAAACAAACTACTCAGACACCGAAGGCTCTGGAGGTGTCACCTATTACTACTGGGTCAAAGCATCCAACTCCGGTGGCGAAAGCCCCTTCAGCTTTCCAGACACGGGCTTCAGTCTTCCTCTCCCTAAAATCCCGGGAGGATTGACAGCGACCGACGGGACCCTCGTCAACAAAGTAGCAATCTCCTGGAATGCGGCTGATCGGGCGACCAGTTACAAGGTGTTTCGAAACACGAGCAACTCTACCGCGTCGGCCCAGGAAATTGCGAGTGCCGTGTCAGAAACCACCTGGGACGACAACACTGCGGTAACAGGTCAGGACTACTTCTACTGGATCAAAGCAAGCCATGGAGGCGGAGACAGTGGTTTCAGCGTTGCTGAGAGTGGCTCAGCAATGGATGTCCCCCCACCGGTCGCCGGAACCTCAGCAACAAATGCTGTTTACGAAAATCGAATCGAATTGACCTGGAACAGTCTGGCTGGTGTTTCCGGATACAAAATCTTCCGTGGAACCACCTCAACCTACTCAGAAGCGCAACAGGTAGCGAGTACGGTCACGGAAACAAGTTGGACGGATACCACGGCAGCACCCGGGGTAACCTATTACTACTGGGTCCGCGCCACGAATGAAGCGGGTGACAGTGACTTCGGACAGCCTGACACCGGATTCACCAAAGTGATCGCACTCGCACCCACCGGAGTCAGCGCCTCGGACGGCACTTTCGAGGGCCTCATCCAAATCACCTGGAGCTCCGCAGCGAATGCCGAGCAATACAAACTCTACCGATCCACTTCTCCCTCGGGTCCCTTTTCTCTTCGGGCGACTTTGAACTCATCAGTAAGATCGATCCCCGACAATCAGGCGGACACCGGAATTTACTACTATTACCAAATCACCTCATTCACCGCTTCCGGTGGAGAATCGGGTCCAAGCAACACAGATTCCGGACATCGCGCTTTGCCACAAGCCTCAGAGGTTTCCGCGTCTGACGGAAACTATCAGGGTGAAGTTTTTCTGACCTGGCAATCGGTGGGAGAGTCTTTCGAATACGAAGTCCTTCGGGGACTGGAGGCGAGCGGTAGTGATGCCGCATCGCTGGGAACCGTAACAGAAACAGAATTCACTGACATCTCCGGAGCAGATGGTGAAAATTATTATTACTTTGTCAGGACTATTTACGGACCGATTTCAGGATCGCTTGGAAATGGAGATTCGGGACATTCCACCACCGGAGAACCATATCGTCCTGACGGATTGATTGGTAAGAGATCAACGGGTTTGCGAGGCAATGACATCTATCAGGCCGGCCGGGGACAGGAAGTAAAACTGGTCTCGCGCCGATTGAAAACTTTGACCTGGTACATTCAGCTTCAGAATGACGGGGAAACCAATGACCAGATATTGTCGCGGATGACCCGGGGTAACCGGTATTTTAAAGTAAAGCTGCGATCGCTCCAATCCGGGTACGTCACTTCGCTTGCTCTTTCCGGTTCACTCCAAACCGATATTTCCGGCGGAGGTTCTGCTTTATTTCAGCTCCAGGCCAAGCCCGGGCGGGCGGCGAAGAGAAAGGTAAAGAAGAGACTTTTTTCCTTCTCCGCAACTTCCCGGAACAACGCGAGCCTCACCGACTCGGTCAGAGCCAGGGCTCAAACCTCCAAGCGCTGAAGGAGGCAAGAGTCCTGGAAATAAAGGATACTCAGAGCGATTCGTAAGCCTGCGAAAAGGTATCGCCTTCTTCGAAACGTCCGGACTTCATTCCATTCATGAACCAGCGCATTCGCTGTTCTGAGGTTCCGTGTGTGAATGCATGCGGCACCACTTTACCGGAAGATTTCTTCTGAATGGTATCGTCACCGATCGCATTGGCTGCGCGCATCGCCTCTTCGATATCCCCTTCTTCAAGATATTGGCGGCTCTGATTCGCCCAGATACCGGCGTAGTAATCAGCCTGCAATTCCAGGCGAACAGACATCTGGTTGTAATCCGACTTCCCTCGTCTCGCGCTGACTTTCCCGGAGGTGCCCATCATATTCTGAACGTGGTGCCCCACTTCATGTGCCAGGACGTAGGCCTGTGCAAAATCACCGGGAGCTTTAAAGTTCTTCTCCAACTCATCGTAGAAGCCGAGATCGATATAGATTTTCTTATCCGCAGGACAATAGAAAGGACCCATCGCCGCGGAGCCACCACCGCATCCGCCGGTCTGAACAAACTTCCGATACACCACGAGCTTCGGGGCTACGTATTTTTGGCCATGTTTTGCGAAGGCCTCTGTCCAGATCTTTTCCGTGTCAGCGAGAACCACCGTCACAAACTGATAGAGCTCTTTCTCTCTTTCACTTTCGACAAATTTCGCGTTGCTGGACGAAGTTGAAGTTCCGCCCCCAAGCAAAGCTGACGGATCTACAATGCCAAGTTTCCACAATGCCAGCACCGCAATCACCGCGACGATCACACCTTTGAATCCAAAGGTCCGCATGACGAAAGAAAGGATACTGATTCCTATTCCGGAACCGCCTCCGCCGCCAATTCGGGCACCGGTTGATGCCCGTCTGTCTTCGACATTGTCGCTTCCTCTTCTGCCTTTCCAACGCATGATATTCCTGATGTTAAATTTTGACGCTTTTCTCTGACGAACATCTTACCCTTCTGTCACGCCATATCCATCCTTTTAGAGGCAATTGTTCCGGGGGGAAAGTCACAAATGGAAATGCTTATTTTTAAGCAATCCGCTCAGCAAGCCGCCCTCTTTATCGCCGCGGCAATTTCTTTCTCAATCGCTGGAAGAGGATTGAGGGGACTCAGAGGATCACCGTAGGGAGACACAGAATTTGTCTCCGGATCCCAATGAACCGGACCGAATTTCGCCGGTCCGGGTTTACCCGTAAGAACATGGCCCATGGCATCGTCTTTATTGAAGTGCCAAAATTCGAAGGGGAAATGGACAAATCCCCGCGACTCCATCATCCCGCAAATCTCAAGACGATTCGCGAGTGATTCTTCATCCACAAAGGGTGAACGCATCGGGGTATGTTCGCTCACTTCAAGATAAGGGAACCCCCGCCAGACTTCACTCCCGTCTTTTTTCCGAAAAACGGAGACGTCGATGGCTGAGCCGGACATGTGCGTTCCGATCTTGGGAATATTGGCGATCATCACCAATGCCCTGCGAAACACCAGCTCGGTCGATGGAACCTCGCCTCCGTTTTCCCAGATGCATTTTTGAAGAATGCTGTCGAAAACCTCAGGCTTCCTTACCAGCTCCGATTGCATCGACTTGGATCGAAATCCGTCTTCGATTTTCAGAACCCAGCCGCGCTCATTCATTTCGCGGCCGATGTCAATAACATCGCCCACGAGGCTTTCCCTGATGAAGAAAATCCGATCCAGCCCCCCGGCGATTTTGCTGTCCGAGAAAAGCATCTCCACACCTGCGTCTTTCGCAGCCTCAGGAATGGAGGCAAACCCTTCGCCACACTCCTCCACTTCGTCATACGCCAGGATCACCTGGATCAAGTCGTAACCCGCCTGCATCTGCTCCGCCCAGTAGGAACGACGGGCTGAGATGTCTTCACTATTCATAAGGAAAGCGATCGAGCCGCCTCAGTCGGACTTTTTGAGCCACCAGGCATTGGAACCTTCCTTCTTCGGTGCCGGCTTGGAGGAAGATGTCTTCTTCGTCGGAGTCGATTTTTTCTTCGCGGTCGTAGCAGGCTTTGTTAAAGTCCTCGTTGAAACCGTCCGCGATGTTGCACCGGCTTTTTGGACCCCTGCGCTAATTCTTCGGGCCCAGCCATTCATAGCCTGCTCGGTTTGACCCCATTTTGCGAGCCCGCCAAACTGCAGCTTCCCTCCCTTAATCTGATCTACGATCGCGTAGACCTGACGCCCGGATCGTGCATCGACCACCTCCGCTTCAAATGTGGTCGCACCACCACCGATCGCCTCGCCGGTTGCTATTTGCACTCCGCTGGCTGCGATACCGGCGTAGGGGAGATAATTAACGACGAACAAAGTAGGGTTACTCGGCTGGAGTTCCGTCAACGCGGCCCTAACCCGCAGGGTGTTGTAACCCCGGCGCTTGGTGATCTCGAATTGTTTGCCCAGCTCCCTCTCCAGAATGTCCTCAAATTTTTCGGCAAGCTTCTCGGTCTCCGCCCTCGATGGAGCTTCATATTTATAGGCGTTGAGCTGGTTCTTCTCTGCTGGTGCTTTTTTCTTTCTGGCAGAAATCACCTTCACATCATCGATAATCACTTTGGTGTATTTCTTCAGCGCTGCAGGGTCACTCTCTTTTACCAATGCCTTGTTGCCCAGCGCACTGGCTTTGGTTTCAAGTCCGCGATAGGAGCTGATGAAGTTTCGCTTTTCCGGCTCGGTCGTTTCGCAGCTGACCAGAAGACATAGCAGAAATGCGGAAAAGATAGTGCGGATTATCATAAGAATTGAATAAGGAAAACCAAGCGCTATGGCAATCGAAAATTGCTCTAATACGCGATTCTTTGCCCTTCCCAATCTAACTCGGAGCCAGATAGTCGATTTTCAGTCTAAAATGAAGGGTAACGGAGAAGGGGGTGGGGAAGGACGCGACGATACCGAAGTTCTCCAGCAAGTAACCGGCCTCAGGGAGAATACGAATAGGGAATCAATTTGGCGCTCCCGATTCCCCGGCGGATTCCGTCTCCAGTGACTGCTCCGTTCTTGTAGACGACGAGCAACTTGAGCGCTCCTCTACACTTTTGAGGACGAGGAACGAAAATCGAAAAACTCCCATCGGCTTCTACTTCGGCTACGTACCCTTTCACCCAGTATGCCCCTGGCTTGTCTTCCCGATCGTCTATCACGACGACTCGATGAACACCGGATACTGACTCGACCTTCCCAGTCAATGCAATGCTCTTCGATGAAAGTTCGTAGACCTGCTTCAGATCGCTGAACCCGGGCTTTGGCAGCAGATTTCGTTTGCCCGGATTCCCGGTAAATGCTGGATGAGCTGAAAGGATCGCTGCACTCGCTTCTGACAGATAGGCCTTATTTTGATCGGGCATTTTTTTGTTTCGATAAATCCTCGTTACCGGCCCCATCAGAGTATTGCCCCGCCCAAGATTGACCTTCGGCCCGATGTGGGGAAGTCCCAGAGCATGCCCGAACTCATGGATGCTTCCTTTGAGAAATATTTGATCATGAAAGTCGGAAATCAGCTCTTCACTGGCGGAGACCTTGCCCAAAAGGTTGGTGTAATTCAGCACAGCCCATCCTCCATCTCTGGAGTTTCCCAACCCCCGATAATTACTATGCCTTTTTGGAGGATCTCCAATATAAACAAAAATCCAATAGAGATTTCCTGCAGTCACTTTCCCGTGATCATTCTTTAAGGAATCAAGCACCTGTTTGCTGATCCACTTTTTCGTATACTCACCACCCGCAGCATTCAACCTGCCTTTGACATGGGTCACCTTCATTTTACCCTTCGCATCCCTTTCAAACAATTCCCTCCGACCCGGCTTGTATCCCCACTGCTTCAGTTCCTTCTCAAAAAAAGTTTCCGCATAAACGCCGCAGTCATGCAAGCGCTCTAGATAGACCTTCGCAGGAGGCGCCGTGACGTCCTTCGGAGTAAATAGGATTATCTCCGCCCCGGGAACAACAGGCTCCGCTGCAAGGATATCTCCGCAGAGAATGAGAGCGGAATAGACGATCAGAAATAGATTCAAGACAATGGATGACAGATGAATTCTCATAGTAACAAACGGGGTGAAAATCTCAGAAAGGATACGGAACCCGGACTCGCCTCAATCCGGGGATCGGGATTCCAAAATACAAAGCTTCAGCCTGATTTCCAACATTCAGTTTGTTGGGCAGCGGCAGTTCAACCAGTCAGAAGGCACTTCTGATCTCACTTCATCCATCGAAGGATGAACGGAACCATTCGGGCATTGGCGGCCGCAATGTCTTCCTTCGTCGCTCCCCGTAAGCCGTGTTCACCGCCTTTAACGGAAGCGAACTCGAAGGGCACTCCATACTTTTTGAATTCGTGGACCATCATTTCTGATTGTTCGTGAGGAACATCGGTATCTTCGGTCCCGTGAATCAAGAGGGTTGGGGGATACGATGGAGACACATTCTTCACTGCCATATAGGGATAAAATTTTTCGATATCCTCTTCATCGATTCCTCCGACTTTTTCAGGCCAGACTCCCAGTTGGCGGGTGGTTGAATAGTAGGCGCCGCCATCCCCCTCTCGATCCTCCGCATTGGCTACAGCAGGTCCGGATTCAATCGCCTTCATCTCATCGCTGGATAGAGGCCCTCTTTTCTTGTGACCGGGGTGCGGGCTTGGTTCCGTCAGCCATTCAGTTACGATGTCTCCGTATCCCCAGAAAGCCACCACCACCGTTGGCGGAGGCTCGACGCGAAACCCCGAAGTTAAGGCCAGGTAGCCTCCGGCCGATCCTCCGATGACGGCAATCTTCGACGTGTCAGCGTAAAACCTTTCTTTCCCGTTCTCGCGGAGCCAACGAAATGCGTCTTCCAGATCAGAAATGATTTCCGGCAATTTGGTTTCGGGTGCGAGACGGTAGTCAATCGTCGCGACGCAATAGCCGTGTTGCAGCAATTGCCTGGCCGGACCCACTCCGTTCCGCCCGCCGTTGATCAGTGCACCGCCATGAATCCAGACGGCCAGCGGGCGAACCTTCTCGTCTCCCGGTCGATGCACATCCAGCTTGATCTCCAGGTCACCCACTTTTTTGTAAGTGAAAGTTTCCACTTCAATAGGAGGCAAGTCCAAGGCGGTTAATGAGGATGTGAGAGAAACCAGTCCACAAAGAAGAATTGATCGGATCATAACTCCGGGACTTTACGATATTTCGCCCGGGGCCATCTACTACGTATTGCAGTGGTTCCTGTCGATGAGTCCTCTCTTGCAATGAACTCCAATCGGGAAAACCTTAGCGCGTGAGAAATCTTTTTGTCCTCGTCCTAATTTGCAGCCTCAGCTCCAATTCTTTTTCCATGGCAGCAGAAGCCCCCCTAACAAAAACCACGGCAGCCACCGACACTTTCCACGGGACAAAGGTTTCCGATCCCTATCGATGGCTGGAGGAATGGCCGAACGATGAGGTGAAGAAATGGACCGATGCTCAGAACGCCTACTCCCGCGAATATCTCGACAGCCGGCCTCATCTGGATTCGATTCGCAAGGATGTGACCGAAATTCTTTCAGCAAAGACCGTCAGCTTCTGGGGAATCAGTGAACGCCAGGGACAATATTTCTGCATGAAGCGCCAGCCGCCTAAGCAGCAGCCGTTTCTGATTACCTTCAGCTCCCCAAGTGATCTTTCCGATGAAAGAACTCTGCTCGACCCCGCAGTAATTGATCCTGAGGGCGGAACCACGATTGATTGGTTTGTGCCGTCCCCGGATGGCTCCATCGTCGCAGCTTCGCTTTCCAGGGACGGAACGGAGGCCGGTGATCTCCATTTCTTCGAAACTTCCTCCGGGAAACAGATCCATGGAGTCGTTCCTAGAGCTGTCTCTTATACACATCTCCGAGCCCACGAGACCGAGGCTGATCTC
>CAJXQE010000096.1 GCA_913058215.1 uncultured Verrucomicrobiales bacterium
CCTCGGTCTCGTGGGCTCGGAGATGTGTATAAGAGACAGCATCCATTCCGAAAGAAAAAGCCGCCATCTGGAAGTAATCCAGCTGCGACCACTTATCGAACGGGTGGTCGTGGCACTGAGCGCACTCAAGCCGCGTGCCCAGGAAAACCCGGACCGTATTCGACATGTTATCAAGCGGCATGCCTCGATCACGAAGGTAGTAACCAACCGCGCCGTTGTCCCAAATCGTCCCGCGCGCCCCGACCAACTCCCGAACGAACTGATCGTAGGGCATGTTTTCAGTGAGGCTCTTTTTCAGCCACAACTGATACGCCGCCTCGGCCTCGGCAGCATTGGTCCCGAGCTTGGTATTGATCCGCAGCACGTCCGCCCAGAAATTGTAGCCATGGCTGACGGCCCCGTCGCTCTCGAGCAAGTCAGCGATCAGTTGTTCGCGCTTGCGATCGTAGGTCGAGCCGTGGAATGCTTCCGCTTCCTCAATCGTTGGAATGCGCCCGGCAATGTCGAGATAAGCACGCCGGACGAAAGTCTCGTCATTGATCTCAGCGTTTGGCTTGAGATCGCGTTTCTTAAGCCCGGCTTCGACAAGCCCGTCGATTTCCTTTGCCGCTTTCTGCACGTCGAACTCTCCCTTTCCGGAGTTTGCGGCGGAAGTGAAGGATAAGGGGGCGACCAGAAAAGTGCCGAGAGCGAAGATTAGAGCGGTGTTTAATTTCATGAGATTGGCAACCGGTTACAGCAGAGTATATCCCGTCCACAAAATATCGTTACGCTAGTCCCCTTACATGATCACGCCCTGCTCTGGCACCCTAAACAAGGATTTCCTTTGGATTCATCGGAAACAAAGCCGTGAATTTTCGGGATTCAGGCAAAGTTAGGGGAACCAAGTTTAAGCGAATCCCGCCTCAGCAAGTTCATCTCAAGTGAGTTTAGCGAATCTATTGTTCGTTGGTGATCCAGATGGGGGAAGTCCAACCCATGTTTCCGTCTACCTGCTCAACACGAAGGTAATAACGATTCTCTCCTGCGACCGGTTTCTGATCGCTATAGATACCCTCAAAATCCGCAGCTTCGGTAGCCAATTCGAACTGGTGATAATCCTCCTCATTCCGAACGAGAGTAACTCGACTGAGCGGTGCGGTTCCCTTAATAGATATTTTGAATTCCGACTCCTTATTACTTTCGAAAATCTCGCCCATGAGATGGCCGTTACAAGAAAACTCCATAAAGATTTTATCAGTCGCAGCACAGGTTCGACGAGCGTCCATCGCATCGAAAACACCTTCGCGAGTAAACCCCTCTTTCACATAGACGCCTCCGTAGGATATATTAGTAGACCGATGGTCCGAGCTGGCAAAGGCACCTAAGCGATGCTTAAGTTTTAGCGCATTTTGCCAGGTGCCCGCTGCGGTCTTTCCAAAGAAGTGAGATTTTTGTGGACCTCCGACAACGATGGGTGGCTGAGGGGCGCCTTCGCCCTCGAAGCTATTTCTCGAGCCCTGAAAAACTTCCAGTATATTTTCATACTCCCGATCGAGCTTCTCATATTTTGACCAGTCGGTCCCCATCCCGCCAGCTGATGTGTGCTCGATCGTGATGGCTCGCCTTCCGTGAACACGGAGCAAATCCCACAACTGCCAGGGCGGAATGTCACCAAGAATATCGCCATCGGCTTTCGGCAGCGGCGTCGCCCAGCGCGATGCACTGTAGTTCTTTCGTTTGATATATATGAGCGGACCTCCTCGTTTCAGGAAAAGCACATTGCGATGCCCGTAAGGAAACTTCTGCTCCCGCTCATAAGCATAGAGGGAGACGAAGCTTCCGGGATTGTGAAACAGGTCGGCCAGTTTCTGGGTCTGCCACCACTCGTAATCAGTGTAGCGCTTTCCAATTTCCGTATGATCTGAAGTGCCTAGAAAATCGAGTCCTCCAGCTTCAATCGCATAACGAAAATGTTCGACGATACAACCGTCGTCGGTGGTTCGGCAATTGGAGAAGTCTGTGTGACGATGAACATCTCCCCAGTAGAGACTATATTTTCCACCACCAATTTCCCAGACGTGATGATCGGAGCGATCTCTTTCCGGAGTGTCATTGTATGGTCTGAGAAGAGTCCGAGCTTCCTGCATCAGATCGAATGGCATGGGGGCGACGGAAGGCCGATCGGCACCCGGAGTGATACTTGCCAAGAACATACCTGTATCGCCTGCCTGCTTGTCCGTTCGAAGATCGCCCGGATAGGCAATCTTGAGCGATCCGTCTTTCGGATGGAGCGCGATGGAGCTTCGCCGGTCCAGACAGAACGAACTTTTACCCAGCACCTCCGGCTTCGTCCAGACTCCCGATTCGGTGGTGAGCCGGGAATAGGCGATCTGCCAAAAACCTTTACTAGCGAAAAGGCAATACCGGAAAAACACCCAGGGGTTTCCTTCGGCATCGACGACTATCTGAGGCACGTCAATTGCCCCGGTTCCCACACTTTGAGGATCAGCGACAAGATCCGGAAGCAGAGCTGTGATATCTGCGATTTTCTCCACGCCTCCCGACGAGAGATCAAATTTAACTACCTTGATCTGGCGGTCGTGATGTAAGCCGCCTCCCTTCTTTCGCCAATCGGCACCCAGATCCTTGCCCCAAAGTTCCATTCCGTCTTCATAGGTGATCCAGAGATGCTTCCCATCGGGACTTGCGGCAACTTCGGCGCGCGCTTCGTAGCGTTCTGATGTTGCCACTGCAGCAGATAGCTTGACGGTTCCTTCCGGTGAAACTCGCGTTAGAAATATATCGAAATTTCCATTTCTGTAGCTGTCAAAAACGATGAGAGCTTCATCGCCCTCCCCAAAAGCAAGTTGGGGCTCCCAGTCACCTCCAGTGGCTCCGTCCGTCACCTGAATCTCCTTAGACCACTCGTTCGACTTTGGGTCGAGGTGACGCGCGATCACTTGATTAATTCCGTGCTCGAGGCGCTGCCAGGTTAACCAGACCCGCCCATTTCTGTCCGTACCTAGATCTGCGAATATATCATTCCCGGCATTTTTCGTCAGGCGAACAGCTTCACCCATAAGCGCTTTTCCCTTGCGCCCGATTGTCCGCGCCATCAAATCCCACTGACCATCCGCTTCCAGTTGGGACCAGACACAAAGGATCCGACCGTTGGGGAGTTGAGTGAGGCAGGGTTGATAGATGTTGTCGATGCCCGGACTTGAAACGGCCGTTAAGCCTACTAGTTCTCCGGAGTCATTCAAACCCGCGAGCATAAGAGTATCAGCATCCCCGTCATTTTCGATATACACCACGATTGGATGCCCTGCTGCATTAAGGCACATCGCCGGAAAATCCTCATGCACATCTGGAGAATTTAACTCAGCGAATGGAGCCGACATGGGGAGCGCTACGGCTTTCCTTTTTGCTGGTTTATTCCTATTCGCTTTCTTTTTCCTTTTTGCCGAACCAGACTCTGCCTGCTCAGCTTTGTTTTCTTGTGCTGAAATCTCGCGCCGAGTCGCTGTGACGCAGAGGGATAGAAGCAGAATGAATAAAGCTATTTTTCTCATGATGTTCTTTTCTGATCGAGACCGGCGCGATTGAGGCTCGGCATTCACGAGTTACGCGTCATTCCAGATTCCTTTTTCGCCAATGGCTTCGAATTTTCTACAAACGCAGTTGCGTAATCAAATCTCTGCAAACGTTCTCTCACTGTCGGCAAATGAGGGAGTGTCGACTCCGAGTTTGTGTAGCATGGTCAGAAAGAGGTTAGAAAGCGGTAGCTCCGTGTAGTCCATCTCCGAACGGTAGCCGCCATCGTTCATTGGGATGTTTCGCGGTGATTCTTCGCCGTAGCGCAGGAATTGCCCGTGTTGAAAGCCCATATTTTTTCCGCCCGTGAGGATGAGCGGGTAGTTTCGCGACAGGTGGAAGCCACTGGATGCGGACCCGAAAAACAGAAAAGTGTTGTCGAGCATGTTGCCATCGCCTTCGGGGGTAGATTTCAGGCGCTTGGCGAAAAACGCATACTGCTCATTGAGGAAGGCGATGTAGTTTCCAAAGTTTTCCCAACCTCCGGGCTCTTTGGTCTTATGCGAAAGTTCGTGAGCCAGGCTATCAACTACCGATTTAGACAGGATGTTACTGATGCCTTTCTGACCTTCCTGGCCAATCTGATAGGTCACGGTGCGGGTCGAGTCAGTTTGGAACGCCAGGAATATCAGGTCAAACATGGTGCGTAAATAGTCGCTCGGCATATCGGGCGTGACCTCCAGGTTCAGAGCGGATCCATCAACAGCTGGCCTCGGGATGTCGAGCCAGCGACGGGCCTTTTCGACGCCTATCTCGGTTTCGCGAACTGAGGCGAGGTAGTCGTCGAGGGTTTTCTGATCGTGAGAGGACAAGTTTCGCTGCAGAGATCGCGCATCCTCAAGCAAGACATCGAGAGCGCTGGTGCTCAGCGCAAGTCTACGGGCTTCGTCGGCGTTGCTGGAGACGAACAGCTGATCAAAAATTCGCTTGGGACGATGTTCGGCCGGCATGTGGCGACCGTTCTGATCAAAGGACATCGTGGTGGCTCCCCTTGGACCGCCGGTGCCGCCGTCAGTAGACATAACGAGGGATGAAAACCGGGTTTGATCTCCGACTTCATTGGCAAAAACCTGATCGAGCGAAATGGTGTTCCGGTAGGCTCCGTAGGCGTCCCCGACAGGGGTGGTGACCGCTCCGGTGAGGAACTGGTCGGCATTGGAATGACCGTGAACGTTTCGCGCGCCCGGGTGTGACAGTCCGCCGATAATGGTGAGGTCGTCGCGAAGTGACTCGAGTGGTTTCAGCGGGTTGGTGAACTGAAAGTCGCGGCCGGATTCGTGCGGGAACCAACTCCATTCCGAATGGGCCGGGTCTTCTTTTGTCGGCATCGGCACGCCATCCGGCAGGTAAAAGGAGGCAAAGCGCTTTTTGTTTGGCTCAGGCAATGTTGCCGCATACGTCTCGAACCAGGGAAGGGCCAGTCCAATTCCGGCTCCACGAAGGAATTTGCGGCGATCCAGAGATGATATTTTCATAGCGGTATGGAAAGGATATTCGTTTTGGGAGCGAGATGAAGTTATTTTGTGCGGAAAATCCTGCTCTGGACGATGAGGTGAATCAGGGTGGCCAGTCCGTCGTCTTCATTTCGTAAATCCGCCGTGATTTGAGTGATATAAGCCCGATCTCCAAAGCTGAGAGGACGCCCGAGTGCGAAGGTTGTCAGCTTGTGGACGATCGCTTCGGCGAATTGATCCTGGCGATTCTTTAGTAGGTATTCCTTCAGGCCGCTCATCCCCTTGAGGGGATCGTTGTTAAACAAAACGGCTTGCGAATCGACAGGTCGATTGTTGGCGACACTTCGCCAGTTGCCGATCGCATCGAAATTTTCAAAGGCGATACCCCAGGGATCAATGCGCTGATGACAGGACATGCAGGCGGGGTCATCCCGATGATCTTCGAGGCGTTCCTTCAGGGTGAGTTTTGCTATTTCCGGATCGGCGACATCGATCTCCGGCACAGCTGGAGGCGGCGGCGGTGGCGGGTCGTTTAGCAGGCTTTCCAACAGCCAGATTCCTCGACGCAGCGGGTTGGAATCAATGCCGTTCGACGTCATCGCGAGAACCCCGCCCTGGGTGAGCAATCCACCACGATGCTCTTCCGGCTGCAAGGTGACGCGCTGGAACTCGGGACCGTGCACATCAGAAATTCCGTAGTGCTGGGCAAGGCGTTGATTAATCATCGCAAAGTCGGATTCGATGAAGTCGAGTATCGACTGGTTGTTGGCGAGGATTTCTTCGAAAAAAGCGACGATCTCTCCATGCATCGCGGTTTTCAGCACCGGGTCGAAGGAAGGATGTTTCTTTGCGTCGACTACCAAAAAGTCGAGCAACTCCAGGTTCAACCACTGGTGGACAAATTGGTCAGAGAACCGGCTCGATCGGGGATCCGCCAGCATGCGCTTGGTCTGGGCTGCGAGCACAGCCGGTTGGAGGATCTGCTGCTTATCGGCAAGCCGCAGCAATTCTTGATCCGGCGTGCTACACCAGAGAAAGTAGGCCAAACGCGTCGCCAGTTCGTGGCTGGTCAGAAACTCTTCGGAATCGGATTTCTGGACTAAGTATAGAAACCTTGGTGATGCGAGGCCGACTGCAAGGACTTCGATGACAGCTTCCTGGAAGTCTATACATTGAGGGCGAATACTGGTAAACAAACCCATCATTCGATCCAGTTCATCCCCTTTAAGCGGCTGTCGCCACGCTTGAGTCAAGAAGTTGGTCAGGATCTCCCGGGCATAGGCGATTTCGTCTTTCTTAAGATCGCTGTCAGGAAAGATGCGACGATGCGATTCCGGTGGCCACTGATCGTAAACCGGCCAGGCAACTTCAACGGAGTCGATTCGAATGGCGGGCAGATTTTTGCTACCGCTAGATTGCGGCGACGGGTAGACATTGACTAGCGAAATACGTTCAGTCGGGCTTCGGCCCGGAACATCCTGATCACGCAGCTGGTTGCGTTGAATTTCTGAAAGCGGCAGATCCCATTGGTAGGTTTCCGGAGACTCCGGCAAGGCTTTGACGCTCCGATTTCCATAGGGGGTATCCACCTTGCCATTGTTTCCGACACCAAAGCCAAACGAGACTTGAAGAATTGGAATCTGCGGATCATCTGCTGAATCTCGCGAAGCTCGAACCCGAACTCGAAGGTTTCCTTCGTCTGGTAATTTTCGGCCCAGATCCAAAGGAACCAATCGACGGCGATCAGCGCGTTGAGGTGCATTCAGGACCAATTGTGTCGTGGTTTGCTCCGGCAATTCCGGACGTAGTTCCGTCGGCGTGCTACTACGAACCGTGGTGGCAGCTATCACTTTGCCAGTGTCCCTCGACCGAAGCCAGGGAGCGAACGGCCTTGCAACGGCCCGCGAACGGATCCCTTCGAGATTGGTTTTACCGCCCTTTGCGATGGCTTGAGCGACTCGCTTTTCAATGTCAGCTTGAACTGTTTTTGCTGAAAGATCAAAGTCGGCCGCGATCCACTGAGTTGGCGGCTTTTCGCCACGAACGGTGGCCTTTTCCAGAGCGGCCCGGGCGAGATCGCGGTAGGTTTCGAATTGTGACGCGGAGATCGAAAGCATTTCCGAACTGTTGCGAAATCCGTCTTCCGAAGCCGTCTCAGGCGGAAGGTCTGCGCCAAACTCATAGGGCAAGCCGAGGAGGTCCCGCAGCGTGTTTGTGTATTCGTAGCGAGTCATCCGGCGGAACGAAGTATGCTCGGCCTCCGCGCGCCGAACCCGGGAAGCCATTTGGACTTCCGCCGAAAGCCAGTCCACCAGTTTGCTACGATCCGCATCGGCGAGTTCGACCTCATCTTCCGGAGGCATTTCATGATTACTGACGACATTGAGCACTTCCAGCCACCAGTCGACATCGCCGCCTTTGTGTAGATCCGGATTCAATGTATCCACCCGAAACTTCCCCTTCTGCTTATCCGGTCCGTGGCACTGCACACACGCGGCTTCCAGAAGTGGTTTGATTTCGGACTGAAACGCAGCCAGATCGGGTTCAGGGATTTCTGCATCGGTGGAGACTGCTAGCTGACCAGTCAGGAACCGGGATTGTCTTCTGCCCATTTCCCGCACCTTTGTCAAAGAGGGCGGAGCTGGACGAACCGATGGCACGCCGATGGCATCGATTTCGTAGAGCGCCGAATGCAGTTTCGCCTTGGGATTCTTGCGCTCGTCCGGATTTCGAAACGTAAACCGCAGGTCCGTCACCTTGCCGATCTTCAAGGGGATGCGAGTCAGGTTGTAGGCCTTGCGCTGCGCTGCGATCACATTTGCGGCCAGCGGACTGAATGTATGCCCCTTGTCATCACTGAATGACACGTCGTAATCCTGACAGGCACGCGAATCCCGGTTGCTCGAAAACACCCGAAGTTCGTGAAGCTCCTTGATCTCCAGATTGGAGAAGGTAAGAATCCAGTCGCCGGTTCCATCCTCTCCAAAAGTGCAACTGCCCTGAATAAATTCGCTGCCAATGCCATCCGTTAGCTCTAGCGGATTGCCTTTCTGTAGCGGCCGACTGGACGTGAAAGAGGCACCGGACAGAAGGTCATCATCAGCGACTTCCACGCTCAGATCATGATCATTAAAGGGAGCCTCTTGATCAGCCTCCACCGTGAAAAGTAGTTTTTCTTCGGCAACAAGACTCCCCGGGAAGAAGATTCCTGAAATGAGCACCAGAGCATGGAAACACCAACTGAACATGGGGTTATATAAGGAGATAAATCCTTGATGGGCGTTTACTCGATTGCTTTGAGTGGAGCCGTGAAACAATCTCATAGGTGTTTGTGCAAATGGGAATTCACGAGTTGCAAGCGCCACTCCAGATTCCTATTTCGCCAGTGGTTTCGGATTTTCGACAAACGCAGCTGGACGGCTGTTGGCTTTGAGATCCGCTTCGAAGGTGGTGATGTGCTCCAGCAATCGCGTGGCGACCCCGGCATTGTCTGCAAGCACATTGGTCTTCTCACCGATGTCTTTGTCGAGATCAAAGAGGGCGGTTGGATTCTGTCTTTTGCCAACGTGGAGTTTCCACTTACCGGAGCGAACGGCCTGCAAATCGTTGCCGCGGTGATAGAAAAAGGCTTGGTGGGGCGTCCTGGCTTCCTCAACCAGAACGGGCCAGATGTCTTTGCCGTCGATGACGCGATCGCTTGGGATGCTCGCTCCGGCAAGTTTGGCGAAGGTGGGTAGCAGATCCATCGCCGTCATGAGTTCGGTATTTTCTTTCCCAGCGGGAATCTTTCCCGGCCAGCGAATCACAGTCGGCTCGCGCATGCCGCCTTCAAATGTGCTGCCTTTCCGTCCTTTAAGCGGGCCAGCTTTGCCGACAGCAGGTCCGTTGTCGGAGAGGAAGATGACAAGGGTGTTTTCGTCGACCTTATGTTTCTTCAGCGAATCCAAAATCTCACCGACAGACCAGTCGATCTCGTCGATGGCCTGACGAAAGATTTTGTTTCGTGTGTTGTAGTCGATCTTGTCGCCCTCTTGTTTCAGCTTGTCTTTAATCTCTTGTGGCACGTCTTCCATGAACGGAGGCGAAACGTGGAGTGGCTTGTGGGGAATGGGATGAGGGACGTAGAGAAAGAACGGATCGTCCTTATTTTTCTCAATGAAGGCGACAGCGCGCTCAGTGAGATTCTTTGTCAGGTAATCAGCGTCGGGATCCATTTCGATGACGGTTTCCTGATCGAGAAGGGCGAGTGGCGGGAATTTGTGTTTTTTCTGGTTGGGATGAAACGGGTGGATGTCGTGGCTGAATGGAATGCCGTAATATTCATCGAAGCCCTGCCGCGTGGGGAGGAACTCCAGCTGATCGCCGAGGTGCCATTTACCGAACATCCCGGTTTTGTAGCCGGCGCTCTTGAGGACTTCGGCGATGGTGATTTCCTCGGGGTTGAGGCCTTTGGAATCGCCGGCGAGCAAGACTCCAAAGTTCGAACCGGTCGCCATATTGACGCGTTTCGGATAGGAGCCAGTCATGAGCGCCGCGCGTGAGGGCGTGCAAACGGGAGCCGCAACGTAGAAGCTCGTGAGACGCTGACCTTCTTTGGCCATCTGATCGATGCGTGGCGTGCTGACGTGAGTGCCACCAAAACAGCTGAGATCGCCATAGCCCTGGTCGTCGGTGAAGATGATGACGAAGTTGGGCTTATCAGCCGCAGTGAGAGACAATGTCAGTGCGAAGAATAAGGAGTAGATAAGAGCTGGGGTTTTCATGTCGTGATGGGATTGTTTTTTGAGTGGGAACCAACTCTATTTTTTGGCGGCGGGCTTCAGACTACCGTCGATCGAGAAGTCATCAAAGGTTAGGTGCTTCCATCTGTCGGCGTTTTTATCGACAACTTGAAGAAACACGGATTTCCCTTTCAGCTTGCTGACATCCCAGGTCGTGCGCTTCATCTGCGGCCCCTTGGCACCACCGGCAGACATCAGGATTTCTTTGGATTCGGCATCGACCAAACCGACATAAAGGGTTTCCGGATCATAACCACCGGAAGCGAGAAAGCTGGCCTTGTCACCATTGATCACAAACTCAGGAGACTGAAAAACGACCTGCTGTTGGTCATCCACTCCATCAACAGTCGCGATGGTCGAGAGATGAAATTTCCCCTCCTGATTGAACGGCTTATCGGTGTGACGCGGCAGCGATATGGCATTCGAAACAGGGCGCGTGGTTTCGCCATCGACAACGGACCAGCCATCCAGCTCGCCGGACTCGAAGGTGAAGCGGAGATTGCCGACAGGTTTGAATGGGATGTGTTTCGAGCTTGTCTCTCCTTTCCCATGTTGACTCCTCTGCTGACGGATGCGTTGTGGAGAAACCTTCTCGAGCAAGTCGCTCAGCTCTTTTACGACCTCCGGGTGCTCGTGATAAAGATTTTTGGTCTGGCTGGGATCGTTCTCGAGATCGTAGAGTTGAGCGGGAGGAGCGTCTTTTTTGAATTTACCATTTTCGAAGTCGCTGTTGATGCTTCCGACAAAGGAGGCGCAGACGGGGCCGCCGGCGGCATGGGTGCCGGGTTTGCCTCCAAAGCCTCCGGAGCCCCGTGCTCCGATATACATCCACTTGCCTTTTCGAACGGAAAGATGAGAGGCTTTATGGGGTGGGAGAAATAAGGTGTCCCGCAATGCTGTCTCCGGTTCGCCGGTCAGGGCAGGAAGAATATTGATACTGTCGGCGAGTTTTTCCTGATCCAATGTCTGCTTCGTGAGCGCGGCGAAGGTAGCCAAAAAATCGATACTGCTGATAAGCTGCGACGAACTGCTGCCTGGTTTAATTCTGCCCGGCCACTTGGCGATGAAGGGAACGCGATGTCCACCTTCCCATACACCGAATTTGAATCCGAGCAGGGCGGCATTTTGGCGGTGTCCTTGTTTGAAAGCTTCTTGTCCGCCGTGATTGAACATCCCTCCGTTGTCGCTGGTGAATATAATCAGGGTGTTGTCTGCGACGCCTTTTTCTTCGAGCGCTTTGGTGACCTCGCCGACGATCCAGTCGAGCTCATGGACGAAGTCTCCATAGAGTCCACACTCGCTCGTTCCTTGAAAGCGGGGAGCGGGAGTAAAGGGGTGATGGATCTGAGTGGTAGCGAGGTAGAGGAAGAAGGGATCGTCTTTGCGTTCCTTGATCCAGTCTGATGCTCTTTTGGCAATAGTGAGACCGACTTCGTAATCGTTGAAGAGTTTGTGAGATGCGACGGCTCCACTGAAATGGTTGGAAACACGATTGCCTGCTTCTCTGGGAATGGGTGTTAGAGCGGTTGCATTCTTCCCTGCCTTCGGCCCCAAATGGACAAGCGGGTCATCCGGCGTGGCTCCGACAACGCGGTCATTCTCGACGTAGACATATGGGGGAGCGCTGTTTACGACGGGCATTCCGAAGTAGTAATCGAATCCGAGATCCTGAGGTCCGGGACGCAGGGGTTTGTCCCAGAGGTTTTTGCCATTTCCAAAACCCAGATGCCATTTGCCGAAGGCGGCGGTGTCATAGCCACTGGATTTGAAAACATCGGCAATAGTAAGTTTTTCAGTATCGACGAGCAATGGTGAGGTGACGGGCGCCGGTCCCCAGACTCCTTTCCCTCCATTTGCCCGGAAAGAATATTCTCCAGTCAAAAGACCGTAGCGCGAGGGCGTGCAGACTGCGGAGGCGGAATGCGCATCGGTGAATTTTCGGCCTTCTGCCGCCAGTTTGTCGATGTTGGGTGTTCTGAGTTTTGTCGCGCCATAGCAACTGAGGTCGCCGTAGCCGAGATCGTCGGCGAAGATGAGAACGACATTGGGTGGCTCTTCCTCACCGAAGGCGCTGAGCGCCATGGCCAGCGAAAGATTGAAAAAGAGGATTGGTTTGAGCGCTGCTTTGATTCTCATAGGAAGGATTCTATTTCGAAAGTGGTGTTGGAATGCTAAGGGGTCGCGATGGTGTGCAGACGGCCGATGCAGAATGAGCGTCGGTAAACTTTCGTCCCTGTTTCGCGAGGCTGTCGATATGGGGCGCCCTCACGTGGGTTACCCCCTGACAGCTCAAGTCTCCGTAGCCGAGGTCATCGGCTAAAATGAAGACGACGTTCGGCAATACATCCGTCGCCATTGTCGGGTTCAGAGCAGAGAGCAACAGCCCTGCGGCAAGAGAAAGGATTCGTTTCATTACTGATTGGATCTTAGAAAATTGAGCTATCCCCTATGTGAATATCTCACTCACTGTGTTCTTACTCGAAGTGAAACTGGTCTGACTCTTATCCACATGGTGCAGCATGCTGAATCTCTAAACCTCCAGCGGCAGTTAAAACTGAAAGCACAGGGAAAGCGCAAATCAGGATCAAGAATACCATACGAAGTCTTTGGTGACTCAACGAATTCATAAGCTCCTGAACTTATAGGATTTTGCTTATTCGAGGCGAAAATGCAAGCCCGTATCGGACCGGGGATTGAGGGGCAAGATGATCGCGAATCGGCGTTTCAAGGCCCGATGGGAAAGATGGGAGCACCTTGAAACTGGCCGATCCTACTCCTTCATCTGCCTTCAGCCCTGTCCAGCGAGCGCCGCCATCGCAGCAGGAAGGTCGACCTTGCAAATCCGTCGCTTCGATTCGGAAGCCGCCTCGATGAATATCCTCACCCGAATGGCAAGGTTTCAGGCAATTTTTTGACCTCACTCAATCGTCGAAAAATTTTCCCCACCGCGTCGCGCAATCAATGACTTGGGGTGAAGTGAAATAGAAATATCCATGACGACCTCCTTTTCGAGAACGCTTTGAAAGTATCGAGCTCTGTACAAAAATGAGTAACCCTGACCTCCCCATACGCCTGAGGGAGAAGGTATTCCCCTCTCCCCATGGCGATGAATTCGCATCTACTGCGAACACTCCTCACAAGCTCCGCAATTGTCTCGTGAATTGCTTGATCTGCTTCGTCAATTTCTTGATCTTACGCTTGTCCCGTTTGCGCTTCGCGGTCTTGAGCTGCTTCTTCAGATTTTTGATCTTCTTCGCCAGGGACAGTTTCAAGGCCGTGTTGTCCACATACACGCCTTCCACCGCCCCGAGGTCGGGGTAAAAATCCTTCACCCTGGCCACGCCGCGCTGGTCAGCGCCGGGAAGGGGAAAGAAGTATCCGAAGTCCACCGCCAGTGATCCCGCCCGGGGTGGCATGGTCGGGGTCCGGCCTCCGTAGCTACCCAGCGGAAACAGACTCGCCGAAATTGGTTTGAACGAGGTTCCCGCCAAAGGGGCCGCCGACAGGAAGACATCCTCTACCGATTCATTGCAGCCGATCAGGTTGTTTCCCCCGGCGGTGATCGTGTCTCCAGCGCGGGAAATGTCCATGCTGCCCATGCCTGCGGTGTTTTCCGCTATGATCGAGTTCACCACATGGATTGTCCCTACGTTCAAAACGCGAAGGCCGCCTCCCTCTCCGTTCGGAGCCTCATTCCCCACGAAGGTGCACTGCCGCACGATTGCCGAAGATGAGCCGGTCACGTTGAGTGCGCCTCCACCCTCTCCGTTCGCCGTATTTCCGAAGAAAGTGCTGTTGAGGATCAGCGTTGTCGTTCCTCCACCTGGGCTGTTGATCGCTCCGCCTACGAAGGGCGTCGAATTGTCGAAAAAGCTACTCGACTGCACCAGCAGTTCCCCCTGGTTGAAGATCGCCCCTCCATTGCCGGCGGCATGGTTACCGTGGAAGTAGGATTGGCTGACCGCAGTCTTCCCGAAATTTTGAATTCCGCCGCCTTTTTGTGACCCACCAGTGAGGTTCACGCATTCCAATCCGAGGGTAGAGCTCGCATCGACATTGAAGATTCGGGATTGATCATTCCCTGTAATGGTAATTCCGTTTGATAAGGCCGCTGCAGTGATCTTCACCTCCTGATCCACGAGGGCAAGTTCGGTTCCGCCCAGAGTGATGGTTTGGCCATTGAGAGAAGGATCGAAGTTGATCGTCCGAAACTCGCCTGTCGTCTTCGCATCCCGCATCGCTTCCCGTAGCGAAACCGCTGCACCGGACGGTGTATCGAATTCGTCCACCGCTGTGGTTACGGAAAGCGGAAGATCACCGATCTCGAGGATATATACCGCTCCTCGGTCAGGGCCTCCCGTATCGTCCGTAGTTACCCCCGCTGCTATCTCCGGCACTCCGTCTCCGTCCAGGTCTCCCAGACTCGTGCACGAACCGCCAAATCGATCGCCATTCGCCAGAGTCGAGCCCGGTAGCCCTCCTACGCCGTCCGCAATCTTACTGTTCGACTTCACTGTGCCGTCTGCGTTCAGAAACAGCACATGCAAGGCTCCGCGAGCGGGTCCTCCCGTGTCGTCAACGGTTGCCCCCACGGCCAGCTCCGGCACTCCGTCTCCGTCCAGGTCTCCCAGACTCACGCACGATCCGCCGAATTCATCGTCATCCGCCAGAGTCGAGCCCGGTAGCCCTCCTACGCCATCCGCAATCTTACTATTCGACTTCACTGTGCCGTCTGCGTTCAGAAACAGTACATACAACGCTCCTTGATTGTTGCCTACCGTGTCGTCGTCGGTTGCCCCCACGGCCAGCTCCGGCACTCCGTCTCCGTCCAGGTCTCCCAAATTCGTGCACGAACCGCCAAATCGATCGAAATTCGCCAGAGTCGAGCCCGGTAGCCCTCCTACGCCGTCCGCAATCTTACTATTCGACTTCACTGTGCCGTCTGCGTTCAGAAACAACACATGCACGGCTCCACACTCAGAGAAGGCTCCTTGCGTTCCTCCCGTGTCGTCGCCGGCTGCCCCCACGGCCAGCTCAGGCACCCCGTCTCCGTCCAGGTCTCCCAGGTTCGCACAGGATGTGCCGAAAAAATCGTCATCCGCCAGAGTCGAGGCCGGAAGTCCACCCACCCCGTCCGCAATCTTCGTGCTCGACTTCACCGTTCCGTCTGCATTCAGAAACAGCACATGCAAGGCTCCGCGATTGTTGAATGCATGAGCCCCTACCGCCAGCTCCGGCACTCCATCTCCATCAAGGTCTCCCAGACTCACGCACGACTGACCGAATCGCTCAAAATCCGGCAGAGTGGAGATCGGTAGTCCTCCCACCCCGGCCGCAATCTTCTGAAAAGTCCCCACTTCACCCGGAGCGGCTACTCCCGATTCGTAGGATAAAGAAAACACCACAGCCAGGGCCGCGAATGTAGAGAGAGGTGTTCGGTGGCTTTTCATGTGCGTTGGAGCTTCGATTCACGAGCGATTCCCTCGCGCATCTATGTACAATCACTCATTCTATTGTGACTAATTGGTTATGGCAAATTCATTCCTCTAGCAATGACGCCACTCCATTCGCTCCAGAAAAAACGACAAAGAGATCGATACCAAAAAAGCTATCGCCCACCCTCTGTAGGATGGCCGCTCCGGCTGGCTTTCAAAACCTACTGCGCCAGCAGCGCGATCTTTCCCTGGCCACGACCGTGAAAGACCATCGAAGGATTTCACCCCGCGGGGCGGGTAATTAGCAAAAGCAAGCGGAGCGCTCGCCCTACAGTAATTGCCCGAACACCAAGCGGGGGGGGCGTCTTTCCTACTCCGGCCACAGCGTGAGAATCACCTCAGCAGTTCCAGTAAATCCGCCCGCATCGACATCGTGAGGAACTAGAAAAAAACTACCCTCCTCGAAAGTATCGTCGCCTATTCCAAGAGCTCCGGATACGACAGTCACGATACCGAATCTTTTTCCCAGCGCTTGATTCAGCCCCACTTCCGCCGACAGGGTATGCTTCTCCATTCGGAAGTGATCGCATTCGCAAAGGACATTCCCGACGGCCTGATCCATGCCCGGCTCGGAATCATCGAAGTCGATACACTTCATCGATTCCTCGATGTGAAGATCACGCGGCTTTCCATCCAGCCCGACACGATTCCAGTCAAACACGCGAAAAGTCGTATCGGAATTTTGCTGAATCTCGTAGATCAAAACCCCGGCACCGATGGCATGAAGTCGACCACTCGGAATATAGATATAATCACCCGCCTTCACGGAAATGGCATGGACCTGCTCCTCGAGGGTTCCGTTCTCCATCGCTTCCCGAAACGACGTTTTGGTGACACCCTTGCGAACACCGACATAGAGCTTCGCATCCGGATCGGCATCCGCTATATACCAGGCCTCCGATTTTGGTTCGCCACCCAGCTCCCCGGCAAGGTCTGCAGGAGGATGAACTTGAATCGACAATTTCGACCGGGCATCGAGAATTTTGCAAAGCAAAGGAAAGCGCTCCTGATCCGGAGCCGATGGTCCGAAAATCTCGCGTCTCGTTTCCGGACTCTGCCAGATCGAAGTCAGGCTTTTTCCGCGAAGCGGTCCATTGGAAACGACACAATCGGCCTCCTCCCGCGCCGAAATTTCCCAACTTTCCCCGAAGGGCGACTCCGTATCCGGCAATTGCCGCCCGAACTGCGATTCAAGGGTACGACCACCCCAGACCCGCGTCTGGTAGATCGGCTCGAATTTAAGAAATGGTTCGGATTCTTCGGTCATAAGCACCTTGGGAAGAAGCAGGAAGTTTACCTTCATTGCATACTTTTTCTCGCTTCATCTGAAAAAAAGATCAGAATGTGTACATGGATCCCGCCATCAAAGAGCGATTCGACGAATTTATCCGCAAACGGGGCATGCGGAAAACGGCGCAACGCGATGTTATCGTGGAGGCGGCCTTTGCAAGCGATGATCATTTCACCGCTGAGGAATTGCTGAGCAAAGCCAAAAAGATCGATCCCAAGACTTCGCGGGCGACCCTTTACCGGACGATCACGCTCTTGCAGGAATGCGGGCTGCTCCGTGAAATCGACCTCGGCCGGGACGAGCGCGTTTACGATCCCAACTTTTTGGACTCCCCCGACCACAGCCATCTCATCTGTGTTGACTGTGGAAAGGTGATTGAGTTCGAAGATGAAAACACCACGGTACTGATCGATTGCATCACCCGCAGGCTTGGATTTCGCCCCGCCACCAAATCGATGCGGATCGAAGCGTGCTGCGACAAATTGCGTTCCGAGGGCGTTTGTGAAAATTTGATTCAAATGCGTCTCGGGAAAACGGGTTGAAAAACCTCCCGCTCGGCGCGATTGCAGAGTTATGTGGAAGGGACGTTTTCAAACCGAAACCTCAAATCTGGTACAACGCTACGGGGAGTCGATCTCCTACGACTGGCGTCTCTATGCCTATGACATTCAGGGATCGATCGCTCAGGCGGCCGCCTTGCAGGATGCCGGGATCATCAACAAAACCGAGGAACGCGCCATCGTCCGCGGGCTGAAGGACATTCAGACCGAGATTGAGACCGGCGATTTTAAATTCAGAACCAGTCTGGAAGATATTCACATGAATATCGAAAGCGCCCTCACCGAAAAGATCGGCGCACCCGGAGCAAAGCTTCACACCGCAAGAAGCCGGAACGATCAGGTCGCACTCGATACCCGACTCTATTGCCGGGAGGAAACGAAGAGAATCTTTGAGCGCGTTTCCACTTTGCAGAACGCCCTCGTCACCGTCGCCGTAAATTTCCCGGAAGCCGTGGTGCCGGGTTACACCCACTTGCAACGTGGCCAACCTGTCCTGTTCGCTCATCATTTGCTGGCCTACGTCGAAATGCTGGAACGCGACAAGGGCCGACTCAAAGATTCTTACAAAAGGATCAACGTGATGCCTCTCGGGTCCGGTGCTCTTGCCGGATCGACGATTATTTTAAATCGGAAACTTGTCGCCGACAAACTGGGTTTCCCTGCAATTACTCAAAACAGCATGGATGCCGTGAGCGACCGCGACTACATCGCCGAACTGCTTTTCGATATCTCCCTGATCGGTGTCCATCTCTCGCGTCTCAGCGAAGACGTGATTCTCTGGGCATCGGCGGAATTCGGATTCATCGAGCTCAGCGATGCCCACACCACCGGCTCCAGTTTAATGCCGCAAAAGAAGAATCCGGATGTTGCGGAACTGACCCGGGGGAAATCCGGCCGTCTCATTGGCAATCTGATGTCCCTGCTGACGACGATCAAAGGTCTTCCCATGACCTACAACCGGGATCTGCAGGAGGACAAAGAGCCTCTCTTCGATTCCATCGATACGATCAAGTTGGCTCTCGAGGTCTTTGCTGAAATGATGGCGGTCTCAAAGGTGCGCGAGGAACGGACCCTCGCCGCAGCAAGCGATCCGTTTTTGCTGGCCACTGACCTCGCTGACTATCTTGTTCTCAGAAAGGTTCCATTCCGCGATGCCCATGAGATCACCGGAAAGCTGACGGCCTATTCGATTCAGGAGAAACGCGATTTTCCGGACATGACTCTCGATGAGTTTCAACAATTCTCGGATGCATTCGAATCGGATGTTCTCAAGGTTCTCGACCTGAAGACTGCCCTGAAAGCCCGTAAATCAGTGGGTGCGCCTTCTCCTGCCAACGTCAGGAGACAGATCACCAGTTGGCAGAATAAGTTGAAGCATTCAACAATGTAGAAAAAATCAGACAAGAATCCTCCGGTCACTCGCTTTACCTGGTGAAGAAATGAGTGAGAAACCGGAAGAACCTGATTTTGACTTTAAGGACCTGGAAGGTCAGCTCAAGAAGCTGGCTCCCTCGCCCTTGAAGATCGACTTTCTTGAAGAACTCGAGCGGGACCGCTCGCGGGTTCTTTCGCAAGGTTTTCCGAAGGAAGATTCGCGCAAACAGTGGAAAAGGTTGGTCCCTATTCTCGCGGCTGCCTGCATGATGATTGCAGGTTACCTCTATGCTCATTTTGGAATCAATGACCCGGCAAGTGACGATGCCGACGCTCTAGCAGCGACTGTTCCTGAGAGCGAAGTTTTACCGCCACAAAACAGCGCGATCGATCCCCGTTTTGAGCCGGTCTCCGCACAGGGCTATCTGATTCAAACTTCCTCCGGGGGAATCATTAACTCCGATAATGGCCCGGTCGAAAAAATGGACCTGGAGTATCGCGACGCCTATCACTGGCGGGACCCCGAAACGGGAACCAACCTTCGAATTTTCACGCCGCGGCAGGAAAGCCTTATTGTTCCTGTCGATACCTACTAGAACCGAGAGATCGAGAGAAAAATTGACCCCATGAATCCATTTACCTTGAAACGAACCATCGTGGCCGCCCTGTCGGTGTGCGCCCTCACTATCCTGCCTCTATCGGCACAGGATAAAGAAAAAGAGAAAAAGAGTGCCCCGAAGCCGAGAGCGGAAAAACCAGCCCCGGATCGAAGTCGGCCAACTCCGCCGAAACCACCGGTGAGCAAAGAGCGTGGACGTAGTGCCCATGATGCACCCAAAGGTGAAGGACGTAGTGCCCACGAATCGCCCAAAGTTGAAAAGCGCGCCTGGATCGGAGTTGCAATGGCTCCAGTTCCTCAGGCACTTCAACAGCATCTCGAACTCGCCGAAGGTTTTGGCATTCAAGTTCAACAGGTGATGGATGGATCCCCGGCCGACAAGGCAGGAATTCGGAATCATGACATTCTTACCAAGCTGAATGAACAGTTGCTGACTACTCCGGAGCACCTGTCCTTATTGGTTCGCTCCATGAAGAGCGGCGAGGAAGTCAGCATCACTTACATTCGAAAAGGTGGTGAAAAAGAAATCAGCCTGAAACTCGGCGAGACTTCTGCCCCGCTGCGAGCAAGAGTTGAAATTCATGGAAGAGATCCACACCAGAGCTTCGTCCATCCGCGTCTCCCACAGGATGGAAGATGGTCGGATGTCGCCAGAGAACATCAGGATCGACTTCAAAAAATGATCGAGGAACGGAAAGGACACGAACTCAGAGGCGCCCGCTTCGAAGAGCACGAGAAAAAGGGTTCAAGTCCCGGTAGACCACCTTCCGTCAGCGTCCGGCCCGGATTTCCTGTTCAGGTCGTCGGCAGCAATGCCATGGTGAGAATCGACAACCCCAAGGGCGAAGTCACCATCATTGTAAATGACGGAAAACACAAAATCACCATCAAAGACGACGACGGAAACGAAATCTTTGAAGGCCCTTATCAACTTGGAAAGAAAGACGGAGGACTTCCGGAAAAAGCTCGTGACTACCTGAAAGAAATGAAGCTGGAAGATCTTGAAGTGCTGCTTCCAAAGGAGCCCAAAAAAGCTCAACCTGAGAAAACCGGGGGAAATGTTCGTGACCCCAAAGGTAAAGAAAAAGAAGGAATTCTGTAAGCAGGAAGCGTTCCCTCAGTTTGTTCTGAAAAAGGGCCGGGAGATTTTTTCTTCCGTCCCTTTTATTTTTTGCGGGTCTCTAATTCAGAAACCGGAATTGCTGGCTGTTCAGCAGTACCCAAAGGATAGTCTCAAAAGCGCGCCCGCCATTCTTTTCCAGTTCCGATGAAAACAATGCTCTCTCAGCCCCGGTGGGTTTTCGACTAAGCACCGCCAGGAAAAGTGTATTCAATTTTTCATCCAGGGATTCCGCGCCGGCAAGGCTCAACTGCAGCACCGAGTTGGGATTCGACAAAGCCTCTGCAAAAGGTCCGTTCAAAAGACTCAAGGCCTGCGGGACCGAAGCCGAGTTCGAGGAATTCTCAATGGCTTCGCGATCTGACTGACCGAACTCCCGGAGAAAATGACCCCGTGGCGCAGGGAACGGCAACTCAGATGTCCGCATGAAACCCTTCGACGCCTCCCGCCATTTATTGAATTCCTGATCTGTGCCGGGGCGTGACTTCGGTCGCGGCTGAGTCTTCGCAATTTTATTCAGAGGTAGTTTTTCGGTTCCGATTCCGAAATTCTTATAGATCGATCTGGCATCGCCTCCATTGACCCGATCACCGTGAGCCATGTTGTGAATGTAGTTTCGCTCTTTTCCCCGGATCGCATTCAACTCTTTGCCAAGCCTGATTGCCTCCTCATCTTCCCCGTCCGCCATCGCTTTTTTGTGGGCGGCCATCAGATCCTGAACCTTCATATAATTGTCCGTGTAATGCTCCGCAAAATCGCTGACCATTTCGACAATTTCCTCTTCATTCCGGCTCGTTAAACTGGTGTGAATTTGCCGAAGGCGATCCACCTGCCCGAGACGAATATTGATTTGCGGCATAAAGAAATCCGGATTCGGAATCGCCAGGGTCACCATGGAATCCCAGAGTTGCCCTGCCGAGAGCCGCCGCAGAACCGGGCCCGGAAAGTGAAAAGGCACTCCGTAGGGAACATCCTCCGTCCACATCTCCCGCTGGTAGGCCCGGGTGTTGTAGATCTCCCCTTGCAAGGCGCGCATATCGAAATCGAGCTCTTTCATTCTCTCCGTCAGATAATCCAACAGCTCCGGATTCGAAACCGCGGTGGAGTCCATGAATTCATCGACCGGCTCGGCCAGTCCCCGCCCCATTGCTCTTTTCCAGAGACGGTTGGCAATGACGCGGGCAAACCGGGGATTCTCCGGTGAAGTCATCCAGTCCGCATAGGCATCTACCAGATTTTCGACAGAGTCCGCCTTGATATCTCCACCAAACATGGTCGCCGGGGCGACCACATCCTCGGGCTTCGCATCACTGTATTGGTAGTCGTGCGGCAACTTCAGATCGTCTGGAGTTTCCCGCGTTAAAATAAACTTCATGAAGGCGAAAAGATCAGCGTTCGCCTGATTGATCGCCCGGTAACGGAGATAGTCCGGACTCCCCGGCTTGATCCTTCCTTCCGGTGCTTTCTCTTTTGCCTCAGCATAAAATTCCTGCTGAAACGCTGCCACCGCTTTTCTTCCCTCAGGCGCATAGAGTCGGGCATCCATCGCGTAACTGAAGGCTGCCATTTCATAGTAGTCCATCTGCGTCCAACGATCGAAAGGATGATCGTGACACTGAGCACACTCCAATCGTGTCCCGAGGAAAATGCGAATCGTGTTCGACATGTTGTCGAGCGGCATGCCGCGGTCGCGATGGTAATATCCGGAAGCTCCATTCTCCCAGATGAATCCACGCGCGGTGATCATTTCCCGAACAAATTCGTCGTAGGGCATATTTTCGCGCAGTGCATCTTTTAGCCAGAAAGTATAGGCATAGGTCGTAAGCCGGTTGTTGCCGATCAACTCCTGTCTCTTATACACATCTCCGAGCCCACGAGACCGAGGCTGATCT
>CAJXQE010000097.1 GCA_913058215.1 uncultured Verrucomicrobiales bacterium
ACGAGATCAGCCTCGGTCTCGTGGGCTCGGAGATGTGTATAAGAGACAGCTGGCGAGAGGATCAGGATTTAGAAGAGTGAAATCGGTCTGCTGGCCTGACTTTCCAATCGCGAGAAATGCTGCAGTGACTCCTTTTTGTCCCGGGAGTGCTTTCTCGAGAAAGTCTGAGGCCCGGGTGAAGAGATCTTCCTGGTTCGTCCAGCCGCTCAGAACTTTTTCGGGCAGTTCCTGTTGAATCAATTTCAGTTGAAGGCGGAGACTGTATTCATCCAGTTGTGCCACTTCGTCGTAATCCTGTTGTCCGAGTTCTGATGACTGATAAGTGGACTTCTCCTCATCCAGAGCTTGCCGGCATTTCTCGGCGATGGCCTCAATCTCTTCTTCAAACTCAAGCCAGTGAATAGCAGTAAATCCCTGGGTGCCTATTGCGATTGCTTCGCCAGGCGAAAGATTGATCGGCTCAGGGAGTAGCTCTCTCTCTTCCGGAATAGCATTCGAAAACAGGGCGTTTGGTTTACTGTGTCCTTCGAGTGCCCGCAGACGTTTGATCACCAAATTTTTGCCGTCGCGAACAGCCGTACAATGGTTCCGGCTGACGAGACGGTCATTCCAGGTGACCTTCAGGGGGGTATCCTCTGAGTCTAAATCCGGTTTTCTTCCAATCCGGACACGCTGTCCCTCGTCGACTTCGATGAAAGTCGACTGAGACGGCTCTTTGGTGTTGATGGCAACGATAACCATAGTGTCCCTCAATCAGGGTGCCCGCGGCGGCGGTCGAAAAGAAAAAATGATGAATTGCCGGTAGCAGGTCAAGTGGTCGACTACTTGACGACAGTTTCCTGATGCAAATCGGCTAGAGCATTTCGTATAAGCTGTTCCATCTTCAAGGTCGATTCCGCAACTGTTATTTCCGTATTCGCTTCCTTTTCGAGCGAGCTCATTTCGACCCCTGAAATTCCACAGGGAGTAATGGATTCGTATCCTGAAAGGTCCTTTGCAAGATTCAGGCCAAATCCGTGCATTGTTATCCATTTTCGAACGCCGACCCCGATGGAAGCCAATTTGCGGTTTTCGATCCAAACTCCGGTGAGTCCATCTCTTCTTTCTGTTTCCACTCCATGTGTCTGACAGAAGTCGATCAGGAATGATTCGATGCAACGCAGGTAAGTATGAAGGTCTTTTCCGTAGGCGTGGAGATCAAGGATGAGATAGCCCACCATTTGCCCGGGGCCGTGATAGGTTGCCTGTCCGCCCCGGTTGATCTCCACTACCGGATGGGGGAGGGAGGCAAGGTTTCCCAGGCTTGAGCGATCCCGGGTTCGACCGATCGTGTAGACAGGCTCGTGCTCGAGAAAGAGAACGGTGTCAGGAATTTCACCTGCATACCGTTTGTCGACCAGTTCGTTTTGAAGGCGCAGTCCTTCTTCGTATTCGACACGGCCAAGATACTGGAAATCAATTTCCATCTACAGTCTGCGGGCTCACTGATCCTCGTCAACGGTTTCGTCCCGCTGATAAATGGGAAGCTGGCGATAGGGAACCGTAAAAGAGAGAACCATCATGGCAGTTCCATAAGTTCCACCGTTGCGCCCATTGGACCATGCGCCGTTGGATTGTTGTTTGGGAATGTATTCGGAATACATCCAGTCCGCATACTGTTCCCAATAACGACCGCCTAGCTGAAACATTGCCTGAGCATTGTAGTAGTTGGCGTAATATTCATGTGCATTGTTAACGATCCTCTGACGGTTTTGTAAAACGTAATCGCCGGATTTAAAAGTGGAAGCCGTTCCGTGAAAACCGCTCAGTTCGAGACAAAGCAATCCGCAGCCTGTCAGTGTTTCTGAATGTCCCCAGGGATCCGTGTATCCGAAGCGGCCCTGCTCCTTGTCGTGATTCCGAAGCACATATTCAACTGCCAGCTTGATCGCTTCGTCAGGAACCGGTGCGCCGTTCAATTTTGCGGAGCGCAGAGCCATCAGAGCCCAACCGCTGCAGGACAGGTCTGAGTCGCTCGATTCAGGCTTGTAGCGCCAGCCTCCTTTATGGCTTTGGTTCTTCGGCACTGCCTGGGCGGCGAGGATCAGCTTGGTCGCTTTGGCGAGTGTCTTTTCAAGATTCTCCTGCACCTCCGGTGCAACCATCCCGCTACATTCGGAAAGAAAGAGCGTTGCGATGTTGTGGGCATACATCAGTCCGTGTCCGGAGTCTCCTTTATCCAGAAGACCATTGCTCCGCTGACTGCCGAGGACATAGGCGATGCATCGATCAATGTTCTCTGAGTATTCCCCGTAGCCTGGAGAGTGCCCGGCTGAGAGATAGGCCATTCCAACCAGAGAAACGACACCGACGGATCGACCGTAGGAATCATTAAATGTTCCTTCTTCCGACTGATTGGTGGAGAGATAGCTCAGCGAACGCTGAACCGCAGCTTCCGCATTGTCACGATGCTTTTGAAACACCGCATTGGAAAGGGACTGGGCATTTGCCGCAGTGGTAAGACCAAGGAGAAGGAGCAGTTGGAAAAATTTAAGCTTCATATCTCGATCTCTATTCGTTCTTGCCGGCTTCTTTAGCGATGACTTGAAAGTAGCGTCCGACCAGTTCCCGATACTCAGCCGGCAAGTCTGTTTCAATGGAGGTGGCGCTGCCACTGGAAAGAGCTCCTTTGAACCGGGTCCAGTCTTCAATACTGATTCCCAGCTTCTGCAATTCAGGGGGAATTCCAGCTCCGTTGGCATCAGCAGTTTTCTGCCCGGTCTCATTGAGATCCGTTGAGGGATTCTCAGCGTTGGCCTGCTGCTGTTGTTGTTGCTGATCAGAAGGCTCACCTTGATTCTGTTCGCCTTGATCGCCTGGAGTCATGTTGCCCATTTGCTTCATGGCTGCTTGAGCCAGCTCCTGCAGAGAGTCGGCGGCCTCCTGTGATTCGGATGCAGCTTCTTCGGCGCTCTCCGATTGGGCGGATTCAGTGACTTCTTCAAAGCTCTGAGCAAGGTCTTCGCTTTTCACCATTTCCTGATCAGCATCCGAAGGCTCAAGACCTTCCAGCGTCTTCCCAATCGCCTCGGCTGTTTGAGCAAGAGATTTGGCGGCCTGCTCGAAATTGGTCTGTGCCTGCTTCTGTTCCGAACCGGCTCTCCGCATGGAATCCTGAGCGGGCTTCGCAGTCTGTCCGGGTTCCACCTGCTTGGCGGCTTCGGCGGCACTCTGTTGCTTCTGCGCTTGAGAGAGTTGATTGCTCGCGCTTTGTGCTTTGCGCTCCCCCTGATCGAGTGAACGCTGAGCGGAATCGGCTTTTGCCTTGGCGCTGTTCTGTTGAAGATTTTCCAAAGTTTCTTCAAAGGCCTCGGCTTCCGCCTGAAGGTTTTCAGACTCTTGAGCGAGTTGTTCTTCCATCACAGCGAGAGCTTCCTGAAGATTACCGGCCTCGATCGACGCAATTTGAGTGGCCAGCGATTCCTGACGTTCCGCGAGGTCAGCGAGAGTTTCGCTCAGTTGAGGAGCTTCACCCTGGGCCGGATCTGAGCCTTCGGGGGATTCGCCCTCTTCTCCCTGTTCATTCGACTGAGCCATTTCACCCGCTTCGCCTTCCTCTCCGGCTGCTTCGGGTTCAGCGGAACCTTCGGAAGGAGCTTCGCCGGGAGCTTCCGGTTTTCCTTCGGAATCGGCAGGAGCTTCAGGTTTGCCGGCATCAGCGAGCGCTTCCCCGTTTTCAGGTTCTCCTGGCTCCGGTGCACCGGGCTCGCCTTCTGCGGGATTCTCTCCCTGGGCAGGATCAGTCTCTGCAGGGTTCTGTTGAGCTTGGGCTTTCTCGGCAGCCGCACTTTCCTGCGCAGCTTCGGCGAGAGACTCGCCTGCTTCTTTGGCGGCTTCCGCAGCATCGGTTAATTTTTCCGCCTTCAGTTCCTCGGATGCAGATTGAGTATCCTTGGCCGCTTCAGTAAGAGATTCAGGAGCTTGTTTCTCGGGGCTCTGAGCTTTCGCCGACTCTGTTGCTGCTTGCGTTTCTTCAGCGATTTTCTCCTGCTGCTTCTGGAGTTGATTCAGCAACTCCTCAGTCAATGCAACTTGGCCTTCACTTTTCTCATCGAGGCTTTCCTTGGATATTTCGCCGAGATTCTCCTGATCTTTTGCCAGCGCCTCTGCCTTCGCTGCCAGTTCCTCAGCAATACCTTCCTGCTCTTTTAAAACTTCTTCGAGCGCGGCGGCATTGTCTTTCAGCATTTCACCAAGCTCTTTTTGAACCTGCTCCTGTTTGGCCTGGAACTGGCTCATCTCCTGTTGCTGTTGGCGCTCAAATTGCTTCTGCTGATTTGGATCCTGAGAATCGGCCAACTGCTGCTGTTTTGCTGCTGTTTCCTCTGCTTTCCGGGCAGCTTCACTGGCAAGTTGCTGCTGCTTGTTGGCAAGGTCATTCAACTCGGTCAATGCCTTGATCTCATCTTCGGAATCGCGGATAGATTCTTCGACCTTCTTCAGGTCCTCGAGTGCTTCCTCGATATTCTTGCGTGCTTCCTGGGCTTCGGCGACCCGCTCTTTTTTCTCGTCCAACACCGGGATCATATCGGCCGCTTCCTGGGCTTTCGGAATCTCTGTCTTCGCAATGTCTGCAAGTGCTTCCGCCTGTTCATTGAAAACTGAGTTTTCGAGTTTTTCTGCGACCGCCTGCAACTTCTCTTGAGCGGCCTCCGATTTCTCTTTGAACTGCTCCAGCTCCTGCTTCGAACGTTCGGAGAAACCTTCCTTCTCTTTCTGAAGCTCGCGTTCGGTCGATTTCAGTTCTTCTTTCGCTCTTTCGAGGTCCTGTTTGGTCTCCCGGATGGCTTGCTCAAGCTCTTTCTTTTGACTGTCAATTGCCTGCTTCGCCAGTGACTGGGCATTTTTGTCGAGAATGATCGTAATTACTTCGCTGAGACCTTCGCCGGGTCCGTTGAAATCCTGTGGTCTGTTGTCCCGTGCCCGCAAGAGAACCTTTAACCGGCTCTCATTTTGCGGAAGGTTCAGTGAGGCGATTTTTAATGTCGCTTCGCCATTCCATTGATTCGGTGCGTTTCCGCGAAGGGGGATGACCGAAGAGATTTCGCGAGGGTTGCTTTCACTAGCCGGGGTCACCAGCATGTCGACTGCGGAAAATCCGAAGTCTTCAGAGACGCCGTAGGAAATGGGTAGCACCTCCGTTGGTTTCAATCGCAGTTCGCGAGCGATCGGATTACTAATGACAATATTCGGTGCCTTGTCCGGAAGAGCTTGAATCGGATAAGCGCTCGATTCGTTTCTGAATCCATCGGCATCTTTGATATCGAGCATCCAGGTCCCATTCATTCCGGGTTTGAGCGGAAACGTCCACGAAATCTGATTGCCTTCGGTCACTGGTTCTCCGATTTCGCGGTTTTCGTTGTGGAGAAGTTTTGCAGTCCAGATGGGTTTATTGAGCAAGGCGGTAACCGTCACTGAAGTGTTCGCGAGTGCCCGAATTTCTCCTGTTTCCGTGATTGCCTCGGTGGAATCCAGCCCGGTGTATTCCGGGTAGTCATAGCGAATCGTCAACTGGTCCACGCTTGGTGGGGGAACAGCTTCGACTTCATAAAATTCGCTGACGGCTGACCCGGCCCGGACACGGTATTCGAAACTTTCCTCCACGCTGGGGAAGGTTAGAGAGAATCGTTTTTTCCCATCCTCGTCTTCACCCATCAAGGTCATTCGTTCGACTGATTCGGTGCCGTCAGGCATTCTTCTTCGGACTTCTGCACGATTGAGGCGCTTGGCTTCGATTGTCATGGAAATCGTAACCGGATCTCCTTTTGCAATGCGGATATCTCCCGGTTCGATCGTCATCGTCTCGGCATAGGCATTTCCAATGTCGAGAAAGGGAGCCACCGCTCTCGTTAATAGTGTCCACGCCTGATTGGGCCAGATCGCCAGAAGGATTGCAATTAAGGCGACACAAATCCCTGTTGCGGTGATGAATCGATTGGCCCGTGCCGGTTTGAATTCTGTTTTAGGATCCACTGATTCCACGTCCACCACTGCGGAGTCGACCACGGCCTCAATCAATTCTTCCGAGCCCTTGATCGAATTAGGGTCGTCGCTGGACATCAATTCCACTGCCGTCGAAATTCGTTCCTGCAATTCAGGGTGACGAATTTCCAGAATTCTTGCAATGTGGGTCAGGGTGATCTTTCGCGAAAGTGGACGAACCAGAAACCACCATCCGGCAACCAGAGTGATGGCGAGTCCTGTCAGGGATAGAATCCAGCGAACTATTCCAGAAAAAATCGTGATCGTCGCGTCGATCGCCATGATAGCGAGCACACAACACAGGGCCACTGCCAGCGTCGCAAAGAAACCACGGATAAAAAGTAAACGCCGGACCCGCCGGATCATCGACTGAAGTTTGTCGAGAATCGCTTGCGGTAGTTGGCTGAAGGTTGCTTCGAATGTGCTCATTTCAACGTGGGGTTGGGATTGACGGAATCAGGGGGGTTAAACGAGACCGCTGCGTCTCCGCACGATCCATTCGGTGGTTAGCAGTCCGAGGAAAGCGACAAGAAACGGCCACTTGTCCCACAGGGTGACATTGCGCCTTTCTTTGAGAATTTCCCTCGGCGGACCGAAAGAGGAAACCAGTGAATCGAGATCCCATAACTCGGTAAGTTTACCATTGGTTACACGGGTGGCACGATTCAAAAAATCACGATCTGCGGTGAGCTCTGCGAGCTCTATGGGATTGCGAGTGTTCACTACAAGAAGCTCTGTTGAGATTTCTTCCGGACCCTCAGGGTTTGCTGAAATCGATTTCTCGACCGGATCGCCTTCAAGTTTGATGGTGTATTCGCCTTCTTCGGTCAGGCCGTTGACGGTTGTTTCGTAAATTCCGGAAGAATCGGAGCGGTAGCTCAGCTTTTGACGGGTGATTCGATTTTCGTCTTTGTAGACAGATGCGAAAACTTCGGAGTCAATGACAGGGCGGCGTTCGGTATCGAGAACTTTTGCAGTAATCAAGATTGGATCGCTCGGAGTGTAGCTGAGACGATCGGTTCCCAGACGGGTCATCTCGTTTCCAGAGCGCAGATTGGCTCCCGCACCCCATCGGGTGACCTGACCCCAGAAGCGGTGATGGTAGGTGTCACCCACTCCGTAGCGGAATCGCCAGGTTCGGTCAAAATTCATCATGAGCACTTTGCCAAGACCCGCGCGCATCGTGGTGATCAAGGCATTCTCCGCTTCGAAATCTTTTTGGTTGGCCAGTCTTTCAATGGCGGCCTCGACTGCTCCTGGCGAGCCGTCTGTGGCGACATTCAATGCTGGACCGCGATCCCCTGAAGGGAGCGCATAGGCGAGAACTTCAGCTCCTTCTTTGACGCCTTCGGCTTTATAGCGCCAACGAAGCGGAGGGAAAGATCCCCATCGTTCCGTGTTCAGCGCCCGGCTGGTTGATTGAGAAGTGACCGGGTGTCCGCGGCCCGTTGTGGTCAGTTCGATTTTGTAGGCATTTTCGGGACTCTCAAATTTGGCTGCGCCACCGGGAGGATAGGTAATTGGCAGCATCCTGGTGAGTGAATCATTGTGATGACCGTGTGGCATGAATCGCTGACCGGAGATGCAGACGAGCAATGCCCCGCGTTTCGTGACCGCTTCTTCAATGGCCATCCACTCCCGCGTCGAAATCGATGAAGGGGGAATGTCTCCCAGAATTATGACATCGAAATTCTGCCAATCCTCTGGCGTCTCCGGGAGATCGGTCGCTTCCGCATCGCCGAACTTTCTGGATGCGCTGGCAAAAACTTGATCTGGTTGGCGGACGCGATCGATGCTGTCTGGATTCAGCAAGACATACTGAAGATGAACCGACTTGTCGCGGCCGTAGAAGAGGTTACGCAGATAGCGAAATTCCCACCGGGGAAAATTGTCTACCAGGAGCACGTTTGTCCGATCGTCCGTCACTGCGACTTTAAAATCCCAGGAATTGTTGTTCTTGAAAATCTCACGTTCGTCCGGGGCGATTCGAATCTGGTAGTTGTGAATTCCCTTGGCTTCGGGGGTATGAACAAATCGAACTTCAGTTCGGAAATTTACGTCGCTTACTTTGATTGACTGTTCTTCCACGACTTCGCCGTCTGAGAGCAACTCCACTTTCATTTCTTTGCCCAGCAAACCATCCAGTTTGGCTTCAGCTTTAATGACAACCCGGTCATCGAGGTAGATCGATTCGGGCGCATTGAGACTGAGAAATGAAATATCGATTGGCCCGAGATTTCCACCGATAGGGATGGCTGAGAGCGGGGAGCTCTGGACGGCGAGCTGGCGAAGACTGTCTTCCGGGAGTGCGGCGGTATTGTGGCGCCCGTCCGAGAGAATGAGAACTCCAGCGAGAGATTCCGGCGAAGAATTTTCAAGAACGTGCTCAAGGGCTCCGCTCAAATCAGTCTGTGCGAGCGATGGATCTCTTTGGCCTTCTTCCAGGGATGGCGGATCTTCCTGCTCGCTCTCGGTAAGATCTTCGACGTCCCGGGCAAAGCGATACATCCGGACGTTGTAGTTTTCCTTCAATCGATCCAGGAGAGTCGGCTGATCGATTTCACCCTCTTCGGTCTTCACTTTTCGAGCTCCTGAGAGAATTTGACGAACCACTTCGTCGCGTGGCCTTGATGCTGCCGCGGTGATTGCTTCCTTATCGTCATCATTCAAGCTTTTGAAGAATGCATTGTCAGCATCGAGAGTCAGGGAAGGAAGCACTTGAACGATGCCGTCGACTTCAGCCAGGGCTGCGTTTAGTTGCTTAACGGTTTCTTCTCCATTTCCGGCTTCAGCGGCGGTTTTCGCCAAAGGGAGAGCCCGAGCAACTCCGTCACGGGTTTTACGCAGTGGCTCGTTGGTCTTGTTTTTGACATCGCCGGGTAAGGTGGATTTCAGGATCGACTCAAAGAGTTGAGTGAGTTTTGTATTGAGCGAAAGAGTTTCCTCGAAAAATTCAGGAAGCCGTGAAGCCCGGTTCTCAAGTCCGGAAGTTAGGTTTGGAGCCGAAGAAATCCCCTCCACTTCGGACCGGATCTTCTCCGAAATATCGTTGGCGAGGATGCTGGCACGGCTCAGGTTCGGTCGATTCCGTGCGGATTCGACATCGAAGAGTTGGGCACGGTCGAGCACTTCGGGTGTTGAAAGACGCTGATCAGCGAGGTGCATGGACTCGGAGTCATCAACGAGGATAGCGACCTCACGATTAATCTCCCGCTCCTCGAGAAAAGAACGGACTGGCTGGATCAGGATCAGAAGTAAAGTGACCAGAACAGCGAGGCGAAGCCCGAGAAGAAGGCGGCCACGTTTCAGACTGACGATTGATTTCTCAAATTCATAAAGCCAGAGAATGATCTCCGCTGCAAGACCGCCTGCGATGGCGATGCCGAGCAAGGGCCAGGAAGTTGCCAGGGAAAAGAATTTTCCGAGAAGCTGAAAAGTGCACCAGAATCCGAAGGTGGCGGCGAGAAAACCAATGATGCGTAAAGGCCACTCAGCAGAGCTCCACTTTTGTCGGCCTTTGACAGATGCATACCAGATCCACAGAGCAAGCACGAGCCCTCCGGCGAGGACGAATGGTCCTGCGTTCTGCATCAAATCTTCCCGACTGAAATCTTCTGGGTTCAAATCAAATTACGGTTCCCGGTTCAAGTCTTGCCCATTTTCGCGAGTTGTTCCTGGAATCCGGATCCGGGCGCGTCTTTGGCTTCAAACTGAATTTTAATGTCTTCGCCCATGCGGCGGCTGCGCGAGATCCAGCGTGAGAGAGCGATCTCGACAAGCAGGAAAAGGAAAGCTCCGATAGCCAGATACTTCCAAAGTTCCTGTCCGAACTGATTGCCGTTTAAGAAAGCGATCAGTTCTTCAAGAGTTTGTGGCTCGGCCAGGGTGACGAAATTGGCGAGGAAGGCGTAGTCCGCTTCGGTAAGTTTCGTGAGATGGCTTTCCGCAGGATCCCGTTTCACAGTGAAAGGAATCTCAAGGGAATCCTTTTTCAGGAAATCCGCGAAGTAGAGAGTTTGATCCTCCGGGACCTGAAGTTTGTAGAGGCCGGTTGCGATGTCCCCTTTGAGACTGAGAACCGAACCACGACCGGTGGAACTGAGCTGAGCTGTTCTCGGTTTATTGTCCGGTCCGATCACGGCGAATTCAGCAAGAGCGGAATCCCGTCCTGTCTTGATCTTTTTATCAGACTCGGAGAAAATCCGGAAACTCTGCGGGGGAATTACCTGTCGGCCGAAGTGTTCGCATTCCCAGAAAAGAATGGCACGGGCGTCGCCGCTGTTTTCACGATAGATGGCTTTGAAGTCATACCAGCGGCCGGCTTCCAGATTCGCTTGAGCCTTTCGAGATCCCTTTACGGAGTCGAAGGATGCGATTCGTTTTCCATCCAGCCATACTTCGAGATAGTCATCGATATCGGCGGTAAAGGTGTAGCGACCCTTCCGGGGAACCTGCATCTTCCCTGTCCACTCGACGCGGAAATTATCATTGGGAATTCCCGGTCCCGGAGTTCCGCCAATCCAGTTGAACTGAATCGTTTCGTCCTGTCGTGTGATAGTCGGAGCCTTTGCATTGTGACTGGTGAAATAGCGACCGGTCAGGCCGGTTCCGATTCCCTGTCCTCCCTTTGTGGTGAGGCCAATGCTGACTTCCCAGCCGGGATCGAGATTGAGGTCGTAAGCGGCCGGATCAGCCAGGTAGTAGACCAGTTCGTGGATCAGTGGAAGAAAGGACTGGCGGGTGACGAGATTGCCTGAGGAAGTGTCCAGTGAAGTCCCTAAGAGGACAACATTGCCGTTACCGACTTTGCGGGAACTGAGGAGGATATCCCCGTTGTTGAGTCTGGCGCCAACCGAAGTTTCCGTAGAGAGATTTTCGGGAACGACTTGAGGCCGGTAGCTGGAGATCAGCGTTCCTGTGAAATCGCTCTTCGAGCTGTCGGCGATTTTGCTAAGGGCGGGGTGAGTCAGAGTCCGTGGAGAAGGATTGAAGACTTCATCTCCTTCACTCAGGCGCACGGACTCGGCAAGGCGTGTTGGCAGGAGAGGGGTGTCGGCATCAATGAGCCAGTCATTGTAAAATTCCGCCTGTGATCTTTGCCCGGCTGCGATCATGAGACCACCGCCGTTCTTGACGAATTCAGCAATTTTGTCGGCGGACTCTTTGGGGAGCCTTGGAACGTCCGTCAAAAGAACGACGTCATAATCGCTGAAGTTGGGAATCGTACCAATGTCCGGGGCAGCGACGACCTGGGGATCGACGAGGAATCGAATTGGATCCAGAGTCGGATCGTAATTCATTTCAAAATCATCCGCGGCTTCATCGCTGACAGAAGGGCCGTTGGCCTGAGCTGTTGGATCAAGTGTCAGGGCTGATGGAGCAAGAGCAATTGCTGCAAAAGTGGATGCACGATCAAAGAATCGATTCGATGGCTTTCCGTCAACAATAAGGACCCTGAGGCCGTCGGCGACATTTAGCGCAGAGTGTCCGGTGTTGTCTTCGAGAATGTCATCACCGACTTCGAGAGTGACAGAAAATCCATGAGCGCCAGCTTCGGAGAACTGGTGGACAAAGCGGACTGTCTGCTGCTCGCCCGGTTGCAACTGACTCAAAGTTTGGTCCCGGTAGTTGCGACCGTCGTCGACCGTGAAAACGAGGGCGCCGGGAGTGACCGCTTCGTTCCCGGTGTTTTCCACAGTGACCGTGACTTCCACGGGTCGATCAACTCCGACAATATCGCGCGAAAGAGACACATTCGTCACCGCAAGATTTCTAACAAAATCAGGAAGCGGCATCTTACGCAGCATGATCTGCGGTTCCGAAGGGAGATTTTTGAAAGCATCCCGGAGAAAATTCCATCGTCCGGTTTTGCCGGTTTCCCATCCGACGTTTTGTTCGTCTGTAATCAGAATGATCTGCTTGGCTGGATTGTCGCCGCGGGCCAGGCTGAGAGAAGCAAGGGTCAGGGCGTGGTAGGTCGCCATGGGGCCATCGAGCGGTGTCAGGTCATCGAGGGCGGCTTCGAGTTCGGCGCGGTCGGTGGTTGGATCGAGCACTTTTCCACTGGGAGAAGGTCCGCCCAGAATGAGGCTGAACGAGTGGCCGCGCGGAGCCCGTTTTACGATGGTTCGAGCTTCTTCGACGGCGCGATCAAAGTTTGAGAACCCGTCGGTTTTCATCATCATCGAAGTGGAGCCGTCGATGATCAGGGCGATGTCTTGTCTCGCTCCGGGAGTGAAGCGTGAAAGATTAAGGTGTTTCTCAAATACGACGAGGCCCACACAACTCAGCAGGATCAAAATGGAAAAAAGGCCAATCCAGAACCGCCACTTCGGTTCGTTGTGGAGAACGACGGCAACTCCAATTCCCACTACGGCAATAAGAAGCAGAGGAAGGATTACAATCCAGGGAATGGTGGATCCGGGTGGTATAAAGGGGCGGGCAATTGCCAATGCCAGCAGTCCGACAAGTAGACAGCGGGTAGCCATTAGAAGCGCCTCTTCCAATTGAATCCGCCGGTTCCGGATTGCGAGAGATTCGAGCAGGAAACTCATGGCACCCCAGTCGACAACTCTGCTCGAGCGGCGATTCAACAAATGGATAATGATCGGAATGAGAATCCCGAGCGTTCCGATTGCCAGAGCTGTATTAAGAAAGAGCACTTGTTGTGAATGAGCGAGGTGAAGGGTTGGAAAAGAGAAAGGATTTTCTTTATCCTTTTCCCCGACGGGCTGAAAAATAAGAGAACAATGCTTCGGGCACGGACGTTTTTGTGTTCACGGGAACGTAGTCTGCTTCCATTTGCCCGCAGGCGAGTTCGATCGATTTCAGATGAGCCCGGACACGTTCCAGATACGAAGCGCGAATAGTGGCCGGATCAATGTTGAGACGACGATTATCGACTTCGAGACAGCGGAAGTCGTCGAACTTTTTGAAAGGGAAAGTCAGTTCTTCTTCCGCCATAAGATGGAAAAGAACGAGTTCGTGGTTTTTGTAGCGAAAGTGGTGCAGCGCTTTTTTGATCGCCTCGGCATCGTCAAACAAATCGCTGATGATGATGACCAGTCCCCGCGAAGGAATGCGTTCGGCAATTTCGTGAAAGGTTTCGGCACAACGGGTGTCTTCGGTCGGTGAGGTGGCGGATAGCTCTTCGAGGATCTTCCGGACCTGACTCGGTTTGGCAGTCGGTCTCAGGTATTTCTTGATCCCATCTGCAAAAGTAACGAGTCCAACGGCGTCCTGTTGACGGATTAGCAGGTAAGTCAACGCAGCAGAGAGATGTCTCGCATATTCGAATTTGGAGAGTCGCTCGTGTTGCCCGAGAGCGCTGGCTTCGTCTCCGGTGTAGGCCATGGATCCGGACGCATCGATGAGAATCGTCGCCCGCATGTTGGTCTCTTCGATATACTGCTTGATGTAATAGCGGTCGCTTTTTCCGTAGACCCGCCAGTCAAGGTTGCGTAAATCGTCGCCCGCGACGTACTGCCTGTGTTCGGCAAACTCGACGGAGAAGCCTTTGTGAGGACTGGTGTGCCGGCCCGAAATCGAGCCTTCCTTTGTTGATCTTGCCATGAACTCGAGGCGACCAATCATATTGATCACTTCGGGAGGCAGCAACTCAGAGAAGCTGGAAGAAGGCGATGTTTGCGGATCGGCCATCAGAGAATGCTACAGAAAAGGCGCTTTAAACTTCCAGGGTGCTGGAAGGCTTGAACTGGTCGACGAGCATGGTGACGATCTCGTCGCTGGTGACGCCTGCTGCTTCCGCATTGAATGTTGTCAAAACGCGGTGACGCAAAACCGGATGAGCCACTTCGCGGACATCTTCAGTCGTAGCGTGATAGCGACCTTTGAGAATGGCGCGAGCTTTGGCTGCAAGGATCAGATAAATCCCGGCGCGCGGACCGGCCCCCCAGGCGACCATTTCTTTCACAAAGTCAGGAGCATCTGGCTCCTTGGGTCTGGAGGCGCGGGCGATCTGTGCGGCGTAGGAGACTACATGGTCAGCAACAGGAACGCGTCGGACGACTTCCTGAAGACGAGTGACCGCCTTGGCGTCGAGTTGTTTCTCGATCTTAGCTTTGTAAGTTCCCGTTACCCGTTTGATGATCGATTCCTCCTCGGAGGCAGTTGGATAATTCACCCGGATATTAAACATAAACCGGTCGAGCTGCGCTTCGGGCAGTGGATAGGTTCCCTCCTGCTCGATGGGGTTTTGGGTGGCGAGAACAAAGAAAGGATCCGGCAGTGGAAATGTTTCATCGCCAATGGTGACGTGGTGTTCCTGCATGGCTTCGAGCAGGGCGGCCTGTGTTTTCGGAGGCGTCCGGTTGATCTCATCGGCGAGAAGCATGTTGGCAAACACTGGTCCTTTGACGAATTTGAAGATACGTTTGCCAGTGCTCATGTCTTCCTCCAGAACCTCGGTGCCGGTAATGTCGGCCGGCATCAGATCGGGCGTGAACTGGATTCGCTTGAAGCTGAGGTCGAGTACTTCAGAAAGAGTGGACACAAGCAGGGTCTTTGCGAGTCCGGGGACACCGACGAGCAAAGCGTGGGAACGACAAAAAACTGCTACGAGAAGCTGTTCAATAACCTCCTCCTGCCCAACAATCACCAAGTCGAGCTGTTCCTTCATCGCCTCATAGGCGTTTTTCAATTCCTCGATGACTTCCTTATCGGACGCGCCGAGTTCGGTCTCCTGTTCGCTTAATGTTGCTGCCATGGATGTGCGTAGTGTTAAAAGTGGATTCTAAAAATTTCTGCCCCACTTCAAAATGGAGCGGATTTAGTGCGTTGCGGCCATCATAAGCCGCGTCTTTGCATGGTGTCGAACGGCATTTTTGCGTGATAACGCAGCTTCATTGAAATCCCGTATAGAAAGCCCTGTCTTTTTAGATGCTATCAGTTCCGCTGATGCTGATCGATCTGAGTCTGAAGGCGATTGATCTCCTGGGTAAGTTTCTCGATTTTAGAAGATTTATTCCGGACCGTCATTTGATTTGTTTCCCCGGCAAGGCTGCTGCCAAGGTCCTGTCGCTCTTCCTGTAGCTTCTTGATATCTTTCTCTCTATTGGCAACATAGGGATCTTCTTTCTCCTTCTCCTTTTTGGCTTGTTTCGTTTTTTTGGGTCGGATGTAGGGGAGCCTCTTGCAGTATTTCTGATCATCTGCGCCCAGCATATCAATCGGGAGGCTGTATTCTTTCCGATCGCTTTTGCGGATGATGATGATGCTGTCAACATCCCGACCGATAATTGCTACGTGTAGTTCCTGACCTTTCTGGTTGATCAGGGTACGTTCGACAGGGAAGACGCTCATCGGAAGAGGTGCCTCATCGAGGAGTGACGGTTTCTTCTCTTCGACAACCAATTCCTGCACGGGTTCCACCTCTGGAACCGCCAACTTGGGCTGCTCACACGAATTTAAAAAAATCGCAGCAAGGAACCCTGTTACTGGGCCAATGAAAAATTCCCGGTCAATGCGTTTCATAGTGAAAGCTTACTATCGAAAAACTGAAGGCGGCTTCAACAGGTTTTCGAAGAAAAATTTGAGGGGCAAATGGGACCGAAGATCACTGCACAAGGGGATTATTCATCGTCAGCGGCAATCAGATTGATCTCTTCGATCTTCACATCAAAGGAAGAGTGGGTGTCATCGCCGTCGGCTAAAATCCAAATTCCGACCGTTTCCAGCGGGACGTCAAATTCGGCTGTCATCCGAAAGGATCCATCTGCTTCCGGAACTGCCGAAATCGTTTCCTGAAAGAGCGGGTTCGCAGGATTCTCTCTTTCTTTTCCAATCCAGGATTCGCTGTTCATCAGTTGAAGGGAGTGGATTTTGGAGATTCCGCCGGAGCTTGCGAAGAGTCCGTCTATTTCTTTGACCCAGCTCGATGCCGAAAGGCGTTGGAAAGGAGTGAGTCTTGTTGTTCCCGCTTCAATGAGGCCGAATCTCAAAAAGGCGTCATCGAATCCTTCCGCCCAGAGTTTTTCATTCGGTATATTCAAGCTTCCTGAGATCTTTCCGATAACTTCAACCCGGGTAATTTTCCGGGAATTATTCAGTTTCTGAACCATTGGGGTCGCTGAATTTTTAACTTCAATCAAGATACCTCTATCTGAAAACACAACCTGACCTGTCGGGACATTGTCGAAGAAAAGCGATTGCCACGATTCGGTGGCAAGGAGAGAAGAGGCTGCGACAATCAGCAATGAGGTTTTCAGGAGCATAGATTCAAAGAGAGGGCGGGAAGAGTTTAGTTTAGACGGACGCTGCTTCGAGAGCTTTCGATAAATCGTAAGCCAGGTAAAATGTCAAGCGTCCAAAGAATTATGAACACAGGAAAAGGATTGGGAATATTGGGCCTGGCTCTAGTGATCAGCAGTTGTAAGGGGCAGCCAGTTCCGGTGGAGGTGGGGGCGGTAAGTTGGCAGCGCGATCTGGAGCCTGCCTACGGTCAGTCCGAAAATTCGGGTAAGCCGGTCCTGATTCTCTTTCAGGAAGTTCCCGGTTGTGCGGGATGCCAGCAATTTGGCCGCGAAGTCTTGAGTAATCCTCAAATCGTTGAGGCAATCGAAAACGAGTTTGTGCCGGTTCTGGTTCACAACAATAGACCGGGAAAAGATGCGGAGATTTTAAAGAGCTTCGGCGAGCCGGCGTGGAATTTTCAGGTAATACGTTTCCTGGATTCGAAGGGGAAGGACCTGATTCCAAGAAAGGACAAAGTGTGGACGGTTCCGACAGTGGCCGCGAGAATGGTAAAAGCGCTCGAAGTGGCGAAAAGGGAAGTGCCGGGCTACCTGCGTGCTCTGGCTGGAAAAGAACTGGCGGCAAAGAGCTGCTTGAGCCCTGCACCGCTTGCGAGCTTGAAACAATCCTGAATGCGAAGATCGTTCTCCACATGAATCGATTCCGGCACGTCCTTCTTTTTTCCGCAGTGCTTCTCCTTTTCGCCGCTTGTGACCGGGGAGTTCCGATGGCGACGAATCCGGATCAATTGCCGGCACCGGAAAGCGCGCAGGTCGCGACTTTCGGGGGAGGATGCTTCTGGTGTGTGGAAGAAGTTTTCCATCAGACGGCCGGGGTCTACTCTGCCGTGTCGGGTTACATGGGTGGAAGAGCGGAAACGGCAAATTACGAAACCGTCGGTCGCGGACGGACGAATCATGCCGAAGTTGTACAGGTCCATTTCGATCCGGAAGTGATTCCCTACGACGAATTGCTCGATGTCTTTTTTTTACTTCACGATCCAACCCAGTTGAATCGGCAGGGACCGGATCGTGGACGCCAGTATCGCTCAGTGATATTCGCTCACAATGATTTGCAGAAACTTGCTGCGATTGAATCCATTCGGAGAATGAATGAAGAGCGCAAATTCGGTCGTGATGTTCTCACGGCGCTTGCGGATGCTCCTGAATTCTATCCGGCCGAGAGTTATCATCAAAACTTTGCCCGCTCAAATCCTGGAAACGGATATCTTCGAAGCCATCTTTACCCGAAGTTGCGGAAGTTCGAAATGCTCGTTCCGGGTGGGAGTAAAGGGGTGGCAGATGATGTGGATGTGAAAGGCTCGCATCCTCGTAGGTAGGATCAGATTGTCTTAAGGTGAAACCTGATGAGTGAAGAGCAGGCCAAACAGAAGTTTCTGGAGGAATTGGGACGCCCATGGATGTCGGACGAGATTTTTGATGCGGTTCCGGACTGTGTTTTTTTTATCAAGGATCGGGAGGGCCGGTATGTTTCGGTAAACCGGGCCCTCGTTGAGCGCTGCGGAAAAAAAGAAAAAAGGGAGCTAATTGGCAGGACCGCTCGCGAAGTTTTCCCGGCACATCTCGGAGAAAGTTTTACCGAGCAGGACTTTGAAGTCATCAGGGAAGGCCGGGCAATTCGAGGACAGTTGGAGCTTCATTTGCATCCCAACGGCGATCAAGGCTGGTGTCTGACCTGGAAAGAGCCTGTCGTAAATGTGGAAGGAAAAACGATCGGAGTTTCGGGAATTTCCCGTGACATTTCATCGAGAAGCGAAGCTCCTCATGACTTCGAGGCAGTCGCGACGGTACTGGATTACATCGAGAGCCATTTGGATGAAACTCTCCGCCTCGACGATCTTGCTGAAAAAGCGGAGCTCTCCGGATTTCAACTCGATCAACGTATCCGCGCACTCTTTGATCTGACGACCGGGCAATACATCACGAGACGGCGAATTGAGTTGGCCTGCTACCTGCTCGAGCGCAGCGAAGAGAGTATTGGATTCATTGCGCTCGATTGCGGTTACGGAGACCAGAGTTCCTTCACTCGACAGTTTCGGCAATCCGTAGGAATTACGCCGGGGGCTTACCGGGAAAGAAAGAAGGCTTCCGGGTGAAATGATTTTATCAATTATTTCAAGGAAAGAAGATACGCCACCAGATCAATCAGTTCCTCATTCTTCAAAGTCTGATCGAGCCCGGCAGGCATCAAAGACATGGGAATGGAAGTAAGCTTGGCGATATCCTTCCGAGAGATCTCGTGGGACTGTCCGGCGAGGTCCACGAGAACAATCCCCTGAGCTGATTCGCGACGGATGACTCCCGTCAGAGCCGGACTCCCGTTACTCAGCTCCACTGCGTAAGTTTCAAAATCCCGGGCGAGAGATTCAGAAGGGTAAATGATCGACTCAAGAAGATCACTGCCTTTACGAATGCGACCGATGGTGGAAAGGTTCGGGCCGATGTCGCGACCGGTCTCACCGATCTGGTGACAAACGATACAGGTTCCTTTGCCGCTCTCGAAGACGACCTTCCCTCTGGCGACGTCCCCATTGCTGAGCTGTTCATTGAGAGAGCTGATTTTCTCTGCCCGCTGCGAACGTTCCTTCATGATTTCTTCGATCTTCGGAGCGATTTTTGCCGCGAGAACTTCGGGGTAGGTGATGAATTTCTGACGGACGCGATTGAAATCGAGATTGCGGAATCCGTTGGAGGCGACGATTCCGCCGGCGATGAAATCAGCCTGTTCCGGGCTGTCGATCCGCCGGTAGACTTCGAAAATTCTTGGGAGCTCGAGCGGACCGAGTTTTGCAGTCAGCTTTGCGAGCTCATTTCGTTTTTCCTTGGTGAGTCGAGCTGTCGAAAGGATGTCGATGGCCTGGGAGCGAACCGAATAAAGCCCTTCGTTTTTCAGCACCTGCGCAAGCATGGTAAACATGTCGTCGCTGAGAACAGCGTTGGTTCCGGAGATGGCTTGAAGTGCTTTGATTCGAAAGATGAGCCGTTCATTCGGATCATTGGCGATTTTCTTCAAATCGTCGGCAAAGAGTTTCGTGCCGGACTGTATGATCGCATTGAGGGCTACGTTTGCATGCGGTCCCTTTTCCCCCTCAGCGATAGATTCACGAAACCGGTCTTCCCATTCGGGTTGGAATTCGAGACCCTTGCTCTTCGAGACAAGATCGAATCCGAGCTCATTTTCCTCTGCTTTCTCCGAAAGCATCAGTGAGGAAAGAAAAGAAAGCATGGGGGGCGCGGAAAGGAAATTTGGTGCAAGATCAATAACTGCATTTCGCCGGGTCTCGCTTAAATCGCTTCGCCATTCCAGAAACCGGTTGGCGATCGCGGCATCCCAGTCAGGATGAAGTTTTGCGATCTCCAGGGCCGTAGTCCGCAAGGCAGCGTTCTCAGACTCTAAGGCCGGCAAAACATCGAGAACTTCCAGTTTCGTGGATTTCATCTCCTGAAGAGCGCGAAGAGCGGCAGCCACCTGCAAGGGATTTTCGGACTCATGAGAATAGCGGGTCGTCTCCGGATCATTGAGCTCTATGAGTGCATAGATCAAGGCGTGTTGAAGCGCTCTGTCGGTGCCGGCTCTTCCAGCTGCATTGAGGATTGGTCCGGCAACACTGGAATCGCCCATCCGTCCGAGAGCAACGGCCGCGGCCGCGGCTTGTGCGGATTCACCAGTGCGAACAAGACTGACAAGAGCCCCGGAAATGGTGCGGTTTCTTTCCAGTTCGATGGCCCTTTCATTGGGCTCATTGGCGGCAATTGTCTGCCAACTACGGGTTACTGCAATGGCGTTGCATGCGGCGATTCGAACGGTGGAATCGGGATCCATCAGCGCCTTTAAAATCAGTTCAGGGGAATCTGAAAACTTCATTCGGGAAAGGGTCCACACTGCATTGCACCTCGCTGCAGAGGAGGAGTCAGGCGACTCCAGAATACGCTGCAATTCAGGAATGGAGGGATGGCCCCGCATCGCGAGCTCAATCATTGATCTCTCCCGCAGCCAGGGCTGGCGGGCGTCAAGGTGTCTGGAGACGGTCTCTGCAGTTAAGGTTGCCCACGGAAGGTTTTCGACCCTGGGAGATTTTCTTCCGGCACTACTCACCCGGTATATTCCACCAACCACGTCCGGTTTTGCGATCTGGGAAGTGGGACATCCGATTCGGAACCACCCCCCGGTATCAATGACTAACAAATCACCATTTCGATCTTCAAGAACGTCAGTCAGGTGAGCATCAGGTTGATTCATTCGAAGAATGGTTTCTGTCTCCAGTGCGGCGTAGGAAGCTCCGGACCGTCGCGTTCGTGTCCGTGTGATCTCCGAGGTGTTGAAGTGAGCGGTGAACCATTGGTCTCTCCATTCCGGAATCAGGGTGCCGCTCCGGTAGCGACACATACCTGAAATGGCGACGTGTCCGAAGTTGTGGAATTCTTTGAGCAGGTCACCGGTTTTAGGAAATTCTTCGATAACGAGTTCCTGGTCGTAGCGGGGATAGGCACCGCCATAGAGCCAGTGAACCAGGGTGTCTCCGCGAGGGCGGCCATAGAAAAGATTGACCGACCCAACAATGTCTCCGGCATCGGTAAAATCCACCTCAACAGGGTTGTCCATGCCCCCGCCGGCGAATACCTGAACGTCTCCGCCATTGATGTCACAGGACCAGATTCTTGCCCCTTTTGCTTCACTGACGAGATTGCCTGTTTCAGGATCGACAACCTTGTGGCCTTTTCGGCCGTGACACCAGTATAGCCTTCCATTGGGATGCAGAAAAGGGCCGTGCACGTCCGCAGCATTTCCTGTGTATTCAAAGCCGGTCACCATTTCCTCGCGTACCTCGGCAACACCGTCGTTGTCGTCGTCACGAAAACGCCAGAGGCTGGGAGGAGACATCACATAGAGTGAGTCGTAGACCCAGAGAGCCCCCTGTGGGAAATTCAATTTGTCGACGAAAGTAGTCGCCTTGTCGTACACTCCATCCTGATCAGTATCTGTCAGGAGGCGGATGGAATGAGGAGGATCTTTCTCCAATTCTTCCGGTTTTAGATTTACCCCTGAACTTTCAGCGACGAAAAGCCGACCGGTATCGTCAACCGTGGCCATCATTGGGTGCGCCACGAGACCCGGTTTGACCGCGGAACTGACAGTGAGACCATCGACGACTTCGATTTTGGAAATGTCGCCCTGGGAAAAAACCGAATGCGGGGAATGAAGCAGGAGCAATAAAAGCAGGTAGAGAGGGAGTGGGCGTGTCATCGGGTTGAGAAAAAATGGCAAGGCACGGGAATCATGCAAGTGGCGGACTTCATGTTAGAGAGGAGTGTTGATTCCAAGCGAACGGAGGGCACACCATCCGCGAATTGCTTCGAACAACACGAAAAGTCCAACTGCTATAAGTCCGGTGCCCCAGAAGGCACTGTCTCGCACAAGTAGAAGGTAAATCCCGCATCCAAGGCAGGAAAGTCCAATGAGAAATCGGACGATGCGACCTCCCCATCCAATATTGCATGCCCATTTATCCATTGCACAAACATCGGATTTATTGGCATAAATACCACTGATTTTCCTACCTTTGCCTAAGTTGAAGGAACGTTTGCGCAATCGGAGGATCAGTTTGATATTTAGTTTCCCGAGAATTACTGACGGATGAAAGAACCTGATATGCCCAGCAGCGACGAAACGAATCCAGGAAAAGACCTGTCTCTTATACACATCTCCGAGCCCACGAGACCGAGGCTGATCTC
>CAJXQE010000098.1 GCA_913058215.1 uncultured Verrucomicrobiales bacterium
GGTCTCGTGGGCTCGGAGATGTGTATAAGAGACAGTTGCTGCGATGAACGAGTTGAAGCCGGATTTCTTTGTCGGTACGGGGGACATCGTCTACTACGACTGGCCTCGCACGAAAGACCAGCCAGCAGCCACGGCGCTACCCGATCTTCGTAAAAAATGGCACGAACAATTTCGTTTCCCGCGCCTCGTTGAATTTTTTGGTCGCACGCCCGCTTTCTGGTCCAAGGACGACCACGATTTTCGTTTTGACGACGCCGATCTCACCGGGGCCAAACTCCCCGCCGCTGGCACCGGCATTGACCTTTTCCGCGAGCAGCTTCCGATCGCCCCCGCTGGCGACCGCGATAAGCCGACCTACCGCACCCATCGCGTCAGCAAGAATCTGCAAATCTGGCTGACCGAGGGCCGCGACCACCGCTCGCCGAACGAGATGCCCGATGGTCCTGACAAATCCCTCTGGGGTAAAACCCAGCGCGAATGGCTCCAGCGCACCCTTCGCGAAAGCGACGCCAAGTGGAAGATTCTCATCTCACCCACGCCGATGGTCGGCCCTGACGGCGCCCGCAAAAAGGACAGCCATGCCAACCTTGGCGGCTTCCAGCACGAGGCCAACACCTTCTTTGCCTGGCTGAAGGAAAACAACATCAGCGGCTTCTTCACCGTCTGCGGCGACCGCCACTGGCAGTTCCACAGCATCCATCCCAGCGGCGTTGAGGAATTTGGTTGCGGCGCCTTGAATGACGAGAACTCGATCCTCGGCCACGCCCCCGGCGATCCCCGCAGCACTGATCCTGACGCCCGTATCAAACAACCCTTCAAGTACGCCGAACCGACGGGCGGGTTTCTGCATGTGCAAAGTCGCGAGGATCGTTCGCTGCGAATCGAGTTTCGCAACGATGGTGGGGAAATCCTGCACGCGGTGGAAAAATCCGGAAATGAAGACTAGCCCATTGATCAAAATGAAAACAGCTCTCGCACTTCTAACTGGACTTCTCTTCGTGGCAAATGCCGCCGCACTGGAGCCTGACAAGCCCGGAACTTTTCGCGCCGGCGCCGCGACGAGCAACATCACGCCGTTTCTCGGAACCGACCTCATCGGCGGATTCAGTCCACGCGGCGCGGAGCACATCCACGACGAACTGCACGCGCGTTGCCTCGTCCTCGACGACGGCGAAACGAAGCTGGCCATCGTCCTCATAGATAACGTCAAGTTCCCCACTGAGATCCACGGTCCAACCAAGGAGCTCATCCAGCAGACCTCCGGCCTGCCGCCGGAAAACGTCCTCATTGCAGGCACTCACACGCACTCCGCACCGAGTTTACGCGGTACAAGCTATCTCGAACTCGATGAGCCGCTCGACGACTACCAGAAGTTCGTCATCCGCCGCATTGCCGACGGCATGCAGCGCGCCATCACGAATCTGGAACCCGCGCGCATCGGCTGGGGCGTGGGCGAAGTTCCGCAGCATGTCTTCAACCGTCGCTGGCTGTTGAAAAACGGCCAGACCGTGACGAGTCCTTACGGTAAGGAAGATCTGGCAGCCACGAACCCGGGACGATTTCTGGATGTGCTCGACAGACCCGCTGGTCCGGTCAATCCGAAGGTCTCCGTGCTCTCGGTCGAGTCGGCTGAAGGCCGGCCGATTGCGCTGCTGGCGAACTACTGGCTTCACTACATCGGCGGTGTGGGCCAGGGACACATTTCGGCGGATTACTTCGGCGCGTTTGCCGATCGCCTCCAGCAACTGATGGTCGAGCCGGGACAGGATCCGCCATTCGTCGGCATGATGAGCAACGGCGCCAGCGCGGACGTGAACAACAACGATTTCGCGAACTACGGCACGCCCGGCCGCAAGCGATACGAGCGTTATGAAAAGATGCGCGAGGTTGCCGATGACCTAGCGCAGGAAGTTGTCAAGGTGGAGCAGGAGATCAAATATCACGACTGGGTTGAGCTGAATGCGGCAGCCGAACCCGTGACACTGAAGCGCCGTCGGCCGACTCCGGAGCAGTTGAAAGCAGCGCAGCACTTACTGGAAAACGCCGGGCCAAAAGATCTGGAGGACCGCGACTTTTCCCAGCGGGCTGTCTTTGCCCGCCGCGCGATTGACGCTGCCGAGTGGCCGGAGACAGCCGACGTGTTTGTGCAGACCTTGGGAATCGGAGACCTCGGCATCGGGGCATTGCCCTTCGAAGTGTTCGTCGAAATTGGCTTTGAGATTCAGGAACGCAGCCCGTTCGAGGACACATTCTTCATCGGGTTGGCAAATGGCGGGCTTGGTTACCTTCCCTCGCCGCGGCAGCATGAGCTTGGAGGTTACGAAACGTGGCTCACCGTCGCTCATGCAGAAGTCGGAGCGTCGCCGATCCTGGTGGACAAGTTGGTGGAATTGTTCGAGCGGCTTCAGCCTAGCGCGGGTCCGAACTGAAGCTGAATTGAAACTGGCTTAGTGACAGGTCGTTTATCGGTATGCTAAAAGAGAGCAAACTAAAACCGTATGAATTCTCGACTCACTTTCGCCGTTCTTTCGATTCTCGCGCCTTCGATCGTCTTTGCTCAGGAAAGGCCTGGCGATCCGCTTGCTGAAGTCTACGCCAGGGAACTCCGCTCCTCAGTCGAGTCGCTCATGGATCAGTATCGCCGGGAACGAGCGTGGGACACTTCCGATTTCCCGCTCAAGCCGGAAGAGTTCGAACGCTTTCGCGAAGAAGTGATCACCACGTTCACGGCTTCGTTGGGAATTGAGCGCTGGGTCGTGCGCAATCCACCAGAGGGTGACGCAAGCCCGATTGCCGAGCAGTTCAAGACGCGCATCGTCAAGGAATTCGTTCTCGAAAACGGCGTCACGATTCAAGCGCATGTTGTCGAGATCATTGACACCGGCGACACGATTCCCGTCGTGGTTTGCCTTCCGCCCGGCGACGCGAAAGGGCTACCCGGAATTCTGTGCTGCCCCGGTCACGGAAAGAAGGGCCTGCACGATCTCGTCTTTGATCGGCTCAGCTATCAGCGCGCCATCGCCGTCCGTCTTGCCGAAGCTGGTTTCGCCTCCGTTGCGATTGAGAAGATCGACACCGGCTACCTTTCGCGTAGTGCGCCGGTCGGCGATGACGAGAAGGCAATCACAACATTCCGGCTGGGACTCGGCAAGGACACTACCCGCGCCGTGCAGCTGAAGGCCGCCGTCGCCGCGACTGAGATTCTGGCGATCCACCCACGCGTCGACGAAACCCGGATGGGCGCGACGGGCGTTTCGCTTGGCGGTTGGCTTGCGATCCAGACCGGCCTGCTTTCCGACCGCATCCAGGCCGTCGCCGAATATGCAACCAAGAGCGTCTTTCTCGGCGACGATGCCGATCCGGCTGACTTCTCCGGTGTCGGCGATCTCTGCCACCTTGTGCCCGGGACCTTTCAACTCGGCGACCGCAACATTCTTATGTTTCCCTTCGCACCGCGTCCGCTCATGTCAGGTCATGGCGGGCCGAAAGACAGCAATTCACATCGTTGGCACGAGCGCTATTACACCAGTATTCACCGGGCGCAGTACGAGGCGCTCGGGAAACCGGAAAACTTTCGCTACCATACGCACGACGGCGGGCACTCGATTCACCCCGAAGCCGTTATCGATTTTTTCGACGAGCAATTTCGCCAATAAGCTTGAACTTTTGAAGTAAGAAATCTTCGTTACGCATTGTCAATTAGCTGGTTATAGGAAAACATCAATCTTGGGGTTTCTGCAAGCTTGAAAGAGCGCCATTTTATTTCGGTAAATTCCGGGAAGTTTCGACATACAATAAGTAGATGCCTCAACTTCCAAGAGACGAGCAAAATCAGGAATTCGTGTCACTGCTGACGACGTCGCACGGCAAACTACTTGGCTATCTGATGAGTCTGCTTGGGGTGCGCCAGGATTCAGAGGATGTTTTGCAGAAGGCGAGTTTGATCATGTGGCAGAAATTCGATGACTTCGAGTCGGGGACCGATTTTGTGGCCTGGGCTTCTACGATTTGTTTTTATGAAGCAAAGAATTTTCAGAGGCTCGCGGCGCGGTCACCGCTGCACTTTGATGATGCGCTTTTGGAAAAATTGTCCTCTGAGCGTCTCGTGGATTTACCGAATCAAAGTCGAAGGATTTCAGCGCTCGAGGGTTGCATGGGGAAACTGCGCGACAGTGATCGGGAACTCGTGAAAGCGGCCTATCTGGATGGAAATCGAATCTCCGAACTGGCGTCCAGTCTGGGCCGTGCGCCACAGACGATCTATAACAAATTAAATCTCATCAGAAAAAGACTGACTGACTGCGTGCAACAAACCCTCGACGCCGAAAGCGCACGATAAGCGATGAAACCGGAAGACAAAAAACGATTGATCGAACTTTTCAGTTCAAAAGCGAACGGCACGATTTCGGATGTGGACCATCAGGAATTGACTCAACGACTCGACGAAAATGCGGACGCTCGGGCACTCTGGTTTCTCCATCAGGATATTGAGTATGGACTGGAGGGGTTCGCGGCAAGTCCTCCGGCAGCGAAGAGAAATCTCTATTTGTCTCCATGGTTTTCGGCCGCAGCGGGTCTCGTCCTCGGATGTTTTGGAACTACGATCGTGATGGGTATGAATGCTGACCCCGTTGGTCGCGGAGTGGTTCAGTGGTTCTCTGAAAATTTTTCTCAGTCGCCCCCGTCTTCTTCATTCCCATTCCCTGAAAGGCTTGGGGAATGGTCAGGAAGTTCGTCGATTGTTGAAAAAGAGGGGAACGCTGTCCTACGTCTTGATGCTGGGGAAATCGAATTTATGGGGCGCGGTATCATCGCTTTAGATCTGACGAATATCGCGCCGACTGAGCGAACACGGCTCACAATTCAGGCTTCTTTTCTTTCTGATCAATCCGGGGTGAAAAGCCGACATTTGGCGAGGGCTGCGATTTTTAATACGGGAATCGAATCCATTGATCCGGCCTGGATGCAGGAAGATTGGGCTGTGATAGGAGATCATGCCGTTTCCCGGGTCACCCACGGCAGCACCGTGTGGATGGATGAAGCTCGCGAATGGAGGCGACTGGAAGTAGGGCTCGATCTACCGGCCAACGGCAAAACTCTCTTTTTGATGTTGGGTGCTTTTACTGTCGATCACAATGACCAGCGTGTGCTGACTTACGTTGACGACGTCGATATTTCGATTGTCATTCCCCAATCGAAATGAAGTCAATTTTCTACCTATCCGTTGGGGCGAGCCTTCTGCTTTATTCGGTTGGCTGATTGGCGATTGGTTCAGAAAACGTAAAGCCTCCTCAGAGAGGTCGCCGGACTTTCATGCCTGGACTCAAGGATAGACGACAGGAGAGCCATGCAGAACTATGGCATTCTTGACTTTTCACCTCAAAATCCTGATTCTTTGATAGAAATGAAGTCAAAATCAGAATTTTTACCCTTTCTCCCCCTGCATTCCCTGACAATTGGACTCAATGAACTGGACGCTTTCGCGTGGATCGGCGCCTTCAGCGCAGCAGTTCCCGCTCCCGAGGCCGTCAAAGCAGTTCTGGGTAGTGCCGGCAAAACAAATGAGCAGTGGAAGCTTCTCTGGATTGCCTGCGGAAAGGACGATTTTCTGCTGGGCGAGAACAAAAAAATTATCGATGGGCTCAATGAAGCCGGCGTCGATCACCAATGGTTGCTCACCGAAGGCAGCCATGCCTGGCCAATCTGGCGCGGCTATCTCGCCGACTTTGCGCCGCTCCTTTTTAGGTAACGACCGCATGAGAACTTCATTCGCGAGAAACCAATCGAACAGGGTTCGCCCGCCGATCCAACGCTCTTCGGTCAAACCGGCAGCGGTGGGGCTCGCCCTTGTCTTGACCTTTTCGATGGGCTCCGCATTCGCTGCTGAAGGCTTTTCGGTTGAGGGGCTCGGCACTGTGGAGCGGCAGGCCTTCATTCGCGGCCATGCCGTGTCGCCGGGAACGGCGGAATACCCGCCCCGTCTTCTGATCGGTTTCGAAGACGGGAGCGGCACCTGGATCATCAATTTGCGAGATGGTTCAGCCCGGAAAGCCGAAGCTCCCGGATTTGAAAGCGATTATCTGACCTGGCCCACTTTTGTCGGAGCGGACGGCAAACTTTTTTCTTCCTGCGGACGCGGGGGGCTTTCCATTTACGATCCGGTCGCAGACACCATCAAACTGATCCGGCCAATCCCCGGCGCGCGCTGGTTGCGGGGCATGGCGATCGGCCCCGATGGAGCCGTTTACGTATCCGACTATCCCACCGGGTCGGCGGCGAAGATCGATCCATCCACTGGGAAGATCACCGATTTCGGCCCCCAGGGCGGACCGTTTACTATCAAGAATATCTACGGCTACAGCGTCGGATGCGATGGCCGCTACGTTTACACGGCGGCGGGGAAAATGCCGTGGTTCGTAGTTGCCTACGACACCCAAACCGGGACTCAGAAGAATCTTCTCACGTTCGATCCCACCGATTTCCCCGAAGTTCATCAGCGGGGCGACGAAGTGTTTCTCGCGGTGGCGTTCAGCGCTCCGGGAAAGGATAAGCGCGCCACCCGTTCGTTTCGGCTCGCCGGCGGAAACGCGGAACCGGTCGAATCGATTCCCAAATACGACGACTCTCATGTGCCCGGGGTTGACCTGCCCCAGCCACAGTTTGAGACCTTCGGCCGAACGCTTTCCATCGCTGATGGCGGCGCCACGATTCGCTATCGCCTGAAGGGCGAAGATTGGAAGGCCGCGACGTTTCCCGCTTTCGGAAAGGACATGGCCATCGAGCGACTCGCACAACTGAGCGGCGGAAGGTTGGCGGTGTCGACCGGTCCTTACGGAAATGTTCACACCTTCGACCCGGAGTCAGGAACATTCACCCTCCTTGGCAATCCCGCTTCGAAGAATGTCTACGATCTCCTCGAGATGGACAGGACCCTCTACTTCTGCGGATATCCCAATGCCATCTTCGGCGTCTTCGATTCGAATGGTGGCAGGGTCATCGGCGACTGGCATGAGAGCATCACCTCGAAATACGCCGTCTTCATCGTTAAAGGCGCCGATGGCCGGATCTACTCGGGAAATCACAATGAGCGGGAATCCACCGGCGGCGGCATCGGCTGGTGGGACCCGAAGACCAGCGAGTTTGGCGGGATCCACTTTCCCAACGACGATTGCGAATACCTGACCTCGGCGATGAACGGAAAATTCATTGTTTACGCATCTGATTTTTCCGCTGACCCGTCCCACCCGGAGATCACCAAGCGCGATGGCCAGTTGATCATCTACGACACCGCGGAACAGAAGATCGCGAGGAAGTTTTCGCCACTATCGGACGGCTCGGCCGGAGTGGTCGTCGAGACCGAACCCGGCAAACTGTTCGGCCTCGGTCTGCACGACAAATTGCCGGTGATGTATCGGGCAGATATCGAAACGGGCGAGGTCGAAAAGCGGGTCCCGCTTCCCGGAAGAGCGATCCGCCAGATTGCCCGCGGCCCGGACGGTAAGATTTATTTTTTCGTCAAAGACACGCTGCAGCGGGCCGACCCGGAAACTTTCGAAATCAAGACGATCTGTCCGGCCGAGCCCGGCCGAGTGGTTTTTATCGGAGACGACCTCTACCTCGGCGGTACATCACAACTGAGGCGTATCAAGGGGATTGGTAAACCAGGTGAGTGATTACATTTTCTATCTTGGCACCAGCCAGGTCCCTGCAAGGCGATCCTCGGGCGGATTCTGACCGTGCATCCAAGCCATGTCACGGTAGGAAAGCACTTGGTTCAACGCGAGAATCTCCGGTTGACTCTTGTTCCACGCCTCCATCATGGCGGCTCCCCCGAACGTCATCATTCCCGCCAGAAGGGGAAAAGCGAGACAGCCAGCGATCAGGGCGACTAGCCCCCCTTAAACCCGGCAGGACCGACGCTCCGATATGAATCCATGAATAAGCAATTTCCTATGAGTTAGCTGCGAGAGTTACCAGGAAAATCACTTTTCCAACCCCACCGGTCCGACTTCGCACACCACGCTGTGTCGAGGGTCAAAAAGTTCATGTTTTGTTCGGTAAATTCCGGGCAGTTTCGACATGCAATAAGTAGAGGCCTCAAATTCCAAAATCGAAATGAATTCAATTTTCTACTTATCCGTTTTGGCAAGCCTTCTGCTTTCTTCTGCGGTCGCAAATGACTCCGTATGATTCGAGCGCGAAATTCTTCCCCTTTCTCGAGCGGTGGTGCAATGAGTCTCTCTAGACCGATGTTGTTCTAACCGACGGGGTGAGCAGCCACCCCTGGCTTTGTGTGATTCCAATGTTAAGCAGGCGGCCTGATTTGGCCCTTGTAAGCGTATACCTCAATGCACTAGCCTCCGGGGCTGGGGATAATGTTATGAAAAAGTTAAGTTGGGGGGGAACGAGCGTGTTGGTTTTTCAACTGCTCTTAATTGGCAGCCTTTCTGCAGGGGAGGGCTCGTCAAAGCCCGATAAATTTGAAAGGAACGGTTTAGGGGTTCATTCGTCTGCCCGGTTTCTGAAAGCGACTCCTGCTTCTGATTTCAATGTAGCGAGACCGGAAACCTTCGCAGATTTGGAGGCCTTTCAGTATTCGGGCATGGAATTTCAAGATCCGAGACCTCCAGCAGCAGTGTTCGCTACTTATGTCAAAACCAACCCCTTAAACATTTGGAATAACCCGCGAAGTCGAATCTACGCAATTTACGTTCCTTCTACCCAGAAGACTTATACGGAGGAAGATATCGCAAGGAATTGGGAAGGATTTGAAGAAGGGATGAAGCTTTTCATCGATATGTCTTCACTCCCTGTCGCAATCTCAAATCACCCTGCGATGATGGTGGCTCTCGAAATTGTGGAGATCGATCCGGTCAGCCGAAGGGTCGTTTTTGCCTATCTACAGGGAGCTCCCTCCTACGGATTTCAAAGCATTCGATTTGAGGGTGCCGATGACTCAGAAGGAACCGTCATTGTTCATGAGACCTGGTTTCGTTCGTATAAAAAAATTGTCGAATTTCTATATCCCTATTTTCACCGAAAAATGCTCAATAAGATGCACCGTCGATTGAAAAGAAGTTCGAAGTCAGACACCGAATCGATTCTCCGGTGATCAAGTTGAGAAGTTAAAAGGTGAGTTGGAATGCCCTTGTTGAATCGAGTCTTCGCATCTTGTGATTCTGAGCCTACGTGTCCAGAAAGAGGGGGGGATGACACCTCTTCCCAGCGCCCATAAAAAGTTGAACGTGGAGAGAGTATTGGGGTTTTTCACCTATTTTGCCTCCAGAATTCAGTGTCACAAACTCGACTCTCCGGAAGTATCCGGCACTTTGATTTCCGGGACGAGTTGATGACACCAAGGAATGCGATCGCCGCTTGAAGCTACTTGGAATGGGGGAGGAGTCACAACACCAAGGATTTTTGGCCCCTTTCACGGATTCGTTCAATTTCAAAGAACCGAACAATTCATCCACCTTCCCCTGGACCCCATCCGATCCCCGGTCCGAAGTGCCTTTAATCCGCTTGCTTTTTGGTCTTGAAAAAGCGATTTCTTATCTGTTAACGAGTGAGAGCAACTGATCTTACGATCCGCAATTGCTGAAAGAAAAAATGCCTTCATTTTTTATGAACACCAGGAGCCCTGCTATCGCCCCTCAGAACCCCTTTCGAAAATTGAGGGATTTCTTTCCGCGATATACAGCGACGCTTGCGATGGTCGGCATCGCCCTCCTGATAATGCCGTCCCAGTCAGCAGCCATTGGGAGTCCGCTGGATGGCTTCGATCCCGATGCGAACATCCCTGTCCATTCTCTGGCGATGCAGTCGGACGGGAAGATTTTGGTCGGGGGAGAGTTCACTTCCATCGGTGGGGTGACTCGCAACCGCATAGCGCGTTTTAATGCGGACGGAAGTCTCGATACCAGCTTTGATCCCAATGCGAGCAGCGGCATTGTCCACTCGCTGGCGTTGCAAGCAGACGGTAAAATTCTGGTCGGGGGATCTTTCACCGTCATTGGCGGGGTGGCTCGTAGCCGTATTGCACGATTGCATGCGGATGGCAGTCTCGACACTAGTTTTAATCCAAATGCGAACAACGAGGTCGCGTCCCTGGCAGTGCAGTCGGACGGTAGGATTCTGCTCGGGGGAAATTTCACCACGATCGGTGGGGTGACCCGGAACCGGATCGCGCGTCTGCATGCGGACGGTAGTCTGGATACCAGCTTCACTGATCCCGATGCGAACAGCACTGTGTTTTCCCTGGCGTCGCAGTCGGACGGGAAAATTCTGGTCGGAGGCGGGTTCACCACGATCGGCGGGGTGGCTCGTAACCGCATCGCGCGTCTGAATGCGGACGGCAGTCTCGACGACAATTTTGTCGATCCCAATGTGAATAACACGGTCTTATTCCTGGCGTTGCAGGCGGACGGGGGGATTTTGTTGGCTGGAGATTTCACTACCCTCGGTGGGGTGACTCGCAACAAAATCGCACGCTTGAATGTGGACGGCAGTCTTGACACCAGCTTCAATCCCAACGCGAATAGTCGTGTCTCATCCCTGGCAGTGCAGTCGGACGGAAAGATTCTGGTCGGGGGAGGTTTCACCACGATCGGTGGGGTGACTCGTAACCGCATCGCGCGCCTCAATACCAACGGAACTCTCGACCCGTCCTTCAATCCAAATGCTAACAGCAATGTCTATTCCTTAGCCGTGCAGGCGGACGGAAAAATTCTGCTCGGCGGAGTATTTTTCAACATTGGAGGGGTGACTCGCAACCGCATCGCACGCTTGCATGCGGACGGGAGTAACGATGCCGACCTTAATCCCAATGCGAATAACGAGGTCCTTTCTCTAGCCTTGCAGTCGGACGGGAAGATTCTGGTCGGAGGATATTTCACCGCAATCGGTGGAGTGACCCGCAACAGCATCGCGCGTCTGAATGCGGACGGCAGTCTCGACACCGGCTTCAATCCCGATGCGGACAATTATGTGTATCCGGTGGCCGTGCAAGAGGACGGGAAAATCCTGCTCGGGGGAGGGTTCACCGCAATCGGTGGAGTGACCCGTAACCGCATCGCGCGCCTCAATGCGGACGGCAGTCTCGACACCAGCTTCAATCCCGATGCGAACGGCACTGTCCGTTCCTTGGCAGTGCAGGCGGACGGGAAGATTCTGGTTGGAGGAGGGTTCATCACGATCGGTGGTGTGACTCGCAACCGCATCGCGCGACTGAATGCGGACGGCAGTCTCGACACCAGCTTTGATCCCAATCTGAGCATACAAAGCGTTGTCCATTCCCTTGCGTTGCAGTCGGATGGGAAGATTCTAGTCGGGGGAGCGTTCAACACGGTTGGTGGGGTGACGCGGAACAATATCGCGCGCCTGAATGCGGACGGTAGTCTCGACACCACCTTCAATCCCAATGCGAACGACGACGTTTATTCCATGGCATTGCAGTCGGATGGGAAGATTCTGCTTGGGGGAGTGTTCGCCACCATCGGTGGGGTAACACGGAACTACATCGCGCGTCTGAATGCGGATGGTAGTCTCGACACCTCCTTTGATCCCAATGCGGGCAACGGTGTCGTATCCCTGGCGGTGCAGTCGGACGGGAAGATTCTGCTCGGGGGTTGGTTCACCACCATCGGTGGGGTAACACGGAATTACATCGCGCGTCTGAATGCGGACGGCAGTCTTGACCCCGACCTCGATCCCAATGCGGGCAACACTGTCAATTCTCTGGCCTTGCAGGCGGACGGGAAGATTCTGGTCGGGGGATTTTTCACCGCAATCGGTGGAGTAACCCGCAACCGCATCGCGCGTCTGAGCAATACGGCTGCCTTTCAGAACCTGTCTGCGAGTGAGGATGGTTCCAACTTGGCCTGGACCCGCGGCGGCAGCAGTCCGGAGGTCGATCAAGTTTCCTTTGAGCAATCGATTGACGACGGCGCTACTTGGACTTTTCTCGGCCAGGGTTCCCGGATCGGCATCACCAGTGACTGGGAAGTGACGGGACTGAGCCTGCCCCTCGACCAGAACTTGTTGATCCGCGCCACCGGTCAGCAATTGTCCAACAGTGCGTTATACGGCGGTAGCGGCTCGAGTTATGAATCCGTTCGACAAGTTTTTCTTCCATCGGTTCCTCCCATCCTCATCAACGAAGTCGATGTCCTGACTCAGTCTTCCGATACCCGTGAATTCATCGAACTCTACGACGGCGGTGACGGAAACACAGCGCTCGATGGACTCGTCCTCGTCCTCTTCGATGGAGCAACCGACACGAGCTATCATTCCATCGATCTCGATGGAGAAAGCACTGATGCCAACGGCTACTTTGTGATCGGCAACAGTGCCGTGCCGAATGTCGATCTGCTCATTGCCGACGGCACCCTGCAAGACGGCGCTGATGCCGTAGCCCTGTATACGGGAAACGCCGTGGATTTTCCGAACGGAACGGCGGTCACGACCGACGATCTGATCGACGCGTTGGTCTACGATTCGGGCCAGGTCGATGACACGGGACTGCTCGTCCTGCTCAATGCCAGTGAACCGCAGTTGGACGAGGCTGAGAACGGCAACGCAGCCGGCCATTCCCTCCAGCGCCTGCCCAACGGCGACGGAGGCGCCCGCAGCACAAGCGGGTTTTCGGTGCTATCACCGACGCCGGGTGTGGCCAATACGGCGACTCCGGTACCGGGCACCCCGGACCTGACAACCGGATCAGATTCCGGTGACTCGACTGCGGACGATATGACGAAGGACACGACCCCGACCTTTACGGGGACGGCCCGGGCGGGCGCGCTCGTGAGCGTGAGCAGCAGCGTGACGGGTGGCATCATCGGGACCGGCGTGGCGGACACCTCCGGCAACTGGAGTGCGACCGCCGGTAGCGCCCTCGCCGACGGCGCGCATCAGATTACAGCGACGGCCGACGGCAGCGCGGCCAGCCCGGCCCTGACAGTCACGATCGACACCGCGGCACCGGGTGCGCCGACCGTGCTCGATCTGCTCGCCGCGAGCGACAGCGGGACTTCGGACAGCGACAACATCACCAGCGACAATACGCCGACGATCGACGGCCAGGCCGACACCGGCACCACCGTGACCCTGAACAGCAGTCTCGATGGCGACGTGGGCGGTGGCACAGCCAACAGTCCGTGGTCGATCACCGCTAGCGTATTGCAGGAAGGCGTCCATGAGATGACCGCCATCACAAGGGATGCCGCCGGGAATGATTCCGCAGCCAGCGCTGCTCTCGAGCTCACCATCGACACCGGGGCACCAACCGTGACTATTAACCAGGCCGCCGGACAGGCCGATCCCGCTTCGGGCGGTCCCGTTCTGTTCACTGTGGTCTTCAGCGAAGCTGTCGGCGGATTCGGAAACGGAGACATCGTTACGGGCGGAACGGCCGCTGGAGCCGCCACGGTCTCGGATGGCCCATCAACCTTTTCCGTCTCGATCGCGATCACGGCGTCGGAAGGCTTGATCACCGCTGCGATCAATGCCGGAGCCGCCACCGACGCCGCCGGGAATAACAGCTTAGCGGCAACATCCTCGGACAACCGGGTGGTGCTCGATGTCCACGGCAGCACTCCCGGCGAAGCAACGGCCTTGTCTTTCACGGGTGACCAGGGAACGGCGACCGGCTGGCTAGAGCCGGGTGACAGTGATTTCTTTTCCTTCACTGTGACCACGGCAAAGTTCGTGGAGATTCAGACAACCGGCCCGGTGGACACCATCGGCAGCCTCCGCAACTCCGGCGGTACTTTGCTTAACGATCCCAACGTCGGGGATGACCTGGGTTCTAACGAGAATTTCCTGATCAACCAGCCCTTGCCAGCGGGAACCTACACCGTAGAGGTCGGCAGCAAGGGGGCGACTCAGAGCGGAGCTTACCAATTGGAGGTCACTCTGGGTGCGATGGTGAGCTTCCAGCCCGACAATGAAGTGGGCCGATCGGCGGCCAGCACGATTGGTGATGGGGTCTATGGTACGGCAGCTGGCCAAACCTTAAACTTAATTTCAAAAAAAGCCCGAACTGTGCGCGGTGTCGCAACGATTGGAAATGACGGGGAGATCCCGGATGATTTTGTGGTTCGCGGGACTCGGGGGAACGGCTTGTTCAAGGTCATCTACACAAGTCCAGCCGGGAATGTGACGGCTGCGGTGGTGTCCGGCACCTACCAAACAGGGGAACTCGATCCGGGAGCGCCGGCACATGCGATTACAGTGACAGTGAAACCCAACAAGAAAAAGATCGTTAAGAAAGTCAGGCGTCAGGGGCGGCGCAAGACGATTGTGAAGAAGAAACGAATCACCCTCATTGTGACCAGTGTATCCGAAGCTGACGGAACTTCTACGGATTCCGGTTTCATCAAAGTGAAGACGAAATAACGAAATCGGCGATTTACTTTGAGTGTCGGTTTTCAATCAAACCGCAAATAGCTGAACACGGCGGTGTTCCTTACGCTGCATTTGCTACGCCCCTTCACGGCGGAGGATGTGATTTCTGATTGCCCCTCAATCCTGGCAGGACCGACTCCCCGATAAAAATCCTTGAACAAGTAAATCCCTATCAGTTCAGGCGCGAGAGTTGGCAGATAAATCGCTTTTCCAATCCCACCGGTCAGACTTCACACACCACGCAATGTCGACCATTAAAAAGTTCATTATTTTTCGGTAAATTCCGAGGAGTTTCGACATACAATAAGTAGATGCCTCAAGTTCCAAAATCGAAATGAAGTTAATCTTCTACCTATCCGTTGGGGCATGCCTTCTGCTCTCCTCTGCAATCGCAAAGGACCCGGTGTCATTCGAGCGCGAAGTGCTGCCTCTTCTGGAGCATCGCTGCAACGAATGTCATCATCCTGAAGATTCTCAGGGCGGACTCGATCTCACACGGGTTGCCACCATCCTGCGCGGCGGCGATGATGACGGCCCCGCGGCGATTCCTGGAAATCCGGGCGAAAGTCCGCTGGTTCTGCGCGTCACTGGCGAGACCAAGCCTCGTATGCCGAAAAAAGAGGAGCCGCTTCCTGATCACGAGATCGATCTCCTGAAACGCTGGGTCGCTGAGGGCGCCAGGGACGATACCCCGGAATTCTCACAGGAAGATCTCACTTTCTTTGAAAAGGAAATCCGTCCGGTTCTGTTTACTCATTGTTTCAAATGCCACGCCGGTAAAGATCCGGAAAGCGGGTTGATGCTGAGTTCGCGCTATGGAATCCTTGCTGGAGGTAATCGTGGTCCGGTCGTAATTCCTGGAGACCCGGAACAGAGTTTTCTTCTTTCGGCCGTTCGCCACGAAGGGGTATTAAAAATGCCGAAAGGTGGCGACAAACTCAGCGAAGAGAAAATCGCATCTCTGGAAGAGTGGATTCGCCGCGGTCTTCCCTGGCCCTCTGACGAAAAAGTCCTGACCCGGGAAAAGCTCTTCACGATTAGCGATGCAGATCGCGAACACTGGGCATTTCGACCTTTGCCGACCTCGGCTGGATCGATCGATACCATTTTGGAAAAGCGTTGGCAGGCGGAGGATCTTGAGCCGGCTCCGTCTGCCGATCGTCATCGATTATTGCGGCGTGTCAGTTATGATCTGATCGGTTACCCACCAACTCCTGAAGAAATCGCCAACTATATCAATGACGACTCGCCGGGCGCTTTCGAAAAGGTAGTTGATCGGCTCCTCTCATCCGACCTGTATGGAACTCGCTGGGGGCGGCATTGGCTCGACTACACGCGCAACGGAGCCAATGGCCAGCAGAATCGGGGGCCGGAAATGCTGCCGGCCAGGTATGCAAAATGGGTGACGGATTGCTTCAACCAGGACGTTCCCTACGATTGGTTTGCTCAGACGCATCTCGCCGGTGATCTCATGCCGGGGCGGGATGGCTCGGGATATTCGATCGATCTGGCACTGGCCGCCGCGGTGCCACTCAACGGTGCGAGGACGTTTCAAAACGCGGCCACCGAGACCTTTGCTCTGATGGATAAGCTGGACGAAGGCGTCGAATTCATGGGCCGCTCGCTCATGGGAATCAGCCTGGAGTGTGCCCGCTGTCATGATCACAAATTTGATCCCATCTCGCAGCGCGACTACTACGCTCTGCTCGGATTTTTCCAAAGCAGCTGGTTTGGCCCCGTGCCAAGTGACACAAAGTCACCGGCTGAAGCCTTCGCAGCCGTTGAGCGGGAACGGGAACTGCTCCAGGAAAAAGCTCATTTCGATGGGCTGATTCGGGTCGAGGCGACGAGAATCAGTAGCCATGGTGGCGAGTTGCGAAATCGATGGATGAAGGAGCGCCAGGGTTTTCTGAAACCGTGGGACAAGCGCCTCATGGAACTGGAAGTCGCCGTTTTGCAGGGCGAACTCAAAGCAAGCGCCGACAAAAAACTGAAACTCGATATTCAAACCGCGATCGACGAACGCGAACTGAATCTCTCCGATTTCAAACAGCGGTTTTTCGATGTCAGATCGCTCAAAGAAATTGGCTACCAAATTGGCGGTCACAAATCTGAAATCGGTCTCATCGTCCGTTCGGAAAAACTGGGGCTCATAGATTTGCAGAAGGAGCTATCCACCTGGAAAGAGAGATTCGAAACCGAGCGCCTCGAGTGGTGGGAGCGGCATCGCTTCGGCAGCTTTCGAAAAGGTGATCCTGAAGTGGAACAACTCACCAAGTGGGATGACGAAGTCGTAAAGATCGACGCCGAACTCGAAAAACTCCGCGCCGCCCGAATCGTGGTTCGCTGCGAAGGAGGCTTGCGTCGGGCTGAGGAGCTCGCCGAGTTTGCCGCTGAAGCCAAGGCAGACAAACGGCAGTTCTACCCCGATTTGGTCCCCGCCTGGTTCGGCGATGCTAGATTGCTCGATCGTGGCGACGTCATGGAACCTCGCGAATTGATTCCCCGGGGCTTCCCTACATTTTTTGGAGGCGAGCAAACGCACATCGATGAAAAATCGAGCGGTCGACTCGAGCTGGCGAAGTGGATCATCACTCAAGACTCCACCCAGTCAGCCCTTGTCGCGCGGGCGGCTGTCAATCGCATGTGGTTACATCTCTTTGGCGAAGGTTTGTGTCGTTCGCCAAAGGAACTGGGTCGCCTTGGTGAGATTCCCGAGATGCCGGAATTGATCGATGCCCTCGCTGTGAAATTGATCAAAAGCGGCTGGTCGAAAAAATCGGTCATTCGAGAAATCGTCATCAGTAATGCCTATCAGCAATCCGCGATCACAGAAAGCAAACAAGACCCGGCGAATCGCTTTTTCGCGAGACAGAATGTTCGCCGTCTCGAAGCAGAACCGATCGTCAACACCATGACCTGGATAGGGGAGGGGCGACGGGATGGCAACCTTCTCGGCGAGGTCCATTATCTTTCCCATTTCGATCCGCCAACCACAGACGACCTGATCGAAAAGCGCGTCGCATCGATTGCCCCTACCCAGGCTCTGTTTCTGATGAACCAGCCTACGGCAACCCAAAAGGTCGCTTCCGACTTGGTAAGACGATTGAAGCTCGACAGTCTGGAACTACCCGATTGCCTGGACGTGATTTACGAATCCGTCTATCAGCGTCATCCTACTGATAGTGAGTTAACTTTTGCCCGGGAATTCATAGAGCGTCGACGATCTCAAGTAGAGAAATCAATTACTACTGAGGAAATTTCTGAATTCATCCAACTACTGCTTTGCAGCAACGAACTGATCTATCTCGAATGATGAAACGACGCCAATTCCTGAAACAAACGTGCTCTGCGTCCGGGATCGTGGCCGCAAGCTCGGGCTGGGGGGCTGAGGCTGTGCCCTCGACCCAACTGCATCATCCCGGCAAGGTGAAGAGCGTAATTTTCTACTACTGCCGTGGTGGACCAGCTCAGGGACATACCTTTGATAAGCCAAAGAAAATGCTCGATCCTGAGCTACATCCTTTCCAATTCCAAAAAAGCGGCCAGTCCGGGCTGGAGATCAGCGAACTGTTTCCCGAACTTCAAAAAGTCGCTGACGACTTGTGTATCATTCGATCCGGCTACGGAGCCAAGGCAACCCACGCAGAAGGCGGCCAACACATCTTTTCCGGCACCAGCGCCCTGAAGGCAAGCCTCGGGGCGTGGCTACTCTACGGATTGGGAACCGGCAATGCCAACCTGCCCGGGCATGTCGTTCTCACCGGTCGTGTTCCCGGCGACAACTGGGCGAAAAGCGACGGTGCGATTCACGGAGGCGCCAGGTCGATTGGTGCCGGTGGGCTGCCTCCCTCTTTGCAAGCTCAGGTGATCCGCGATTTAAAGAATCCAATCGAAAATCTTACCAGCCCACTCGATTCCGCAGCAACCCAGGAACGCTGGCTATCAGAGCTGGCAGAGCTGAATACCCATTTTTCCGGCCGTCATCCCGACGTCGCCGAGCTCAACTCGCGGACCGCTTCTTTTCGTACTGCCTTCCGGATGCAATCCGCCGCTCCCGAAGCCTTCGATCTCTCCAAAGAAGTCGAAAACCCATCGATACGAAAACGCTACGGTCTCGATCCTCTGCCAACCCGCAGCACCGGAACAAAATTGCTCCTCGCCCGCCGACTCGTCGAGCGCGGCGTGAGATTTATCACCGTTCCGTCGATGACCGTTCCCAGCCTCGGCGGAGGCCAGGGAGACTGGGATACCCACACCCCGGTCCAGTTGCGCGGTGTCACCCCGAATCTTTGCCGGGCCTGCGATCACCCGCTCGCCGGATTGATCACCGATTTAAAAGAGCGCGGTTTGCTCGAACAGACTCTAGTCATTTGGGGTGGCGAAATGGGGCGCGGCGACAAAGGCTTTCTGAATCACAACGGCGACGGTTTCACCTGGTGGATGGCCGGGGGCGGAGTCAAAGCCGGCACCGCCTATGGAGCCACCGATGAATTGGGTTTCACCGCCGTCGAAAATCCCGTTCACGTCCGTGATTTCCACGCCACCATTTTGTGGATGGCAGGGCTCGACTACCGCCAACTGAAGTTCAAGGGCATCGGCCTGGAAGAATCCTGTAAGCTTGCGCAGGGGATCATTTCATGAGCAGAAAGTTTACCAACTACGTCGAGCGCAGTCCGTTGCCTTATCATTTAATCTTGTTCGCGGATTCTGCTATCCAGGAGAGGCACTCTCCTCTTTCATTTCCAAAACTGCCAGAAGCTCTTAGCTTCTTTGCGAGACTTCAAATTGAGGCGCTCAAACCAATGATCCACTTCCTCTGAACTTAAGGTCCCGACCACTTCAACCTGGGGTAAAGCGGCATGAATAATCGGGCCAAAAAATCCACCGTCCCATGTTCTACTTTCCACTATCGGCGGCCAAAGCAGCATCACTTGGGTATCATCAACTATTTGTATTTCATCTAGGGTTCCTTCGCCCCAAACTGATGCAGCGAGATCAGGTTCATTGCATGTCGGTTGCCCATAGTGCCAGCAGGATCCATCAGACAAACCCTGCGAAACCTCAGTTTTGCCGAGTGCTGCATTCAATGTATTTGGGGAAGCCGGCTTTGCCCCGGGTATTACCCCTTTCAAAGTGGACTGTAGAACCGTGAAGAAATGAAAAGCATTTCCAAAATTCTCATATCGAATCCGAACCCCCTTGCGGGATTCAATATGTAGGATTGTCATTTCACCCGAGCTGTGGCGCAAAATTTCAGCGACCCACATACAGCCATAAGAAAGGTGATCGATCCTGTATATCTCTTCCTGCTTAGCACGATCCGACTTCAAACGCTCACATAGCTCCTGTGACCTGGTTAAATGGGCAACGACAGATCGCCCGAAATTTTGAAGACCTTCGATCACGCTCGGATCGGGCTCTGGCTCTTCAACATCAGAGTCGTCATCAACGGTCACGATGGTGCGCGTCCAGCGGAGCATCGCCTGTAGAACTGCCCAACCGGTTTCACCCGGGTCACTTCCTTCTTCTACTTCACCACCCAACCAGACCGCGAGATAGCCGGCGCCAATCGGATCTGTTACTTCGGATAGTTGTTCGGCGAGCAGTTTACGGGCTGGTCCGAGTTGTTTTTCGGAAAGTGAATTCAACTCGGCAATTAGCGCGGGGTCAAAATCATCGGAATCATATCGATTGGCAACTGACAAAGCCATCGCCACTGCGGCTTCTATTGTAGGGTCCATGAATTTAATCTGCGGCCTAAGTATCGCACGATCTGATGATGGCGGAAGACCTAAATGGGTTTGCTCTTTTTTAAGGGAGTGAAATCTTTCTTATTCTCATTCTCTTCACAGCTTGTTTTCCGTGGTGACCAATGTGAAGTGGGATGTGAAAGGGGGTAATTCATGATTCCCGACCTTTGATGATTGTAATTTCGGGGGGCAGAACTCACAGTAATTACCAGAGTTCTATGAATCGAAAACGGATCCTTGCCCTAACCATATTTGTAGCTTTCTCAGCGTTGCCATTCCCCGCAGAAGCCGCAGAGGAAAACCCGGTGCTTCGCGCCGGAGCAGCCACGAGCAACATCACTCCGCCGCTGGGCACTCTTCGGTCCGGCAGCTTCGCACCCTATCCCACCACCCACGTGAATGACGAGTTGCACGCGCGTTGCCTCGTGTTGAATGACGGCGAAACGACGATCGCCCTCGTCACGGTCGACCTGGTTGGCTTTCATCGCAGCGTCAGCGTTGAGGCCCGGCGACTGATAGAGAAGGGGAGTGGTATCCCGCCGGAGAACGTCATGATCTCGGCCACTCACACGCACTCCGCGGGGACCGCCATGGGAACGACTCGCTACACCAACGAACAGGAACTCGACGACTACCAAGTGTTTCTCGCAAGGCGGATTGCCGATGGGGTCCAGCGGGCGCAGAACCTGCTTCGACCGGCCGAAATCGCTTCCGGTAAAGTGGACGCCGGAGACTTCATTCGCAGCAGGCGCTGGCACCTGGCCGAAGGCAAGGAACGCACCGACTACTTCGGCAAGGTCAATCGCGTGTGGAAAACCTCAGCACCGAACGAGACCTTTACCAAACCAGCCGGCCCGGTGGATCCGTATGTGTATTTTATCGCTCTGCGCGAACCGGGCGGTGCCGCCATTTCCCTCTACTCGGCCTACTCCGTTCACTATGTCGGGGATACCGGCCCCGGACATATTTCGGCCGACTACTTCGGTTTCTATTGCGAGAACCTCAAACGACGTCTCAGTTCGCCGGAGCAAAATACTCCCTTCGTCGCCATGATGGCCAATTCCACCAGTGGTGACATCGGCCCTAACAATGATATTTTCAGCGAGTTGAAAGGACCGCGGGGAAACTATGAGCGTCCGCGTTTTTTCGCTGACAAGCTCGCCGACCGGGTCGAACGCGCACTCGACGAGGTGGAGTGGAAAAGCGAAGCGCCGCTTGGCGTCCGCTTTCGCGAGCCGGACTTCGCCTGGCGGACCATCGAGCCGGAACTGATCGAGTGGGCCAAAGACATTGAGACCCGGGCACCGCGGCTGCGCGAAGGCAACCTTCCCATTGCCGCCCGCTGGCCAACGACGAAGGAATACGTTGCCTCCCTGAGCTACGCCGGCCGCGTCCAGATGCTCGCGGCGGTGACCGAGCCAGCGAAGGTTCCCTTACAGGTTTTCAGGATCGGCGATATCTGCATCGGCACGACGCCGTGCGAGACCTACACCGAAATCGGTCAGGCGTTCCAGAAGGACAGCCCGTTTGCCAACACCTTCATGGTGCAGCTGAATCATGGTTATCTTGGTTACCTGCCGACGCCGCGGCATTTCGAACTCGGCGGTTATTCGACATGGCCGGGCACGAACTATCTGGAGCCGCAGGCTTCGGAAAAGATGGTCGAGATCTTGGTGGAGATGGCGGAGGAACTCGAGCCGACGAAGGATCAGTGAGACCGAAATTGCGATACCGCGGTGCGAGCCTGGTCCTGATCGTCCTCCATGTCCCATTTGCCAGCCACGGGAAGATTGCTGCCCAATAGATAACCTGTCTCTTATACACATCTGACGCTGCCGACGAAGAGGATAG
>CAJXQE010000099.1 GCA_913058215.1 uncultured Verrucomicrobiales bacterium
CGAGATCAGCCTCGGTCTCGTGGGCTCGGAGATGTGTATAAGAGACAGAATCAAGCGTCTTCGCCTTCTTCTTCAGCGGCGTCGGTCTCAGCAGCCTCTTCAGCGGCTGGAACTTCTTCCTCTTTTACTTCAGCGGCAGGAACTTCTTCCTCTTTTACTTCAGCGGGAGCCTTCTCCTTTTTCGCTGCAGGTGCGGCCTCTTTCTTAGCTTTGACAGGAGCGGCTTTCTCTTTTTTAGCACGAGGCTCACGAGGAGGAATTACTTCCACTTTGCTTCCGGCCTTTTCAAGCTTGGCTTGAGCAGTTGCACTGATCTTGTCGACAGTAACTGTCAGCTTCTTAGTGAGTTCACCGTTAGCAAGAAGCTTAACCCCGTCACAAACACCTTTGACGAGACCGCATGCACGAAGGGACTCTTCGTTCACGGCATCACCATCGGAAAACTTGGCTTCGAGGTCAACCAGGTTAACAATCGCGTAATTCGTTTTGAACCGCTTATTGTTAAAACCTTTCTTCGGAAGACGACGCATCATTGGCATCTGACCACCCTCGAAACCGGGACGGATAGAAGCACCGGAACGGGACTTCTGACCTTTGTGGCCTTTACCACTGGTCTTACCCAATCCTGAGCTTTCGCCCTTTCCGAGACGTTTCTTACGATGCTTGGCGCCGGGATTCGGCTTTAAATCGTGGAGTTTCATGTCTGAATTTCCTTACTAAACAGTCAGCGATTAGATCGCTTTAGTCTCTTCCAGCTTTTTGCCGCGAAGAGTATAAATTTCTTTCTTGGTCCGCAACTTATCGAGAGCATCGAGAGTTGCCTTGATGACGTTTGCAGGATTGTTGGATCCCATGGATTTCGCCAAAACGTCTTTAATTCCAGCAGCCTCAACGACCGCACGAACACCGCCACCAGCAATCAAGCCAGTTCCGGGAGAAGCCGGGCGAAGCAGAACGCGTCCACCACCGTGCTGACCAATCACCGGATGGGGAATGGTGTTCTCAGTAATTTTAACAGAAACCATCGACCTCTTGGCAATCTCGCTGGCTTTCTTGATGCATTCAGCAACCTCCTGGGCCTTACCAAATCCAAATCCGACCTTGCCTTCTTTGTCACCGGTCACGACGAGAGCACTGAAGCTGAAACGACGACCACCTTTGACCACTTTGGAACAACGGTTGATGTGAACCACTTTCTCAAAAAGATCATCATCTCGCTCACGGCGGGAAAATGCAGGAGCGCTTGTGCGAAGAATTGCTTCAGCCTTTTTCAAAGCTTCAGATTTTTCCTCCTCCACAGGCTCGGCGCTTCCGTCAGCAGGAGGAGCGTCCGCAGCAGCAGGGGCATCAGCTTCCGCCTTCACCTCTTCAGCTTTTTCCTCTACAGGAGCAGCAGCTTCAGCCTTTTCCTCTACAGGAGCAGCAGCTTCAGCTTTTTCCTCTACAGGAGCAGCAGCTTCAACTTTTTCCTCCGCAGGAGCAGCAGCTTCCGCCTTTTCCTCTTTCGCAGCTTCTACAGCTGCGGGAGTGGCTTCTTCGTCCACTTCAGGCGTTTTTTCGTTTTCCGTATCGTCGCTCATCTGGTTTCTCTGACAAAATTAGAAGTTCAATCCGGCTTCGCGTGCTGCGTCGGCCAGGGCTTTTACTTTTCCGTGAAACTGAAAACCACCCCGATCGAATACAACTGATTCGATTTTGGCGTCCTTCGCTTTCTTTGCAACAGCCTGCCCTACTTTGGTAGCGGTCTCGACATTTGCTGCGTTTTTCCCAATGCCCTTGTCCAGCGTCGACGCAGAGGCAAGAGTCTTGCCGGCCACATCGTCAATCAACTGAGCGTAGACGTTCTTGTTGGAAAAATGCACAGCAAGACGCGGACGCTCTGCAGTACCTGAAATTTTCTTACGAATACGGCGACGAACTTTGGCCCGTGCCTGTTTACGAATGTAAAGACCCATGATTGTATAATCCTCAGCAAAAATTCAAACTCAATTACTTCACGCTCTTACCCTGCTTACGGCGAACATGCTCGCCCTTATAGCGAATTCCTTTTCCTTTATAAGGCTCCGGCGGATAGTATCCGCGGACGTCGGCGGCAAACTGCCCGACCAACTGTTTGTCGATTCCTTCGACTTTGATTTTTGTGTTCTCCTCGACCGTCACCGTGAGACCTTCCGGAATCGGGTGAAGCAGATCGTGAGAGAAGCCAAGATTGAGATCAAGCGCCTTACCTTTAACGGCAGCACGAAAACCAACCCCCTGAATCTCAAGCTCACGCACATAACCGGCGGAAACGCCTTCGATCATGTTTGCAATCAAGGCCCTGGAAGTTCCGTGGAGAGCACGTGTCTTCCGATCCTCGACCGTACGAGTAACCTGAACGGATCCGTCCTCCTCGGCAACCTCGATACCTGCAGGCAGAGCCCACTCGAGCTTACCTTTAGGTCCTTCGATGACCACGTTCGAGCTGTCGTCGACTTTTACGCCAACTTTCTCGGGAATTGCAATTTGTTGTTTTCCTATACGCGACATGGCTCGCTCCTCTTCTATCTGTTGAAATTTTCAGCGGGCGGGAATCCTACCACACTAGGGCGATTAATTCTCCGCCAAGATTCTCTTTTCTCGCTTTATGTCCGACCATCAGGCCCTTAGGAGTAGAAAGAATCGCAATTCCCATCCCTCCCAGAACTTTTGGAATCTCTTCACATCCGACATATCGACGCAAACCGGGACGACTGACCCGCTTCAAATCTTTGAGCGCAGGAGTATGACCGGAATACCGGGGCTTCCCTTTTACTTCGCGACTTACGCCTTCGCCAGTCACTTCGTAAGACCAGAGAAAGCCTTCTTCTTTAAGAATTCGGGCAATACCCTCTTTAATTTTGGAATAAGGAGCTGAGAACTCCTCTTTTTCCGCCCGGGTCGCATTCTTGAATCGGATCAAGAAGTCTGAAATTGGATCGCTTACTACCGCCATATTACCTATCGGTTGATGTTCGTGAAATAAATTTTGTTACGTTCTGTGCAAATTGCTTCGACTTACGCCGCAGCTTCCGGTTTACGGAACGGCATCCCCAACTCAGCAAGAAGCTCGCGAGCTTCGTCGTTGGTTTTTGCCGTGGTAACGATTGTGAAATCAAAACCAATCTGGCGATTCACCTTATCGAGTTCCACTTCAGGAAAAATCGTATGATCAGAAATACCGATCGTGTAGTTCCCACGACCATCAAAGGATTTCACTGACAATCCGCGAAAGTCACGAATAGTCGGAGAAGCAACGTTGATGAAACGGTCGAGAAATTCCCACATACGACGTCCACGCAGAGTGAGACGCGCCCCAACTACATCCCCTTCACGGAGCTTGAAGTTAGAGATGGAAGTCTTCGCATAGGTTGGCACAGCACGCTGACCGGTGATCCGTCCAAGATCCTCGATAACGTTTTCTGTAGCCGCTTTGCGATCATCCTCTTTACCAAAACCGGTGTTGAGCACCACTTTTTGGATTGTAGGGACCTGATGGGGATTCCCGTAACTGAATTTTTCTTTCAGTTTCGGAAATACCTTTTCTTTGTAAATGGTTTTCAATGCTGGTTCCATAACCCTGCTCCGTATCTTAAATTTCTTTTGGTTTACGCCAGTTTGACGTTGGAAATGTGAATGGGGCCCTCTTTCTCGATGATCCCGCCTTCAGGACGATCCTGGCTCCGTCGTGCATGCTTTTTGATAAGGCGCACCCCCTCAACAAGCACTTGCTTTTTCTCAGGGAAAACCTGAAGCACCTTGCCTGATTTTCCTTTGTGATTACCCGAAATAACAACGACTTCGTCGTTCTTTTTCACGTGGGTTTTGACTTGTTTTGCCATGATAACTAATCGTTGGAAGATAATGCCTCTACTCCGCCTCACTTAGAGGACCTCAGGAGCAAGCGAGACGATTTTCATAAAATTCTGTTCACGAAGCTCACGGGCAACCGGTCCGAAAATACGGGTGCCGCGTGGATTCTTGTCTTTATCAATGATGACGATCGCATTTCCGTCGAAACGGAGAATCGAGCCATCGTTCCGGCGAATCGGGGAAGCGGTGCGAACCACAACAGCCCGGACGACTTCACCTTTTTTTACATTGGCAGTCGGGATTGCCTCACGGATGTGAGCAGTAATTACATCACCAACACCCGCAGACTTAGTCCGCTTGCCAATTACACCGATCATTTTTGCGACACGAGCGCCGGTATTATCCGCCACCTGTACCTTTGATTCCATCTGGATCATATCCTGAGTAAGGGTAAAATTGCTTGTTTCAAAAATTCTTCTAAAAAAGGCCTGCCACTCTTAGTGGGAAAGGACCTCCTTGAGAGACCAGCATTTCTTTTTGCTGATTGGCTTGGATTCTTCAATAAGAACACGATCGCCGACTTTCGCCTCGCCGCTTTCATCGTGAGCGAAGAACTTATTAGACTTCTTCACGATCTTCTTGAACCGGGGATGGGGCACACGGCGAGTCACTTTAACAACGATGGTTTTATCCATCCCGTCTGAAGTCACAACACCAACCTGCGTCTTCCGCAATCCGGGCTTATTCTCGTTTTCTGATTCGCTCATTCTATCCGACTTAAAAAATTAATTCCTCTTCAACCAGCTTTCCGGATTATACCGCAGCAGCTGCTTTAACTCTCTTTTCCGTGAGGATTGTTTCAATCCTGGCCACTTCGCGGCGAACCTGACGAATTCTCGCCGGATTCTCGATCTGACCACTCTCTTGCTGAACCCGCAAATTAAGAGCTTCCTCTTTCAATTCGCGACGGCGAATCGCCAGCTCATCTACACTCAGCTCGCGCAACTCTTTTACATTCGTAGCCATGACAAATTTCCTTTAATCAAAATCGTTTATTCAGGATGACCCCATCATTAGTCCGAACGACGGACAAAACGACAGCGCACTCCCAGTTTGTTTGCGGCAAGTCTCATTGCCTCTTTCGCTTGAGTTTCCGAAACACCGGATACTTCAAACATCATTGTTCCAGGGCGAACTACTGCCACCCATGCATCCACAGGTCCCTTACCTTTACCCATCCGGGTTTCAGGTGGGCGAGCAGTAATTGGTTTGTGAGGAAAGATTCGGATCCAAACTTTCCCTTTCCGCTTCAGGTAACGGTTAATGGAAATACGACAAGCCTCAATCTGACGATTCGTAATCCAATCGCGACCAAGACACTGAAGTCCATACTCACCGAAACTAACTTTCGTTCCACGTTGCGCATTTCCCGCGCGGCTTCCGCGATGGGTCTTACGAAACTTAACTCTTTTGGGCATCAAAGGCATAACAAGTCCTCTTCTTTTCTAAATCTGCTCTACTAAAAAATCTTAAATTAACGTCCGCCACGTCCGCCACCGCCAGATCCACGACCTCGTCCGCCGCCACCTCGTCCGCCGGGACCACCTCGTCCGCCGCCACGTCCGCCGGGACCACCAGGCCCACGGCCTCCGCCACCACGACCGCCACGTCCGCCGGGACCACCACCACGACCACTAGTCTGCTTCGGTGGCTCTTCTCCCGGAGCAAGCTCCTTCTTATTCAACCAAACCTTAACCCCGATAATTCCCCAGGTCGTTTCCGCTTCGCAGAACCCATAATCAATCGGGACACGAAGTGTCTGCAGAGGAACTTTGCCCTCACGATACTGCTCGGCACGTGCAATATCAGCACCACCAAGACGACCTGCACAACGAATCCGGATACCTTCAGCACCGAAATCCATCGCAGTCTGCAGCGTCCTTTTCATGGCGCGACGGAAAGAAACCCGACGCTCCAACTGAGTTGCCACCTGAGCAGCGACCCACATGGCATCCAATTCCGGCTGACGAATCTCAAAAATATCAATTTTAACCGAGGCACCTTTACACATCTTATCGATGTCATTGGTCATATTCTCGATCTCCTGACCACGCTTACCGATGATCAGACCGGGACGGGATGTGTGGAGTGTTACCCGAACACTGTTCCAGGCACGCTCAATTATCACCCGGGAAACAGCCCCCTTCTGGAGACGTTTGTGAAGGTAACGACGAATCGCCAAATCTACATGAAGCTGGTCAGCAAACTCCTCTGGCGGAGCATACCACTTCGATTGCCAGTCTTTATTGACGGCAAGCCGGAAACCAATCGGATGAACTTTTTGTCCCATAACAATCCTGTCTTAAAAATCTAAAATTACTTACCGTGTTTTTCCTCGTGAAGGTCTTTTGCCTTGGAAAGCCACTCGTCCCTTTCGATGCGCCCCTTGAAAGAAAGAAGATCGTCAAACTCAGTGACGTTCTCTTTCGACCAATTCGCGACCTGATCAAATTTGTAAACCCCGAAGGAATTGAGCTTCTCTTCCAGAGCCGGGCCAACACCGCCAATTTCTTTCAAATCGTCCGCATCAGCGGGGGCGGTGTCATAGACCAATCCGCGGGCTTCGTCAACCCTTGCTCCTTTTGGAAGGTCACTTTTCGAAGCAGCAGCCTCTTTTTTGGCTGGTTTCTTCTCTTTTTTCTCTGCAGGCGCCGCTTTTGCTTTTGGCTCAGCTTTCTTTTTCGCCTTTTTCGGTGCTGGTTTTTCAGCATCAGAAGGAACATCATCCGTCAGGACGATACGAAAATGACTGGTGCGCTTCCGGATCGGAGCAGCCGAACCACGAGCACGAGCTTTCCAACGCTTAAAGGTAGGGCCCTCTCCAACGGTCGCTTCTTTTACAAAAAGCCCGTCCAGTGGAAGCTCGAAATTGTTCTCCGCATCCGCCAGAGCGGTCTTCATGGTTTTTGCGAACAACTCAGCAGCCTTCTTGGGCGTAAAATTGAGAATATCCAGTGCCTCTGAAACAGGCAAGCCTTGAATCGCACGGCCCAAGTCACGCGCTTTCAGCGCTGAGATGCGTGCATATTTGTATGTCGATGTAACGTCCATGTCCTTTTACTCCTACAATATTTCTTTAATTATAAACTGGTTTCGTTCGGAAGGAGCCGAATCCGGTCCCCCACCATAACTCCTTCATTGGTACCAACCTTGTCCTGAAGGACGGCACCACTGATGGATTCCCGCACATCCACAATCATGGCGGTAAAAATTGGTCGATCTCCACGCAGAACCACCATCGGTGTCCCCACGCGAATCCCTTCGCTGCGGCCAACATTCATGACAACCAGGCCGATGCCTGAGTCGATGCTGACAACTTTTGCATTATCCAGGCCGCGACTGGACTGAACTCCGTCTCCGGGCAATACCAGTGCTCCACCGGCAATCTCAATCGCCTCCTCCGCTTCCGCTTTCGCAGCGGCAGGAGCATCAGGTGTGGATTGAACATATTTCAAAAAAGCCTCACTCAGAGCCTGAAGATTCTTATTTTGCTGATCCATCTCCTGGCGGCTGATATCCAGATCGCGCACCGCCTTAAGCAGGCGCTGCTCGAGACTGTTTTCATCAACCGTGAATAAATCGACGCCAAATGCCTCCAGCTTCAATCGCACTTCGTGAGCCGCTTTCGTTTGCTCCTCACTGACGCGAACCGCCTCGGCAAGACTCTGCACTAACTGCTTGCGCTGGCGTTCCGCTTCAACGGCCTTCGCCTTTTCTTGAACCACCTGCTGACTGGTATGCTCAAGAGCGGCGCGCAACTCCTGCTTTTCTATATCCGCCTGCTGTGCTTCGACACAATTCACCACAAGCACACCCGCGCCCACCGCGAGAGCGGCAAGGTAAAGGGGGAATCTTGAGTAAATCATATTCATTATTTCAACAGTGGAAGAGAAAACAGAGCTGCAAATCAGCCCGCTTTAATTTTCGGGTTGTGACCACTGTGGCCACCAAATCTACGTGTTGGAGAAAACTCACCGAGCTTGTGCCCGACCATGTTTTCCGTAACAAACACCGAAGTGAATTCTTTCCCGTTATGAACGAGGAAAGTGTGCCCGACAAAGCCGGGAGTAATCATGGAACGACGCGACCAGGTTTTGATCGGACGTTTCTGACCGCTTTCATTCATGCTATCGATCTTGATCAAAAGTTTCTGATCAACGAACGGTCCTTTTTTCAGTGAACGACCCATTTTTTTAGTAAGTAATAATTAGTAAGTAATGAAGGCTTGCGACTAACGTCGCTTCTTCTTGTCCTGGCGACGCTCCACAATGAAAGCGTCACTTGCCTTAAATTTCTGACGGGTCTTCTGACCTTTGACGTGCCCCCAGGGGCTCTTCAAGTGCTGACGTCCACCACCTGATTTTGATTTACCCTCACCACCACCATTTGGGTGATCGACCGGGTTCATACACATACCGCGAACAGTTGGACGAATCCCCTGCCAGCGAGTCCGGCCGGCCTTGGCGCTAACCACATTCATGTGATCGCCATTTCCGACGGTTCCAATTGATGCATAACAACGGGTGTGAATCTTGCGAATCTCACCGGAAGGCAACTTCACGAGAGCGTAAACACCTTCGCGGTTGGAAAGCATACATCCCTGTCCGGCACTCCGGGCAACCTGACCACCTTTACCGGGAACGAGCTCCACATTGTGGATCGTGGTTCCTGTAGGGATCGCAGAAAGAGGAAGCGCGCAACCGGGCTTCACCGCAGCTTTTTCACCTGAAGAAACTTCAGCTCCAACTTGCAAGCCTTTTGGAGCAATGATGTAGGAACGCTGTCCATCACCATACTCAATCAGAGCAATACGGGCAGTACGGTTGGGATCGTATTCAATCGTCAACACTTTCGCCACTTCGTCGCGACGATTGCGCTTGAAGTCAACGAGACGGTATTTCCGCTTGTGACCACCGCCGCGGTGACGGCAGGTAATGCGTCCGCGATTGTTCCGGCCGCCTGACTTTTTCAGTGGGCGACAGAGACTCTTCTCCGGCTTGCTTGCGGTAATTTCATCAAATGCCGGCAACAACTTGTACCGGTTTGAGGGCGTTATCGGCCTATAGGATTTCAATGCCATGATTCGAAATAGTTAGTCGTTACGATTTAAACGAACTCAATCGTTTCGCCCTCTGCCAGGCGCACAAATGCTTTCTTCCAAGCTTTAGTCCGCCCGTAATCCGCGCGGCGCTCTCTCTTCTTCTTACCGCTGTAATTTGCGGTACGAACTGCCTCAACCTTCTTACCGAAGAGTTTTTCGACAGCTTGTCTAATTTCCAGCTTGTTGGCGCGGCGATCCACTTTGAAAACAAACTCGTTGTTTGTCTCCGCAAGCAGCGTTGCCTTTTCACTCAGCTGAACGGTGTCGATAATCTGAAAAATATCTTTCATGAATAAGTGTCCCTTCTTCTTACAATTAGCGAGTAGTTCTTCCAGCAAGGATCTCCAGTGCTCCATCGACCAGAACGATCTTGGAGTAATGAAGCAACTGCTCCGTGTTCACTTCATTCGCGGTCATCAACAATACCGACTGGTAATTGCGTCCGGCGCGCTTGGTCTCTTCGTCAAACTCGTTAGCAACAACAAGAATTCTCTTCACATCACCAGCAAGACTGCGAGCCTCTTTGGCGAAGGTTTTTGTCTTCCCGTCGGAAACGGAGAATGAACCGGTTGAAAGGACATCCCCTTCACTGATCCGCTCGGTCAGCGCCTTGGAAAAAGCGAGACGCCTTGTTCCTTTAGTCACCTTCTTGGAATAGTCACGAGCACGGGGGCCGAACGCCACACCACCACCGCGGTGGATCGGAGCGGCATTACCACCCTGACGGGCACGACCGGTTCCTTTTTGACGGAACGGCTTCTTACCAGTCGCGGAAACTTCCCCACGAGTCTTGGTGTGAGCACTACCGGTACGACGGTTTGCATGCATCGCCACAACGACGTCATGGACTGCCTGACCGCCACGGTAGGACTCCTCCACAATCGAGACGTTCGCTTTCTTGGCGTCTTCAATACTGATGCTTTTTGCTGCCATTTTCTCTAGTCGGTAAATCGTTTACTTCCTCAGCTGGATCTTACTCCCCAGCTTCTTCTGCGGGCGCCTCAGGAGCCACCTCTTTTGCTTTTAAATCCTGAACAGGCTTGTCATGCTTGACTGCCGGGCGAATCACCAGGTATCCACCTTTCGCTCCTGGAACCGCTCCGCTCACAAGGATCACATTGTCCTCAGGGCGCTTGGCGACCAGCTTCAAATTCTGAACCGTGCGACGGTAATTACCGTGACGACCGGGCATTTCCTTATTCTTCCAAATACGACCCGGGTCCGTTCCCGCACCAACACCACCGGGGCGACGGTGCATCATGTGACCGTGGGCAGCAGGCTGTCCGTGGAAATTGAATCGCTTCATGACCCCTTGGAAACCCTTACCCTTAGTGGTTCCAATCACGTCAATCCACTGACCTTCTTCGAAGATCTCCATTCCGGGGTGACTTGCTTCACCGGGAAGCTCATCATCGCCATCAAGACGGAACTCGAGAGTCCGCTTTTTCGCGGAGCCACCGTGTGCTTTCGCATGACCGTTCGCGGGAGCGTTCAAACGTTTTTCGCTCTGCTCATCAAAACCAACCTGAACAGCTGAATAGCCGTCCTTTTCTGTGGTTTTCTGTTGCAGAAACACGTTGTCACTGACGTCGATAACGGTCACCGCAATGGATTTTCCGTCCTCGTCAAATACGCGAGTCATTCCAAGTTTTTTTCCAATTAATCCGATGCTCATAGCAGTCGTCCTTCGTCGTTAAAATGGTTCGTTTCCGGGGTGAAACTAGATCTTGATAGTAATATCAACACCAGCCGGCAAATTCAATTTCTTCAGTTCATCAACCGTGCGCGCTGTCGGCTCCACAATATCAAGAAGACGCTTATGCGTCCGAATCTCAAACTGCTCGGCAGACTTCTTGTTTACGTGTGGTGAACGGTTCACGCTGAACTTCTCAATGCGGGTAGGCAGAGGAATCGGGCCCGAAACACGGGCTCCGGTCCGCTTAGCGGTTTCCACAATATCGATGGTCGACTTGTCGAGAAGTCGGGCATCGTAGGCTCTCAGGCGAATTCTAATACTTTGTCCCTGCATTTCTTATCTCCGTTAAATCTGTTCGCTGTTCAACAATTCAAAAATTTCTAATTACACATACTGCTCCGTCATAGCCGTGAGCACATTCTGAGGCACTTCCTCAAACTGAAGAGGCTCCATCGAAAAACTGGCACGCCCTTTTGACAAACTGCGCATGTCGGTTGCATAACCAAACATTTCCGCCATTGGAACCTCGGCCCTTATATGGCTCAGACCAGCGCGAGAGTCAACCTCGGCTATTTTCCCACGACGACGATTTAAATCCCCAATGAGATCACCCTGGTAATCGTCCGGCACATCCACTACCACCGACATAACCGGCTCAAGGAGAACGGATTGGCCCGCCTGAAACGCTTCGCGCATCGCAAGAATTGCCGCCATCCGGAATGCGTGCTCGTTGGAATCCACATCGTGAGCAGAACCCCCAAGTAAATCGACGTGAAGATCAACAACCGGATATCCCATGATCACACCATTGTTAGTCGCGTCATTAATTCCAGACTCGACCGAATTCATGAACTCCTTCGGGATTTCGCCACCGGAAATCTTGTTAGCAAAACTAAACCCGGCACCCCGCTTACTCGGAGCAACCTTGAGAATCACATGACCATACTGACCTTTACCACCAGTTTGCTTCACCAGTTTGTAATCCCCGTCCGCATTGGTCGTAATGGTTTCGCGATAGGCAATTTGAGGCTTACCGGCATTGGTTTTGACACCATACTCCAAATCCATCCGGGACTGGATAATCTCCAAATGAAGCTCTCCCATTCCAGCAATAATTGTCTGCCCTGAATCCTCATCAGTTGACACCACAAAAGTGGGATCCTCTTCAGAAAGTCGAGCCAGAGCTTCCGCCAACTTATCCGAATCAGCAGTTGTCTTCGGCTCAACAGCCATGGAAATCACCGGATCCGGAAACGCAGGAGGCTCCAACATGATATTGAAGCCTTCTCCATGAAGAGTATCCCCTGTGCGAGCACTCTTAAAACCTGCAATCGCCGCGATATCACCAGCGTAACAGGTTTCAATATCCTTATGATCGTTGGATTGAATCTGAATAAGGCGGCCGATACGTTCCTTGCGGCCAGTGCGGGAATTGAAAATCTTATCACCTTTAGAAACCGTGCCGGAGTAGACACGAATAAAAACCAGCTTCCCTACATACTTATCGGACCAGAGCTTGAAGGCGAGCGCGCAAAATTTCGCATTATCGTCAGCCGGAGCCTCGACAAGCTCAGCATTATCAACACCGCGCATTCCCGTCGCAGCAGGAATCTCAAGAGGACTCGGGAGGTAATCCACCACCGCATCCAATAGGTATTGAACACCCTTATTCTTAAAAGCAGACCCACCCACCACAGGAATGATCGCATTAGCAATCGTTGCACGCCTCAAAGACGCTTTAATATCAGCAGGAGAAATCTCTTCTTCGTCCAGAAATTTCAAACCCAACTCTTCATCCACATCCGCAAGAGCCTCAATCAAAGACTCACGGGCAACATCCACCTGAGCAGACTGCGCCTCATCCAGATCGCGAACCTCGTAGGTTGAACCGATCAAATCATCATCGGAATAGTGCACCGCCTTGCGATTGACCACATCCAACTGCCCCTTGAGCTCCTCTTCCGACCCAATCGGAATCAGAACAGGATGAGCATTCGCTCCAAGCTTCTCGCGAACATCCTCAACTACCGCGTCAAAATCAGCACCGACGCGATCCATCTTATTTACAAAAATAATCCGCGGGACATCGTATTTATTCGCCTGGCGCCAAACCGTTTCAGACTGAGGCTGAACTCCGGCAACACCACAAAAAACTACCACAGCACCATCAAGCACCCGAAGGGAACGCTCGACCTCAGCCGTGAAATCCACGTGACCGGGTGTGTCAATAATATTGACCCGCTGCTCTTCGCCTTCACGACTCTTATAAACACCAGCCTCAGGAAGCTGCTTCCAATTACAAGTCACCGCAGCAGAGGTAATCGTAATTCCACGATCGCGCTCCTGATCCATCCAATCAGTCGTGGCATGACCATCATGAACCTCACCGATCTTGTGAATCATGCCCGTGTAGAACAAGATTCGCTCGGTGAGCGTAGTTTTCCCCGCATCAATGTGCGCCGTGATCCCAATATTCCGGGTCCGCTCAAGCGGCATATCCCGGTCAGGAGAATTCGGATCGGCACTCATTAGAGTCAGCGCGAAAAACAACTGGAAGGCAGTAGACACTGTCTTTTACCAGCGGAAGTGAGCAAAAGCACGGTTTGCCTGTGCCATTTTGTGAGTTTCGTCACGCTTACGCACAACCCCGCCCTGATTAACACTCGCATCCTTGATTTCGGTAGCGAGAGCAACATGCATGGGAGTCCCACGCTTGCTGCGAGCAGAATTAACGATCCAGCGCATGGCGAGAGATTCCTGACGATCAGGAGCAACTTCCAGTGGAACCTGGTAGGTTGCGCCACCGACCCGGCGACTCTTCACCTCAACTCGAGGCTTAGCATTTTCGATAGCGCGGTTGAGAACTTCAACCGGATCCACCGATTCCCCACCTTCATTGGCACGATCAATTGCTGCGTATACAATACGCTCAGCAAGAGCCTTCTTACCTGCACGCATCACTTTGGCTACCAATTTGGCAACCAAATGACTGTCGTAGCGGGCGTCGCGCCGTTCCGGCTTTACGTGAACTTTTCTTCTTCGGGACATAGGATTATTTCAATCGTAGTTAAAACATTCGTATCACCGGGAGAATCTCTGGCAGAAGCCAAAAATCAGCCGGCTTTCGGTCGTTTGGCACCGTATTTAGAACGAGCCTGCTTCCGACCATCAACACCCAGGGTATCGAGCGCACCACGAACTACGTGATAACGAACACCTGGTAAATCTTTCACACGGCCGCCGCGAACCAGCACAATTGAGTGCTCCTGGAGGTTGTGACCTTCACCACCGATATAGGCGATCACTTCCTGGCCGTTTGTCAGCCTCACTTTAGCAACTTTCCGCAAAGCGGAGTTCGGTTTCTTCGGCGTTCTGGTATACACCTGAAGACAGACCCCGCGACGCTGTGGACAGTTGTCGAGAGCGGGAGACTTGGATTTGGAAGGCTTATCCTTCCGTCCTTTGCGAACAAGTTGGTTAATAGTAGGCATAACGTTTCCGTTAAAATTTTTAATTCAGACACCTTTAAGTTTCCTTTGAGAAGAAGAATTGTAATCGGCAATCCCGTATAAACAAAGCCCTCCGCCGACAAGATGCCGAGTCTGCGGAGGGGCGGGAATATAGGAACGATTTACGGTCCTGCAACCGATAAATCATGGAATTTTTTAAGAAAACGCAGATCTGGAAATGAGGAGGATAATTTTAGTAAAAATTCGGGCAACTCAGTTGGGTTAATTCTGGAATTTACAGTAAATCAGACAGCTCGCTATCAGTTCTCAAAGTCATCCCCTGCACGACCGGGCTCATCAGCACTGACATTCCAAACCATCATTCTGATTATAATCGAAAAGACGTCGACGCAGGCAGATGATCTTCAATGATTTGTGCGAGAGAAGTGCTGCAGACAATCGGAATGAATTTCCTTCGGATTGTCGGAGTGAAGCTGTTGAGACTTTGGAATTTCCTCCATCTCGGGACAATACTGACCGGGCTTGGATGGATATTGACCAGGCCCTACGAATGGTTTGATAGACACAGCGAAGACGGGGACGTCAATTTTTCCAAGCATGCGATGAAGACCGGAACGAACGGCGCAGGCGGCGCAGGGGCCGCTTTTTTGGATCTGTGTTTTTCTCCCTACAAACTTTATCGCGCTTCGATAGGCGAGCTGGGTGAATCACAATTCGATAAGGACGCCCAGAGATTCTGGTTCACAATAGGGATTCTGACGGTAATCGGCGCCGTCTTTCTATTTGTCCATTTTTAAGCAGACCGGGGGCAGCCCATTTGGAAGCTCCGTAATCGGGCATACGATCAATGGAATCCACTACCTCTTGGATTTTGCACTCCCCTGTGATTCCCACTCCGCTGATGGAGTAGGGAAAAATGAAATGATGAGTAAGATTATTTACCCTTCGGAAAAATGGTAGCACGAGGGAGATTTGAACTCCCGACCTTAGGCTTATGAGTCCTCTGCTCTACCCCTGAGCTATCGTGCCATTTTTCGGTCGCGTAAAAAACCGTGGAAGCGGGAAAAGTCAAGCCGCCAATTTGATCAATCAAGGCAAAAGGAATTCGCCGCTACCAACCCACTGCATTCCATAAGCGATTACGAATGGAGCGGAAACAATACTGACAACGGATGTCGCCAGCACCACTTGAATCGCAACTTGAGGTCTCCCGCCATACAAACGAGCTATCAGAATCGGGAAAATCGCTGCCGGCATCGCCGCTTGAACCACGAGAAGCTTTTTCAAATCATCCGTGAGAGGCAGATATTTCGCGGCAGCGAGAATCATGGTCGCCAGCAAAATGATCCGTACAAAGACGCTCACCAGCGCTGTTCGCACCGCATCGTTAAGCACTTCCCTTTCAAAAAAGCGGCCCATCGTTGCCCCGATCATGAAAATCGAAAGCGGGATCGCGCATTTCCCCATCATTTCCATGACCGTGCTGAGGATGCCGGGAATGTATTGGTAGGTGCCTGTGTAATTCAAAATCAGCGCGGTGATCACGGCGATGAATGGCCCGTTGATCGCAGATCGCCAGCCCGCTTTTCCGTTGAGAATGGCGAGACCGACGGTCCACATCGCCAACTCCACCCCGATCCCGTGAACAAAGACGAGACCGGAAGGACCGGAGTCATCCGGGAAAAGTTCGGCAAGAATAGGAATCGGCAGGTAACCATAGTTTTGAATCCCGCAACTGATCACAAAAGTCCGTAGCCCCTCCCCTTTTCGCATCCCGGTGATTCGACTGATCAAAAACGCCACGCCAAATCCAATCACAATCACAGCGAAGCCCAAAACGATGGCCCACACCGCCGAAGACGCAGTCTGCAGCGCCGGATTCCCCGGAATCATTGTCAGAATGAGACAGGGAACAAAAAAGTTCAGAGCAAGTTTCATCACCCCGACCTCGATTTCTTCACCGAGCCAGCCGCGCCGATGCCAGAAGAAGCCTATCCCCACGACGAGGAAGACCGGCATGGTCGCCGAAAGAATGGTCACGAAAGAGGGCATTTCGCCAAAAGAGAGTGAAGCCTGCTACTTCTCTTTGCGATGCTCGGTATACGCCCGAAGCATCAAGCCGACGCCACCGGCGATCATCACGAGAACGATCAGCGCATGAGTCACCTTCATTTGCACCATCGGACGGAAACGGCTCACGATCTCGATGATGAGAATCGCCAGTCCAAGCCAGGTCAAACCCCAGGCCCATTTCTGTTTTGCATTGAAAAAGAGTGCTACGATTCCGGCGAACAAAGGAACGATCACGATCCCGGCCGAAGTTGTCTCACCCATTCCGCCACCGCGGCCTGCCATTCCGGAGAAGAAACCGCGGTGTCCGGTCGTGATGTGTACAGAGTCCAGAAACAACCAGACGCCGACAACTGAAAGGACCAGGCCAATCAGAAATTTCACTTCGCCTCCAGGGCTGCCACCGGGTTCCAGTTTCATCTGGGCTCAGTAAAGGGCAGACAAGGGAACGATTCAACCCTCTTGTGCGACCGATTCAATAGGCTTGGCCACAAGGAAGTCGCAAGCCATCCCAGGCCAGGCGAACGGTATCGGGCAGTTCCGGCTCGATCTTTTGGTAATCCACTCGACAGGAAAAGTGGGTCAGCCAGGTCTCACCAATATCGAGTAATTGAGACAATTCAACGGCTTCGCCGATGGATAGATGAGTCGGATGCAGCTCCGGCATGAGACCGTCCAGAACCAGCAATTCCGCCCCGCGAATGGCTTCCTTCGCTTCATCACTCACGACTTTCGCATCGGGAATGTAGGCAAAGCGTTCCCCGTTCTTCCAGGTGAAGAGAAATCCTATCGTATCGACTTTTCCATGGGTCACCGGCAATGGCCTCACTTCGATATCCCCCACCCTGAATGGTCCATCGATCATGTGGGGCTCCGGTTTCAAATACCCACGATAGCGATTCTCCCCGTCGAAAACATAATGAAAAGCGGCTTCCAATCTTCCGAGACAATCGGCGTTGGCATAAATATCGAGCGCATCATCCTCCATCACCGTGAACCTCCGCAAGTCATCGAAGCCCATGATGTGATCGCTGTGGGCGTGAGTGAAAAGCGCCGCGTCGAGATGGGTAATCCCCTCCCGCAAACATTGCTGACGAAAATCCGGGCCGGTGTCGACCACGAGAGCGACCTCCGGGGTTTTCACATAGATCGAAGACCGGAGCCGCTGGTTTTTAGGATCGTCTGAAGTGCAGACCGCGCAGTCGCAACCAATCACGGGAACTCCGATCGAAGTTCCGGTACCGAGAAAGGTGATTTCTGCCTTGGTTTGCATTTTCAGTGATCCATAATCCATGAGTCCGATTCCGACAAATGCAGAAGACGGTGCTTCCGGTTGAAAAAGAGGGAACCGGAACAATGCTTTTACCCGGAGGGAGTTCGAATTCTTTGATTTCGGAAAGAACCGCAGTGAGTCGTAGTTTCGTTTTCATTGATATTTAATTGGATGAGTTTTGTGGCTCCGAATGTCGGAACCACCTCGTTTCACGTCTTCCTTGTGCATCCGTCCGGATTCGTTTGAAGATTTTTGAATTTTTTACTTAGGATATCTTCAATTTCTATAGCGCTCTCCATTGCAAGCCCGCCGGGAGTGATCCATAATCAGTGAACCCAAACCCGCCCCATGCTCGCTGTTTTAAAAATCAAGAACCTCGCCCTCGTCGATGACCTCATCTGGGAACTCGGCCCGGGATTGATCGGTGTCACCGGAGGAACCGGAGCCGGAAAATCGATGATCGTCGGTGCCCTCAAGCTGATCCTCGGGGAACGGGCCAACCACGATCTCATCCGAACCGGCGAAAGCAGTTGCTCGGTCGAAGCCATTTTTGAACTGAATTCCAATCTCGATCTGGTCAACGCTCTCCTCGAAGAGAGCGGGCTCGATCCCTGTGAGGGAAATTCACTGGTAGTGAAACGCGTCTTCGGCACGGGCAACAAGCAGTTCGTCAACTGCTCGCCCTGCACCCTTTCGGTTTTAAAATCGCTCGGCAATTTCCTCGTCGATTTGCACGGACCGCACGAGCATCAGTCGCTCCTTTCTCAGGACCGCCAACTGGCGATGCTCGATGCCTACGCCCATGCCGCAAAGGAGCGACAGACTTATCGCAATGGCTATCGCACCTGGCAGGATGCAGTAAAAGAGCTGGATGAATTTCGCGGACTTCGTCAGGCCACGGATCAGGAAATCGATTTGCTCCGGTATCAGGTGGAGGAAATCGCCAATGCCGAGCTGGAGGTCGAAGGAGTCGCCCAACTCGAAGCCCGCTACAGTCAGGTTCAAAATGCCTCCCGTCTTTCAGGAAGTGCCAAGGACGCTGCCTCGCAGATCAGTGAGGCGGTGAACAATCTGACCGCCGCAAAGAAGAGCATCAACGAACTGGGAAAACTGGATCCGGCTGTCGAAGGCATCACTTCAGGATTCGACTCAGCCCGCGTTGAAATCGAGGAGCTTGAATCCACTTTGCAAAACTATGTCGCCGAACTCGACATCGACCCCGCTGAAGTGGTGGAGATGGAACACCGCATCGACGAGATTGAAACCCTGAAGCGGAAATACGGCCAGACGATTGAAGAAGTGCTGCGCTACGAGGAGAAATCCCGCACCCGTCTCGAGGGAATCGACAGCAGAGAAGAGGAACTGGACCGGCTTGAAGAAAACGTCGAAAAAGCTCTCGTCGCCGTGAAAAAATCCGGTGTCACTCTTTCCAAAAAGCGCGAAAAGGCAGCTCCGAAACTGGCCAAAGAAATTGCATCACACCTCGATGATCTCGGATTTCGTCAGTCGGTTTTTGAAATTGAATTCGAAGATGTCGAAGAACCGCACGCGAAAGGACTCGAATCCATTGATTTTCTTTTTGGACCCAACCCGGGAGAACCGATCAAGCCTTTGCGAATCATCGCCTCCAGCGGGGAGATGTCACGAGTGATGCTGGCAGTGAAAAGTGCCCTCGCCGATCAGGATCAAATCCCTCTGATGGTCTTTGACGAAATCGACGCCAATGTCGGCGGGGAAATTGCCGGAGCTGTCGGTGAGAAAATGGCATTCCTGGGGGCAAGACATCAGGTGGTTTCGATTACACACATGCCCCAGGTCGCCGCCAAAGCGCACCGTCATTATCTCGTCACCAAAGAAGTCGAGAATGACTCCACGATCTCCAACCTCGAACAGATCGAGGGCAAATCCCGCGCCGCTGAACTCGCCCGGATGCTTGGCGGAATCTCCGACGAGACGCTTGCGCTTGCAGAGAAGATGCTCGGCTCGGAGTGATGGCTTGAAAGCCACACTCCAACTGCAAGACCTCAGTCCCCCGTGAAAAACTTCTTCGCTTTCTCGAAGAAACTCTCTTCGATCGGGCTGTTCTTTTCAGAGAGGGTGTCGTCGAACTCTTTGAGCAGTTTTTCCTGATCCTTGCCAAGCTTGACCGGCACTTCAATTTGCACGTTCACCAGCAGGTCGCCTTTGCGGCCGGTGCTGAGATCGGGAATCCCCTTATCTCTCAGACGAAAAGAGGTATTCGTCTGCGTACCGGCAGGAACCTTGATCGACGCTTTGCCTTTCAAAGTCGGCACAACCATTTCGCCTCCAAGGGCTGCCAAGGTGAACGAAATCGGCATCTCGCAAAAGAGATCCGAATCATCCCGCTCAAAGACATCGTGCTCTTTCAAGTGAATCACGACATACAAATCACCGGGCTCGCCTTCCTGTTTCCCGGCGTCACCGTTTCCAGTGGAGCGAAGACGCCCACCTTCCATGATTCCCGCAGGAATCTTGATTTTAATCCGCGTATTCCCTTTGATTCTGCCCTCTCCCGAACACTTCCGGCAGGGGTTGGAAATAGATTCGCCAACACCGTTGCAAGTGGGGCACGGTTGCTGGACCTGGAAAAACCCGCGACTCGTTATCACCTGCCCGACTCCGCCACAAGTGACGCAGGATCGAACATCTTTAGTTCCTCCCTCTCCACCGGTTCCCTCGCAGGGCTCACAGGCTACGAATCTCTCAAGGCTGAGCTCTTTTTCCGTTCCATCTGCCGCTTCCTCCAGAGAAACCGGAAGGTCATAGCGAAGGTCGGAACCTCGTTTGCGACGGGTGGCACGCGCCTGGCCGCCACCTCCGGCATTCCCGAAAATCTCTTCGAAAATACTGCCTCCACCACCACCGCCGCCAGCTCTTCCGCCACCGCCGCCGCTGAAGACTTCGCGGAAGATATCAAAAGGGTCGTGAAACCCACCGGCTCCACCTCCACTTGCAGACGGTCCTGTCCCCTGACTGAACGCCCGGTGTCCGTAGCGATCGTATGCGGCCCGCTTTTGATCATCCATCAGGACCTCGTATGCTTCGCCGAGCTCCTTAAATTTATCCTCCGCTTCAGGATCATCCCCGTTTTTGTCGGGATGATATTTAATCGCGAGCTTCCGGTAGGACTTTTTGATCTCGCCGGTCGTAGAAGCCTCCACAACCTCCAGCACTTCGTAATAACAACGTTTTTCCATCACCTCGAGGGGTTACACATTCCAATTCGGCTGCTTGTATGTTGAGAACGAACTGACTCGCTACGCCTCTTCTTCTTTTGCTGGACCGGAGGAAACGATCACGTTGGCCGCACGCAAAATTCTGTCCTTGAGACGATAGCCGCGCCGGGCAGCGTAAATGATATTCCCTTCCGGAACTGTGTCGCTCGACTCCTGCTTGATCGCTTCGTGTACGTTCGGGTCAAACACTTGCCCATCGGACTCTACGAAGGAAACGCCATTGTCCGTGAGGAAGTCCTCAATCTGACGGAATACCATCGCCATTCCCTGATAGATCATAGACTGATCACCTTCGGCATCTTTGGCGGCACGAAGTCCCATATCAAAGTTATCAATAATAGGCAGAAGGCCATCCAGAAGTGAGCGGTTCGCATACTGGATCGCTTCGGTTTTTTCCCGTGCCATCCGTTTGCGGAAATTGTCGAGATCGGCCTGCGAACGGGCTGCAACATCTCTCCACTTCTCCACTTCTGCAGCCGGGGTCAGGTCCACTTTTTCAGTCACGGGTTGTTCCCCTGCTTCAGTTGCCTGATCACCACCTGCGGTTGCGGCATCCTCCGCACTCCCTGAATCTCCGCTGAAATCCGCGTTCTCGACGACTTCCGATTCCACGGATTCCGCTTCGTGATTATCCTGTTCTTCCTGAATATTGCTCATGTCTGAAATGGCTTTTCCTGCACTTGATTCCGGCAGGGCTGGGACTATTCATCGTTTCTCGACTGCAATCAAGGTGATGTCGTCAGCTTGAGCTCTTCCCTGGCTGAAATTTTTCACTTCCTCCATCACCAGCTCAATCACTGTGTCGGATTCAGGATTCTCCATATTTTCAACGAGGGTCTGCAAATTTTCGATTCCGAACTCATCTCCATCCGAATTCTCCATCTCAATCACCCCGTCCGTGTAAAGAAAGGCGATATCCCCTTTGTCCATCGTAAACCGATGATCTTTGACGGACCGCTTGAAAACAGGCCCGGGATCCACGCCGGCTGCCATTCCCGGAATCTCAATCATCTCGACCGTATTGGTGGCTTTTCGGAAAACGATCGGGCTTTCGTGCCCGGCGCGAGCAATGGTGACTTCATTGGAACCTCTTTCGAGAATCAGATAGAGAAGGCTGACAAACATATCCTCCCGAATGTCGGGAAAGATAGAGCGATTCACCTCGTGAAGAACCGAGGCAGGGGCTGTCTCTTATACACATCTCCGAGCCCACGAGACCG
>CAJXQE010000100.1 GCA_913058215.1 uncultured Verrucomicrobiales bacterium
ATCAGCCTCGGTCTCGTGGGCTCGGAGATGTGTATAAGAGACAGGTGTGGAAGAATGTGATTCTTTGCAACGCTAAAAAGGAACTGGTCGGAGTAAATGCCGAAACCGGTGAAACGATTTGGAAACAACCCGGCGGTGGTGATGCCACCCCAGTTGTCTCCGGCGACTACGTCGTTGTCAGCAGTAGGCTGGAAGGACAGAACTTGATCGCCTACGAACTGTCAGAAGGCGAAGCGAAAAAGCTCTGGTCAAAAGAATTTCTGGCTCGTCGCTACGGATCCAGTCCGATCGTGTATCAGGATCATGTCTACCATCTTGGCTCGGATCGTCATATGTGCGTGAATTTGAAGTCCGGTGAAATTACCTGGGAGAAGCAGGCTCAATCTTCCATTTCCTCTCCACTGCTTGCTGACGGAAAACTTCTCGTTTATGAAAACCGGGGAGGGTTTCTCTCATTGATCGCAGCAAAGCCGGATGCCTACGAGTCGCACGGGAAAACCAAGGTCGGCGCTCTCTATTGCGCTTCGCCCGCACTTGTCGGCAATGATCTATTTCTGAGGACATCGAAGAGTGTCACTTGCTTTCGCTTTGAGTAAAAACGAACAGCAGTCTCCAATCTACTTAGACAAAAAGAACGCGGCCGTCCCTTCAGGACGCCGCGTTTTTTCGAAGTAAATTTGAAATTTGTTCTCTTTTAGATCAGCTCATCCGCCGAAGTTGGTAACCCAGTAAGTTCCGCTCTTACCAAATCCGATCTCGTCAAATTTTCGGCTGCGGATGTTCCGCCGATGTCCCGGGGATTTCATCCAGCCGCGAAAAACAGCTGCCGGAGTGCGATAACCGAATGCGATATTCTCGCCCATAGCATTACCGCGATAACCAGCCGCCCGAATTCTTTGATCGAACCGGCTTCCATCTGGACCAGTATGGCTGAAATGATTGTTCACTTTCATGACCCTGGCATATTTGGCAGCGGCACGATTCAAGGATCCGACTCTACGGAAACGGGGAAGGTTCCGTTTTTTCCGTTCGCGATTGTGAAGTTGAAGCAATTTGCTTCGGTAGCTGGCTGCTTCCGTTGTGCTCAAATTAAGAGCCGCGGGTGCTATCGAAAGAAATCCAATGAGCAGAGAGAGGGTAAGAAAAGGTCGAATAGCTGCTTTCATTGTACTTGGTGGGTAGAAAAAATAAAGGGTCGCGAGGATTTTGACTCCCATCCCTCCCAAATATTCAAACAAAATCGGATAAATCAAAAAGAACAGAAAAAGAGTTCATTTCCACTTTACAGACCAGTCTGTCTGTTGTAATGTTTTTTCAGATGAGAAAACCAAATGCCAAAGAACGAATCCTCGAGACTGCGGGAAGTCTCTTCCACAGTCGTGGGTATTCGGAAGTTGGTATCAACGAAATCATCGAAAAGGCCGATACGGCAAAAGCGAGCTTCTATCAGCATTTCCCTTCAAAGGAAGCACTCTGCGAGGCCTGGTTGGAAACAGTCCATCAGCGGTCAGCTGATCATAACCAGGAAATCCTCGAAGCCCCCGGAACGCCTCTTTCCAAAGTTGAAACCTGTTTTAGCGAATTGGAAAACTTCCTTGTGGATAGAGATTTCCGTGGCTGTCCTTATTCCAATACAAAAGCAGTGACCGATCAGGGCTGCGAGGGAATCGCCGACCGGATTCGAAGTCATAAAGAAGCTAATCGATCCTTTTTCCTGAAAATTTGTGAGATGGAGTTTGGTATCGGAAAGCGAGCGAGTGAAATTTCAGACCGCCTTTTCCTTCTCTATTCCGGTGCAACGACGGAATCCCAGAACCTCCAGGATACCTGGCCAGTTAAGGTTGCTCGAAAGGCAGCCCATGAACTTTTTTCTCCCGAACCCTCTTCCAACTGAACCATTCCCTTTTTTTAGACGTATCGACATACAGACCAGTCTGTTATAACCAACAATAACTGAATTACTTATGAAAATCGCAAGTAAACACACTCTCAACCCATCGGCGTGGAACACCCAACACCGCGAGTATTTGATCCGCTTTGCCTTGCAACGCGTCTCAGATTACGGCACCGCCGAGGATATGGTCCAGGAAGCCTTCATGTCCGCATGGAATGCCCGGAAACGGTTCCGTGGTGATTGCACTGAGCGCACCTGGCTTTCCGGGATTCTCAGAAACAAGATCATTGATCACTATCGAAAAACCGGTCGCCGACCTTCCGTTCTTTCTACCGATCTTGATGGGTCAGGTTTCGAAGAATCCGATCAGACAAGCTGGATGGAGCGGCAGCCCGATAGAAAAACCAACGATCAACCTGTCGCTGCTACTGAGCGATCCGAGTTCATGCGGCATCTTGAGTCGGCCGTAACTAACCTGCCGAAAACGATGGGAACTGCCTTCCGGATGAGGGAAATGCAGGGTTACTCCACCGATGAAATCACGAATGTTCTGAACATATCGCGGAGCAATCTGTGGGTGCTCATTCACCGGGCCAAGCAATCACTGAGTGAAGAACTCAGTCCTAACTGGGTCAACACCGGGGAATTCGGTGAACTCAAGTCGGCATAGAGGAATTCTCAGCTTTCTCCGGATTTAGTGACTAAAAATGAATTCCCACTCGTCAACTGGGTAACAACAAGCAGGCAAATTTTATTATGATCCACTCCACACTCACAGATAACCTGTCCTTATATCAGGCTCACCGGGACAATCCTCTTCTTTTCCGGCGCAGATCGATTTCGACAACGCTCTGGCTGAAATTTCAGTTGTGGAAAATGAATCTGAGATTGCGGTTTGCCCGCTAAAAAGCGCAGGAGAAAATCATGTCTGAACTCGCAAGAGAAATCATCCGGCAACAGTGGCCAAAGCGGCACGATCAGGACGAAACGATCCGTCGCCAAGCCACCAGCTTGATCTACACGCACGTAGAGATGCTCCGCAAATGGCGGGCCGCTCGCACTAAGGCTGCGTGAAGAATACGAATCGAATTCACCGCTGAATCAGCGTGTCTTCAATCGCACTTCGCAGCTTGTCGATTGCCTTTCTTTCGTCGGCATCCAAGTCCCAAAGTCGGACCGGTTTTCTCTCCAGTGGATCTTCGACGATGTCGTAAATTCTTCCGTCGGTATAGAGCTTGAACTTTTCGTCCAGAGCAAAAACCGAAAGGGTAAACTGATCCTTATCCCAGCCCGGCCGCGGATCATACCAGAAAAACGCCCAGTCCCTGGCATCGGGATTCTCTTTCCCGAAAAGGGTCGGAGCGAAACTCTTCCCGTCCAGATTCCACTCCGATTTTGTTTCAATCCCCGCAAGTTCACAGAGTGTGGGCACGAAATCAGAGGCATCGATAATATCGCCACATGTTCCCGCTGGAATTTTCCCCGGCCAGTAAGCGATCAAGGGAACATGGATTCCGTTCTGTGAAGTCGCTCCTTTTCCACCGGGAACTTCCTTTCCGTTTCTCATCGAAGTCACCTTCTTGTCTGTCCCGTTGTCGCTATAGAATAGAATCATCGTATTTTCAGAGAGACCGATCTCGTCAATTTTGTCGACCAGGCGCCCAACAATCGTGTCCATGTATTCAACCATATCTGGAAAATAGACCTGATCCTCTTCGAGACGCCGGGATTCATCAGCCCACACTTTCGAATGAGGGGTTGGATTGACCGGCCAATGTGGAAGTGCCATCGGGTAATAGACAAAATTCGAATGGTCCCGGTTTTCGTCGAGAAAGTCTGCAATCACTTCAACCGATATATCTTCGCCATATTTGCCTGAGGTGTCTTCACGCAACTTTCCGTTTTCGATAATCGTCGGGTTGGCGTAGCGGGATCCTTTATCCTCCGTATGCTCCGCATGAAAGAGGCTCCAGGTGTCGAATCCGGCTTTTGAAGGGTGCATTCCACGATTCCTTCGCAATTCGGATCCGGGATAGTCCGGCGGATCATAGCTGGTCAACTGCCATTTCCCGGCAATACAGGTCTTATAACCCGCTTCCTGGAAAAAATGCCCGAAAGTTTTCGCCGTCGGATCGAGGCAACCGAAATAGGTCCAGTTGCGGTGATTGTACTTCCCCGTCATGATCTGAATCCGTGTAGGGCTACAGAGCGGCTGAGAATATGCCCGGGTATAGCGCATCCCATTTTCGGCCATTTCATCCAAGCGGGGAGTCTTGTAACTCGTTCCCCCGTAACAACCAAGCCCTTCCACCCCAATGTCATCGGCCATGATCAGAACGATATTGGGACCTTCGGCAGCCTTGATTACCGTCAGGACAAAAACAGCCAGAAAACAAAGAAAGGTCCCTTTCAGGGTGGAGAAAGTCATGCGGCCAATCCAAGCCTCCAGGAGCTGAATGGTCAAGAAAACTCGCTCCTGAATCACCATTCCTGCTAAGCTTTTTAGATTCTTTTTAAAATTTTAGGTTTATTTATTATTTTGATAGGTTAAATTTTTAAACTTTGCTATGAGGGGGATATTAATTAAGGGAATTGGATGGGCTATGATCGTTATGATGGGGGCAGGTACCTCGCTACGATCAGAACCTGTGAATACGGCATCTACGGCTGGCGGACGAAAACCGGGGCTTCGTCAGTTCCGGCCTCTGCTAGCTGTTCAATCCGTAATGGCTTCGAAATCGAGCCTACCCGAACGAGCTGAACCGACAAGGGTGAAAGCCGAGAAACCCAGCTCTCCCTCTTTTGCAGGAAAATCGTCCAGTCTCAATCGTATTCCACCTCCACCCATTCCGACAGAGGCAGAAACCGTGTCACTTTCCGTCAGGGAAACAATCGAGCCCCTGAGCTCAGATATTATCGAGCCACCGATTCCTACCCCTGAATTTTACGGTCCTGAAATCGTTGAACCACCGATTCCCTCCGCATCAGAAAATTCAAACAGTCTCGACATCATTGAACCGCCGCTCCCTGGAGCAAACGAAGGTGATACAGAGCCTCTTCTGTTTACTCCTGCCGGATCCGATCAGGGAATCGAAGACTATGAAGGTTCCCCTCAGCCCACCTATGCGGACATTCCTCCTGCCTCTGAAAAAGACGAGACAGTAGCGCTCGTCGAAGAAGCAGATCAGATCCCTGAGCCAAAACCTGTTAAAAAGAAAAGTGCAGAAAGCAGCCCCGGAGCATCCAGTGCGGATGGTCCAACCCTCAGCAAACTGAGAGAGGAGGCCCATCGACTGGCAAATCAGGGACTGGAATACAAATTCGGCTACGACAATCCTGAGAAGGGCGGGCTTGATTGCTCCGGTGTCGTCCAGCACCTTCTCACAAAAATCGGAGTCAAAGGAGTGCCACGTACGTCCTATGACCAGTATTACTGGATGCGGAAGAACAAAACGCTCGATGATGTTTTCGGTAAGAAAGCGGATCAGAAGCTCTTCAAAAAACTGTCTCCGGGCGATCTCATTTTCTGGGGAAACACCTGGAAATCAGGTCACCGTGTTTCCCACGTGATGATCTACATGGGATGGAACCCGGACACAGACAAACACTACATTTTCGGTGCACAGGGACGAAAATCAAAGGGCATGCTGGGGAACGGCGTCGACATCTTTGAGCTCGAACCCAATCGAGGTCGCCTCATTGGGCACGGAAAAGTTCCCGGCTTGATTTACGATTGAGCCGGAATCCTCGGTCCCCTGCCCTACTCACTTCACAGGAGCGAAAAGATCATCCAATTCCCCTTCTGAAAAGGATAGCTTTTGCGGAACGCCATCGAGAATCCCCTCAAAGAGCGCGCGCTTTTTCTGCTGCAACATGAGGATTTTCTCCTCAATTGTTCCCTCAGTGATCATTTTGTAAACAAACACCGGATTCTTCTGCCCGATCCGATAGGCACGATCCGTCGCCTGGGCTTCCAATGCCGGATTCCACCAGGGATCATAATGAATCACTGTATCTGCTGCCGTAAGATTCAACCCTGTCCCCCCTGCCCTCAGACTGATCAGAAAAACCGGAACTTTCCCGGCTTGGAACGTGTCACACAATCCGCCACGATCCTTTGACTGTCCTGTCAGGGTCTGGTAGCGAATGTTTCGCTTTTCCAGTTCCTTTTCAATGATGGCGAGCATCCTGGTGAACTGGGAAAAAATGAGAATCCTCCGCCCTTCTCTGACCATGGACGGAAGCCATTCCATCAGGAGATCCATCTTTGCCGAATTTCGAGCCTTCTGAGCGCTCGGTATTTTCAAGAGCTGTGGGTGGCAACAGACCTGACGAAGTTTCATCAGGGCGTCGAGTACCATAATCTTCGATGCCTCCTCTCCCCGCCGTTCGATCTCCTCCCGAACATCTTTGCTCACAGCCGCCCGGACGGCTTCATAGATATCGAGCTGTTTCTTATTGAGCTCGACCTTCCGAACGATCTCAGTCTTGGGAGGAAGCTCCGTTGCCACCTTACTTTTTGTCCGGCGCAACATTAGAGGCGCCACCCTTTCAGCAAGCCGCTTGCGAAGACCTTCGTCACGGCCCTTTTCAATCGGCACCCGGAAGCAGCGATTAAAACTGTCCTCGCTGCCGAGGAATCCCGGCATCAGGAAGTGAAACTGCGACCAGAGTTCCCCTAGATGATTCTCAATCGGCGTCCCTGAAAGACAGAGCCGATGTCGCGCATCGATCTTGTAGGCGACCCGCGTCACCTGGGAGGCGGCATTCTTGATCGTGTGCGCCTCATCAAGCACCACATAGTGAAACGGTTGGTTCAACAACTCTTCCGCATCGCGAAGCAGGACAGGATACGAAGTCACTACGAGATCGCTGTAGCCCAGAACAGAGTAATACTTTTTTCGGTTGGCTCCCTGAAGCGCGAGAACTTTGAGAGATGGAGCAAATTTTTTCGCTTCCTTTTCCCAGTTTGGTACCACGCTTTTCGGAGCAAGAATCAGCGAAGGTAAATTGGCTCGCCCGCTCTTTTTCTCGTTGTGGAGATGAGCCAAAGTCTGAATGGTTTTCCCCAGCCCCATGTCATCGGCGAGAATTCCACCAAGATTCTGCTCTCGCAGGAACTGCAACCATTCGTAGCCATCCTGTTGATAGGGCCGGAGAGTTGCTAGAAATTCTTTGGGAGCATTGAGATTCTCCTTGGGCTTCAATAGCTCCAATTCCTCGGCCGCTTTTTGCAGTGCCTCCGGAGCCTCGTCGACAATCGCATTGTCGCCGGTGTATCGAATCAACTGGGAAGCTCTGACTCTGTGGAGTCGTAATTTTCCATTTTCCTGAATCGGATCACGATCAAAGATCTCAGTAAGAATGGTGAGAATCGTCTGCAATTTTTTTGCAGGCACTGCCAGAAATTTTCCACCTTCCTCCCACTGAATAGGAATCTTTTTCCCCTCGGGAAGTCGATCAAAATTGGAAAGAGAAAAATCACCCGGCTTGCTTGCCAGATAACGAACGATACAGGGAAGAATATTGATTTTTTCGCGTCCCACTCGAATTCCACATTCAAAGCCGAACCAGTCCACTGACTGACTTTCTTCCGCTACTTCACCGTACCATTCCAGAGGTTCGACAACCTCAAGGCCGAACTTATCATCGACACTGATTTCACACCCCATCTTGGCGAGTTCATCGCAACGATTGGAAAGAAAATCCGCCCAGAAGAGTTCCTGCATTCCCCTGCGATTTGAATCATAGGCATAACACTGACGATATTCGGCTACGACTTCGTCCCAGGGATGAATCTCCACGAGACGCTTCAGCCCCATTTCCCGGAGCCGGGTTTCGATCTTTGAGTCAATCCCTGTAATCCTCGCCATATGGAGATTCTCCAGAACTGCACGCGCCTCGGAATCGTCCCAGTTTAAAATACCCGCACGAATATCGTCGGCAAACAGATGGACCTGGGGAACGGCATCCGACAATCCAAAAGAATCATCTTTCCTGGTTCCTTTCTCAAGAATCGCAGCCATGAGAAGTGCCGCGACATACTCATTATTCTTCTCCATTCCCTTCCCGCCGCTTCCGTCGAGTTTCCACTGGTCATTGCTGTCGAGATTCACCAAGATGCTGACCTCGATCTTCTCAGAGCGACCGGCTTCGTCAATCTCACCAAAAATGCCGGCAAAACGTCCCTGCACATTTGCTGTGACGAGCCGAACCGAATCTGATTTCAGCAAGTCGCGGGCACGCTGCAATTGATCCGATCTGAAAAACTCCCCATTGAAAGGATCTTCATTCAGCTGGATCAAATCCAACACTCCACCAGCCTGCGGAGTAGAGGGAACGATTCTCGATTGCTGAGCTATCGGTGCAGGTTTCAAATTGGAATTTACGGGACGGGGAAAATTAATTATCCATCATTTCGATGATGAATGATAAATTCCCAAAATTGATATTCAACATGCCCAAACATTTAATGCAATCACATTTTAGTTTTCTTTTCTCCCGAAAATGATTTCCAATTGATCAATTGGAATTTGAAGCCTTGCCTGTTAGATATGAAAACACTCCCCTTCTTGTGTGCCTTTGCCGCCCTCCTTTTTTCCTGCGAGAGCCGTCCACCTCCAGGGGACAGTTCCTTACCGGGAACAGCACAAGGTTATCAATCCATTGGCGATTCCGCCTTCGAGGGTCTGAGTCCTCAGGGAGCCGCAAAACTTGCCAAAAAGCGGGGCTTACTCTTCCGGGTGATTGAAGTGGACGGGGTTTCCCGCCCTGCCACGAAAGATCGCCGCCGGAACCGGGTCAACTTCGTGGTGGCTAAAGACCGGGTCATATCGACTCGCCGCGGCTAAACAAAAAACCCTCTTCGATTGAGGAGGGTGAAGGCGTCGATTCAACAGGGTTGAATCGGTGTGCAGAAATTAACTTTCCGCGAAGCAAAAATTCTTTACTCAGAAAGTTTGGCTTCGATTTGCTTTCCACGATTGAGAATCACCTGCAGCTGCTCGCGAATTTTCGCCAACTGGGAAGCGGAGGCATTCCCCTCCATCGCTCCGAGTTCCTTAATCACTCCGGAGAGATCAGACTGCATTTCACTGAACTGGAGAGCAACGGCCTCGTCGCTGTCTATTCCTGCAGAGTAACCGCTGGCAGCACTCCCGGAAACAAGAGAAGGATCGAATCCGGCCAACAGTTGCGTTCCAACTGCATCGGTATCGATCTGTCCCAGATCGCCGTCGAGAGTTACCAGACCACGAACGAAAACACTGGATGTTCCATTGATGTGGCTACGGCGATCGGCGACCAGGTAGGTTGTAGCGGGGCGACCATCGTAGGAGCCTGTCTTCATTTCAAAAGACACGTTTCCCTCTTTCACAGGTGGAAGGTAGGAATCCACACGTTCAAATTGCTTTTTAAACCAGAGAGGATCGATCCCGTCTGAACTTGAAGTCGGTTGAGACGAAGCATGAGGCTGAAAAGAAGCCCTGATGATGCGCCCCTCTTCCAGATACCCGGCATTCACAGAAGGAATATCTTCTTTCATTCCGCGAAGCTCTTCTGCAAGAAAGAGAGTTGGCACCCGAATCTGAGCCGTTTCCGGTTCTACTTCGGTTGAGTCTACAGAATTTACTACGTCAGAATCATCAACACTGGCCCAGCCACCACTGACCGCATCTTTCTCCACACTACGGTTAGGAAGCATTGCTCCGACAGCAATCAATGCAGCGCACGCAGCTGCTGCGCCCATTCCCCATGCTTTACTATAGGAGGATTTTGCTTTGGCTGCTGGCTGGAATGCAATAACACCTTCCGCTTCGACATTTTCTGCCAAAGGCTCATCCAATTTTGTCATCCACTCTTTCTCAAGTCCTTCGCCGAGAAGAGACATAACGTCTTTCATAGCTACCAGCTCTTTTTTCGCGAGTGGGGAATCTTCAAGGCGGAGTTCAAACTCCTCGATTTCCCGGGTTGGCAGTTCACCGAGCGCATAAGCGGTCAGTTGAGGATCGTCCAGATCGATAGGTTGGCGTTGCATAGTGAGTTGAGTGTGGTGGTGGTGGTGTGTGGAAAGTTCTAAAATTCGTCAGTCAGTCGATCTCGACACCCATGAGAGTCCTCATGCGTTTGATCCCAGTGTGAATCAGAAACCCGACATTGCTGACACTGAGACCTGTGACCTCGGAAATTTCTTTATAGCTCAGGTCACCCTGAAACTTCAGCCGGATCACCTCGCGCTGATTATCGGGAAGACGGTCCAGAAAACGGAGCACTTCCTCGTGACGCTCCTTGGACTCCGCAGCTGAGGCAGGATCGGGAGCGCCGTCATTAAGATTCTCAAACGCCTCGCCGGCGGAAGTCAGCATCGGGTTCTCTTTTCTGAGAACATCAATCGAACGATTCCGACATACCGTGTAGAGCCAACTCTTCAGTTTGCCCCGGATCAACTCAGGATCCTGCCGGTAAAGCTTAATAAAAGTATCCTGCACGACATCGCGCGCTCTTTCCCAGTCGCCACCAAGAAGTCCGGCAGCGTAGCCTGTCAGAGGTCCCTGGAACTCTGACTGGGCCGCTTCGACAAGCTCGCGGGGAGATACCTCCATAATCTTTAGGGCGACGATCGACATAAGGTGTAGTTATTACACGGTCTAAAACGCCTCTCGTTTCAATTTCTTAGTGAAAATGATTATTAATTTAGGGGAGGATCGATCTCCTGCCAAATGGATCGTTAATTTTTCTTAGAAATCAGAGGCCTCGAACCTGACTTTCGCATTCCCATTTCGCACAATTCCGGTCGCAAAACCGCGATTTAGTCCTGAAAACGCAGAAAATACCTGTTTTATTTTCAAAAATGAGATTTTTCAGTTGGCTTTATTTAACTTTTCCGTAGTATTTGGGAATCCAAATTAAGAATCTGTGGACTCAGTCGCAGATCAGCAACTCAACCAACTTAAAAATGGCCAAAATCCTCATAATCGATGACGAGTCGGCGATCCTGAACCTGATGGCGAAAACCTGCCGTCAACAGGGCCACGACATCACTGCAGTCCAAACCGGCAAAGAAGGCCTGCAACAACTCGACGCTATTCAGCCGGACATGATGATTGTCGATCTCCTGATTGGCGACATGAATGGTCTGGATCTCATTCGTTACAGCGAAGAGCAATATCCGGAAACGCAGGTCATCATGGTGACAGGCAATGGATCAATCGAAACTGCTGTTGAAGCGATGCGGCTGGGAGCATTCGACTACCTGACCAAACCCTTCGAGCTTGCTGATCTCCAGCGCACCGTTGAATTGGGACTTCAGCAGAAAGGGAAGCCCAAACCTGAGCCGAGCGAGTCCTTCCAGGGAGTGGACATTACTTTTTCTTCCGGAAACATGATTGGGGAAAGCCCTAAAATTCGCGAGATTCAGGAAATCATTAGCAAGATTGCGAACAACGATTCGCCAGTTCTTCTCGAAGGCGAGTTTGGATCAGGTAAGCAGATGGTGGCCCGCTCGATTCACAATTCAAGTTCCCGGAAAAATGCTCCGTTCAAAGTGCTGCAGTGTTCGGCGCTTTCCGAAGAGCTTTTGGAGATGGAACTCTTTGGTTCTCCCACCAGCCGCGGTCAGTCGATTTTCGGACGTGCCAACGGTGGAACCGTTTTGTTGGAGGAGATTCACGTGCTTCCTAAGCGTCTCCAGTCAAAACTGGATGCCTTTCTCGAAGAGGTTAACTCGCGACGGATGTCCGGTAGCATAACCGCCAACATGGATGTTCGATTCATAGCGTCTTCCGCCAAGCCTCTTGAAAAGTGTGTCGAGGACAACAACTTCCGTGAAGATCTTTTCTACAAGATCTCAATCATTCCGATCGACGTCCCGCCTCTTCGGGGTCGTCAGGAAGATATCACTCTTCTCGCCAATTACTTCCTTCAGCGTTATTCTGAAAGAACTGAGACGGAGATGCAGGAAATTGACAAGTACGCTCAGCGTCTTCTCGAGAGCTACAAGTGGCCCGGCAACGTCGGTGAACTGGAAAACGCAATTGAACGAGCTTGTGCTTTCTCCGAGGGAAACCGGGTCCGTCCAATCGACCTTCCACCAAAAGTGGCTCAAAAAGTTGAAATCACGGACGAAGACGAGAAAACAACTCACCATCTTCCCATCGGAACTTCTCTTTCCCACTACATCAAAAAGCAGGAGAAAATCTTCATTCGCGAAACACTGAAGTACAACGAAGGCTCCAGGGAACGAGCAGCGAGTATGCTCGGTGTCAGTATCGCGACACTCTATCGGAAAATGGGACTCAAACTCGAAAAGGAAAAAATCCTCAGGAGTTAGTGGAACTAAATCACGATCCGGAGAATCTCCGGAGACATTAAACCGAAAAGGACCTCCATTTCAGAGGTCCTTTTTTCGTGCTTGGTCCGGATCGGGCCTTCAAGACATCGGAAGGCTTCCCTCAAACCTACAAAACAGGTGCGAGTACTTCACGCTGCCAATCCATCAACAGATCACATCTCTCTTTTTCTTCGAGATTTTGTGAAGCGAGTCGCTCCAGAACAACTCGTGTTCCGAGCAAAGTCTGATCGATTCCCAGCTCTTCCGCAATTTTATCACGATAGTTACGAATCGCCTTGAAGCGGCTCTCATCAATATCGAGCCTCTGCCCCTTGTTACGACGATACTTCACGGGATACTCTTCTTCTGGAACCGTTTCAGCCTCACTCAATGCTTTGAGCATTCGTCGCGCAAAAGGTGGACGAATATAATGAGGAGGAGTCACTTTTTCTCCCCTCTCCATTTTTGCCGCCATATCCAGCAGCTCCTGATTCCCTAAAAATTTGAATGCAGGACGATCCAATTTGCGACATTCCTCATCCCGCCAGTACCAGAGTGCTTTCAGGTATACCAGCCCTTTCCGGTCCAGCTTTCCCCAGCCATTAATTCGCCATTGCAGATCTGAAGGCTTTTCGTCGCGCACCATGACGGACGCTCGCGCTGAATCACAGGATTCTACAAACCAGTCGTACCGTCCTTTCTCACGAACGCGATCCAGATAGCGATTCCCCAATTCGAGAAGATAACGGACATCGTTGTAAGCATACGCCAGCATTTTCGGACTGAGAGGCCGTTTGCTCCAGTCAGCCTTTTGACTTTGCTTTGACAACTTCACATCGAATTCACTCTCGAGAAGGCTAGCCAGACCGTATTTCTGGATACCCAAGAGTCGGGCCGCCGTCTGCGTGTCCCAAACCTGTTTCGGAACCCAGTCGAAAGTCATCCGGAACATAGACATGTCGTAGTCTGCGCCGTGCATCCAGACGGTGTCCATCTCCTTTAGATAGTTCAAAAATGGGTCCAGGCTCTCGATTTCAGGCGACAAAGGGTCGATGATAGCCAGCTCTCCGGGGACGGCGAACTGGATGAGACATAATTTTGTCTCATAGGAATGCATGCTGTCTGCCTCTGTGTCGACAGCACATTCAGTATGGGAGAAATCTGATCCGAGTCGCTCACAAAATTTTATGAGAGCTTCGCTGGAATCAATGTAGGTCTCCGGGGGGGTATTTTCCGAAACCGACATACGAAATCAAATATAAGGGAAATGCATGAAGTGACTTGATCACTGGAAACCACGAAGGAGCAGTTCAGCATTTGAACTGGTCGTCTTGATTAATTTCAAAAGGACCTCCATTGCCTCTCCCGCAGGACGCTGCGCCATCTGCTTCCGAAGGTTATGAATACGTTGGAATTCCTCAGGGTGGTAGAGAAGCTCATCTTTTCTCGTTCCGGATTTCAGGGTGTGAATCGCCGGGAAAATTCGTGCCTCGGCCATTTCCCTGTCGAGGGTAATTTCCATATTCCCGGTTCCTTTGAATTCTTCGAAAATGACATCGTCCATACGACTGTCTGTTTCGATAAGACAGGTTGCGAGAATCGAGAGACTACCTCCTTCTTCTACATTCCGTGCAGCCCCGAAAAATCGACGGGAACGTTCCAGAGCCTTTGGAGAAATACCACCACTCCCGACCGGTCCACCGCCGCCGCCGCCGCCGCGGCCTTTTTTTCGACCGCCGCCGCCACCACCGCCGGATTGGTTTGCCGAATTGTGAGCGCGAGCCAATCGGGTAAGACTGTCGAGCAACACGACAACATCTTTTCCCTGCTCAACGAGACGCTTTGCGCGGTTCAAAACCATATCAGCAACCTGAACGTGCCGCTTCGATGACTCATCAAAGGTAGAACTGAAAATATCCGCCTCCACCGTCTCCCTGAAATCGGTTACTTCTTCCGGACGTTCGTCGAGAAGAAGAATGATCAAACTGACATCGGGACTGTTTTTGTAAACCGAAAGAGCAATGCTCTTCAAAAGAATTGTTTTACCACCTCTGGGAGGAGCAACAATCAATCCTCGCTGTCCTTTTCCGAGCGGCGCCACCAGATCAATTACCCGGGGAGATGGACTCTCAATCTCCGGCCCTTCCAGAATCAGACGCTCTGAAGGAAACATCGCCGTCAGTTTGTCAAAATCGTCAGGTTGCTCCCAATCGTCCAGAGGCACCCCTTCAACTTCGAGAACTTCTTCAACCGAGAGAAATTTCTCCCGGTCTTTGGGAGCACGAATTTTGCACTTCAACTTTTGCCCGGTCTTCAGCTGATTGTTCTTTATCATTCCTGCCGGGACATACACATCCTCGGCATTGGCCATAAAGCTGAAATCAGGCCACCTCAAAAATCCGAAATTGTCTCCTGAGTGATCTAGAAAACCCTCGGCTGTAATATTGCTCCCTTTGCGGGAATAGAACTGCAGAATTTCAAAAACCAGTTGGTGCTTTGATCTGACACCGGCAACGCGCAGATTCAGCTCCTGTGCGGTAGCATGCATTTCAGCAAGAGACCGCTGCTGAAATTCGTTCATGTCGATCTCCTCAGGAACCTTGACCTCCTCTTTTTCGGGGGCGGCAGATTCTACATCTTTAGGAGCTTCTGAGCTTACTGCCTCATCGGCAGGCTGTTCTGTGTCTGTTGTCATCTATCAAAAATTCTTTCACTTAGAACGGCTACCTGAGCTTTTAATGAGGGAATATCCCCATCGTTCCATACTACAAAATCCCCTCGATCAGCCTTCGCCTGAACCGGCAACTGGGACTCCAGGATCAACTCTGCAGTTCTCTCGTCTAAATTACGCTTACTCTTAAGTCGCTCGATCTGCGTCTCTCTGGAGGCACCAACCACTACTGTATGACTGTAATCCAAAGGAAAGGCAACTTCAAAGAGCAAAGGCACTTCAACAAGTGCTGTGTCAATCCCGCCCGAGTTCAGTTGAAGGAAATTCTCCACTTTCTCCAGCACCAGCGGATGCAGCAACCCCTCTACCTTAAGTCTAAACTCTTTCTCCGCAAACAGCTTTTCGCGCAACCATGCTTTATCCAAGCTTCCATCCTCACTGCGCACAAGCCCATCTGACATTTCATCGAGAAGTGACAGAACGGATTCTTCACGCAGTAGTTCAGCTACAGCGAAATCACAGTCGTAACTGACTACACTCCCAGCGACGGCCCTCTCAAGCCCCTCCAATAGAAGCGTGGAGACCTTTCCCTTCCCACAGGCGATACCACCGGTGATAGCAACCACATTCATCCACAAGTCCAAAACCAAAGGGGGAACATACCAGCAAGGTAATTCATACAACGAAAAAGGGCGCGGCCACAACGGTCACGCCCTCTTCAGGAAATGTTAAGAACATTTGTCTCAGCGTTCCGCTACCTTACTTCTGGTAAGGGATAGGTCCTGGAGCAAAGTTCGTTGGAGGTGTGATTGGCGGTCTAGGGACCGGCTCAGGAAGTGGCGGATCCTGAAGTCTGCCATGAATCGGCATACCGGCAGGGTCCATCAACTGCGCTTTCACAAAGATTGTCAGGTTACGCTTCAGGTGAAGCTCAACACTGGAGCGGAAAAGGCGACCAATCACCGGGAGATCTCCCATGAAAGGAACTTTGTCTTCGACATCCTGAATATCTTCGCGAATCAATCCACCAAGAGCAACCGTCTGGCCATCCCAGATTGTCACCTGAGTAGTAACCTTACGAGTGTTGAACACAGGCATGTTGATGATGTTCGGAGTAATCACAACCGGAACAACAATACCGAGTCCGTTCACCGCTGTCGTTTGAATCGGGCTACCGTAGTTAATGAATCCATCGAATTCGACCACTTCAGGAGCAAGGTTCAAATCGATTGTGAACTCATCCGCACCGAGAACAGGGTCAACCTCAAGAGTAACACCAGTGTTCCGAGTCTCGAAAGCAGTTGGTGTCGCAGGAGTCACAGGGAAACCGCCGCCTGATGTGGTTCCTCCACCAAGACCACCAGTAAGAGTGGTAGAACCACCGAACTGGTTAGGAATTTCTGGTGGATCATACTCAGTTGGATAGATGAATTCGCGAATAACTTCGATCTTCGCACGCTGACCGCTTCGAGCCATCACCGATGGAGCCGAAAGGAGATCAACACCCTTCTTCTGACGAAGAGCACGAATCATGACCTGGAACTGGGGATCAGTAAAGACACCGGAGATACCGAAGATGGCGGGTGCCAAACTGGAAACCCCGGAAGAGCTGCCATTTGCAGATGCGATCAAGGCATCAATCGAGTTCCCATCAATAGCAGTCGCACCTGAACGGTTGCCCGCAGTGAGTGGATTGTTACCAACAGGAATCTGAGTCCCGGGGTTAACAAAGGAAAAGTCACTTGGGTTTTGCGCCAGAGATGTTCCCTGAGTTCCGCCGCTACCGAAGACCCGTGGAGTCGAACTCAAGTTGAAAGGCCCAAGAAGCCAGTCAAAACCAAGCTCGCTGCCATCCTCTTCAGAAACCTCAACGAAACGTGAAGTGATATAGATTTGTTTCTCAACACCACCCACAATCGACTGAATGTAAGCTTCAACCAATTCCATTTGATCCTGCGTGTTGCGGACAATGAGCTGGGAAGTTCCCGCATTGTAAATCGCACTCGCACCAGTTCCAAAAGTAATACCGGCACTTTCAAGAATCTCTTTAGCTGTGCGTCGGGTATTGGCAACACCACCACCGGACTCAACTGGATCAGCAAAAGGATCAGCTGCAGCGCCACCGCCGCCACCTCCACCGCCGCCACCGCCGGTAGAAAGGAAAGTTGGAGGGACTACATACACGTTTGTGAAGAGATCCTGATCAGGAGTGGAGATTGGAACCACAAGAACTGCGTGTGACTCAACTTTGTATTTCAGCTGAGCGAGAGACGTTGTGTAACGAAGCGCTTCTGCGAGTGGCACATTCGTAAGACGAAGGTTAATCCGGGTATCTCCGACACCGCCGCCGCCGCCAAGATCGGCTCCACCGGCTGCACCACCTTCAAACCCAAACCCGGCACCATCAGCAGGAGCTGCAGCAGGAGCTGCTCCGCCGCCACCACCACCGACACCAACGTCGAGAATGATGTTAATTCCTTTTTTGGCTACGTCCTTCTCATTAATGTCCAACTCAACGGAACGCTGAGTCAGGAATTCCAGAGCATCCTTGAGGGGAGTATCTGCAAACTCAACACTAGGAAGAATAATTGACTTCAGCTTTTCTTCGTTAATTCGAATCTGAGTCGTAGTCGTGTCGGGAGGAAGAACGATATCCGGTCCACCAGCAACACTTACAGGAACAGGAAGCTCCCAACCCTCAGCAACCTGACGAAGGAAAGCGGAACGTGTGTGATCCCGAGCTACGTCAAAGTAATCCATTTTATGGCGCTCACTTTTCTCAAGGCTGTTTCGGGCAGCGCCGTTGTAACGATCTTCGTTAAGAGCTTTGTGGAATTCGCGATCCGCACGATCATAATCGCCGAGATCCATGAAACCTTGACCGGTTTTCAGAGCCAACTTCACTTTCCGGACGCGCTCAAGATGCGCAGGAGTCAAAGCAGGAGAATAATAGTCAGGGTCATTGAGCTGCTCCAGAAGACGCTTTGCATCGATGTTATCCGGATCGACACTTGGCTGAAGAACTTCTTCAACAAGGGCAATCGCTTCAGGGTAACGGCCTTCTTCGGCGCGCTGGCGAGCAAGAAGAACACTGGCACGAGCAAACTGCTTCACGTAGGCACGGCGACGTGCCTCAGTCATTGGAGCATCTGGAAGAAGATCGAGAGCTGCGCGGTATTGGTCAATTGCTCCCTGGTAGTCGCCATCAGCCATGAGCTGTGAACCACGAAGGGCAGCTTCATCCGCTTTCTTGACGCGCTCCTGCATTCGAATGACGTAAGTAGTAGCAATTGAGGGGACACCACCACCGCCAGGATAGCCCTGAGGACCCGCGTAAGCAGGCACCAGAGGCAGGGATGTCACCACCGAAGCAATCGCCATGCCCGTCAGGATGGGAGCGGTTAGTTTAGAGGCTTTAATCTTCATAAAAAGTTAAATATCAAGTTGGATTCTCTTACTTGAGATTTGGAACCGGAATGAGAACCAGAAAATCGGTCCTATGTCAACATTTAGTTCTTGTTTATTTCAATTGTTTTCGACTGGCCGTCAGCGGTTTCGTACTCAATAACAGCCATGTTTTCGGTTACTTTCGTCACCCGGTATTTCGTTCCGGGATCCTTCGCCAGAGGGAATGTATCGCCCTCTTTTACATAAAAAGGGTTCCCTCTGTCCAGAAGGAACTCCAACTGGGCATAATAAGTTGGCATTCCTTCCTCCACATTTCGAACCAGCTGATGCTTGGTACTTTTGGGAAGATAAGTGATATTCAGAACTGAAGCATCGATGGAAATCCCATTTCGCTGAGCAGATTTTTCTTCAAAAGATTCCACTTTGAACTGCTTATCCTCGGAAACATCACCGACACGCATGTAAAAGTTTTCACCCTTGGGCCATTTGGTGGTCTTTACGCGCTCAATTTGAAAGCGCTCTCCATCCGGCCGTGCTTTGAACTTCAATTTGTAAACTTCCTGCTCTCGTTTCATGAAAGTAAGCTTGTCTGCATAAGGAGGATGAGAATCTGCGTTCCGGGGCTCGGTTTTCCCGTCCCATTCTTCCTGATTGGTGTAACCGTCACCATCCGGGTCCTGACTGAGCACTCCTTTGTTAAGGAAATCCAGATTGTGCTGGAGAAGCCACGCATTGCTCACTGGCTCACGCAGGGTCGGAGCATTTGGATCGAGCATATCGATCAACTGCCCCTTCATCTCCACGATAGGAATCGACACAAACAAGGGTAGCGGCTTGGGAGCAGGATCTCCACGCATCGGAGAGCTCCAATCTCTTGTGGAATTCACGAATTGGGCGGCAATATCAGCCTGCGCTTCTTCGGTTTCCGGCATTTCATCGTTCGGCACTCCCTTTTCAAGAATAAAACGGTCACCAAAACCAAGAGCTTTGGAGATGAAAAGCCCTGCTACTCCGATCACTACGACCGAAACCAGGATGAGAAGGATTTTGTCCCAGGAATTACTGTTCATTGTCTAAAAAATTCAAAGATTACCTTAGCGACGGCGAGTTTTGCTGCTCTTGGATTTGTTCTCCGCTTCGGCTTTTTCGATTTCATCCGGATTCAGGAATCGGGTGATATCAATCAGCATAAATACATTCAGGCGCTCCTGCCCCATCAACACAATGGCGTCTTCTGTAGCCAAAGCGAAACCATTCTCAGTAGCTTTGGCTTCCAGTTCTGCATCAGACAAATCAGGATAGCCCCATTCTGCCAGTACATCCGGTCCAGCCAGCTCCTGGGTGTCCGGGTTCACAAAGCGGGGGAAGCCCGTGTCGTCGGCGCTACGCTTCGGAGGACCAACCGTATTGTCGTTCTTAATCTTAAGAACACGGACCATATAAAAATAATCCTTATCATTTGAAACTTTATTGATGAACTGCTGCAATCCACCGTGAGTCGTTCGAAAACGCAGTCGCACGGGATATTTCTGGACTACCGAATTTTTGGTGTCAGCAGAAGCACCGCCTTCACCCGGAATCGGATCCCTGACGAAACTGTTCAAGTCTTCCGCTCCGGAAATTACCAACTCACGGAGCAAATGATCAATTGCAGACAACTCGTAGTCCAGAACCGGAACAAGCTCTTGTGCGGGAAGGGTCGCCTGATAGAGATCAAAGCCCAGTTGAAAATTTTCACCATCTTCCATCTTGAGACTGCCGGCCTCGGCAATCCCACGGAACTCGCTCACCCGATCACTCACCAACTGTTGAAACTCCGTATTCAACAGAGCCATATTGAGAGGCTTTTGAAACTGGTTCAAACTCGTAAAAAGCTTGTCGACTGAGCCCTTGTAAACCCCGACCTTTGCTTCCAATTCATCAGCGTTCTGTTCACTCGGATACGGAACAGTCCGCTCCAAACGACGAATGGTGGCGACTTTGGTGTCCCAACCTTCCAGCGCCGCACTATACTTGCCCGATGACTGGAAGCAGTAAAATGCTGCGCCACCCACCAAAACCACGGCAAAAATACCGAAAACCGTTAACCAGACCTTTGAATTCATACTTGGTTATTCTAAAAAATTACTTACTGAATTTGACCTGATTTGCCTCTGGAAGTGGAAGAGTCATCTTCCATGGATAAGCGTAATGCGAGTCACCCGTTCCGGATTCCACATTCAGAATTTCACTAATATTTACTCCATCGAGCGCAAAAACTGCTCCCTCACCTTTTGCCTCAGCATCTTCTTTTAAAGCCTCGAAATATTCGTAAACGACCTTGGCCCCTTTCGGATTCTCCCGATACAAGCCTTCCACATGGAAACTGTCGATGATTTGCTCGGTACTCCCCAGAGGAGAAACATTCACAGTGTCATCCGTGTCATCTACAATTAACTGACCATTCGCCATTGGCTCCAAGACCGTAATGAAGATCAGATCGTTTTGCATCTTCTCGGCCAGATGATTGAAAACCCGAACCCAGTAGGCCCGGTGCCTGACCGATTCGACGTATGGTTTTTTCTGACTGTCAATGGTCGCAATCTGAGCAATCGAAGTCCCGATGCGCTCATCAAATTTTTCCAGAGTATCTGCCTCTTCACGAATCTCATCAGCCCGCGCATCAGCGATCTTAGACCCGCGGTCTAAATAAAAGCCCAAACCGCCAAGCAATGCCGCCAAGGCAATAACGGCAATCATGAGAGCCGGCTTTCTCTTATCCAGATCACGCTCCTTCTGGACAGATTCAGGAATCAAATCGATTTGAACCGGTACGGTTCCCATCTGATTGAGAGCCGACCCAACCAAATCGCCCAGATTGTGGGCATTGGCTGAAATGAATTCGCTGTTTACTCCACTTCCCACCGTGACGTTTCGCAGTGCATTGAAGTAATCGATTGGAATATTCAACTTCTCAGCAAAAAATTCACGAATAAAAGGCAGACTGGAAGTCGACCCACTGAGCAATGCCAGCTTCGGAGCACCCCCCCCCTGCTGACTACGGAAGAAATTCGTCGTCCGCATGATCTCTGAGTGCAAACGGGTCAGCGAATTTCGAATCACTTTTGACATCGCAGCGATTTCGGGATCTTCGTGATCGGCGTATGGTCCGCCCAGGGCAACGAATCCATCCGTAATCTTTCTCTGATCCGCGTCGGCGTATTCGATCCCAAATTCCTTGGCAATCGCCTTGGTCACATCCGCTCCACCAATTTTGATAGTCCGAATATATACCTTTGATCCTTCCATGTAGATCAAGTCCGTGGTCCGGGCCCCGATATCAATCAACAAAGTGCTGTCCTCAACATCGGAATAGTTGAATCTCAGGGCATTATACACCGCTACCGGGGAAATCTCCGCCCCTTTGGACTTCATTCCGGAATCGGTAATGATCTCGTCCAGCTGATTGATCTCCTCGGACTTTACGGCAGCAAGAATGACCTCGACTTCGATATCGTCAGGTTCACCCATGAGTTGGTAACCCCAGACGACCTCGTTGATCGGATAAGGAACCTGTCTCTTATACACATCTCCGAGCCCACGAGACCGAGGCTGATCT
>CAJXQE010000101.1 GCA_913058215.1 uncultured Verrucomicrobiales bacterium
CTATCCTCTTCGTCGGCAGCGTCAGATGTGTATAAGAGACAGTTCTGCATCAGCGAATTCTCCCGCCTTCCAATCCGTTCCGTCCTTTTCAATCTGACAGATTTGAAAGTCGCCCGATGCGTCCAGCGCTTTCAGGCCTTCTTTGTCAAATGCGACGGTGCTGAGAATCTTTGTCACGATTGGTTCTCCTCCCGTTGTTCAGGAAGGATCTTTCCGGGCACGTTGTTGTATTCTCCGCTTCCAGGAACGAATGGGAAACTGGCTTTGGTTTCTTCAGTCAGGACAATGCCGAGTCCCGGCTTGTCCGGTGGTAAAACATGGCCACCTTTCATTTGGAAAGAGTCACCGATGACTTCCGAGTGGAGCGGGCCATAAGCAGGGGGGATCTCCAGTATGGCCGTGTTAGGACAAGCAAAGCCGCAGTGCAAATTCTGCATGAGTACTCCGCCAGCACCCCAGGCATGGGTCGCGATTTTTCGATCCTTGTCCGCAAACCGTTTTGCCACGGTCATGAATTCTCCAATGCCCCCCATGAATCCGGCATCCGGCTGCCCGATGTCGAAACAGTCACGCTCGATGAAGGTGCGCCACTCATAGTCAGCGGTGAGACATTCTCCGCCGGCAATCGGCACGGTGGTCGCCGCGCAAAGTTCCGCATATCCCCAGGGATCGGTGTAGTGAAGCGGTTCTTCAAAAAAGAACAGGTCGTAGGGTTCGCAAGCTTTGGCCACCGTGATCGCTGTCGCAGTATCCCAGGTGTGCGAGGAACTGTTGCCCATGTGGCCGTCGAGCATTAGCTTGAAATCGCTTCCATACTGAGAACGGACGAAGTCGAGTTTTCCGGCCTCAAAGTCTGCCGCTTCATTGGGATCGTTGGAAAGTTGTGAGCCCTCCGCTTTTGAATAAGAACCGACTCCAAGTTTTGCTGCTTGAAAGCCGAGTGATTGATAGAAATCCAGTTTTTCTGTCAGGTGATCTTCAGGATAGTTTGATGGTCCACCGGTTGCGTAACAGAACAATTTATCGTGAGCTGTTCCGCCAAGTAGTTCGCAAACGGGTTTGTTCTCGATCTTTCCTTTCAGATCCCAAAGCGCAGACTCAATCCCTGAAAGTACGGAAGCGCCGAGCCCGACTCGACACCAGAAATTCCCGCAGTGATACATCCGCTGCCACAGCTCAGGGATGTCATCGACGTCCTGCCCCACCAGGATGGGTTTGAAAAACTCCACCGTCTCGGGAATAATCTCCGGACAGAAATACCCGGCGTAGGTTTCTCCTAACCCCACGAAATCGGGATCATCTGTATGAATTTCGATAAAGGCTGCGCTGCGCCACTTTCTGAGCTCCAGCAAAAAGGGATCTCCAGTGCAAGGGCCAGTAAGAAGGACGGTTTTGACCTCAGTGATTTTCATGGTGATCCGCTGATTCGACAGGCTTGAGTATTCGATTCTATCCTATTGATCAAATAAGAGGTTCGTAGGATGTAGGAACCTCTTTGGGATGTAAAGAAGCATGCCTAACGCAAACATGTCCCGTGAAACAGCGCGAAAATCCACGATGGGTATCAATCTACTTGTTCGTAACACGTAGATACAAGTAGATGCAATGCTCGCGGATCTAAAAAGTTTCCAAATCACAAAAACGGATGATGCCGCGCCGAAGTACGAGCGATTGCGGGATCATATTGTCAGTTGTTTGGAATCCGGGGAGATCAGTCCCGGGGATTCACTCCCTTCGGAGCAAAAGCTTGTCGAAGCGCTCGGCATTGCGCGCAGCACTGTGCGTCAGGCCCTGGCTACGCTGGAGAACGAAGGCCTTGTTCGCCGGGTCCACGGAAAAGGGAGTTTTGTCGAAGACGATGCGCTACGGAAGTTGGAAAAGAAAGCCGACTTGCTCGCGCTCGTTGTGCCTGAAGTCGGGCGCGGATTCTATCCCTCACTGCAAAGAGGATTTGAGGCAGCTGCCAGTGCAGCCGGCAGCCAAATCATCGTGGCGGATACCGGGAACAGTGTCGATTATCAGGCCAATGTGATCCTTCAGTTAATGGACAGAAATGTCGGAGGGCTGGCGGTTGTGCCTCCTACGCTTCCCGCTGTGCCGGTTTCACAGATAAGGGTTTTGCAGGCTCAGAATATACCCGTTGTCTTTTGTCACCGGCGGGTGGAGGGCGTTCGTGCGCCATTGATCACCTTTGATGCGCTTGAGGTAGGTCGTCTTGCCGGATTTCATCTTGCAGAGAAAAACGGTCACCGCCGCGCAGGCTTCATCGCCAGTCACCGTGGTGAAATGGCAGAGCAAAATGAGATCGGTCTCCGGGAGGTCATGGAAAAGAACGGAGGTTCGCTCTCAAAGGAGTGCGTCTACTACGGAAGGTGGGCGGTTCAGACTTTTGACTATGAGGAATACGCGGAAGATGTGGAGCGGGCGCTGGTGAAAATGCTGGAACTGCCGGAACGTCCGACTGTGATTTACACGACTTTTGATACCGAGGCCGAGTTGGTCTACCTGATCCTGAGTCGGCTGGGCGTGAGTGTGCCCGATGAAATTTCCGTTGTCGGGTTTGGAGGAGTCCAGCGAGACCGGCCCCTCCTCCAACAGTTGACTTCAATCACTGTGGACGAGGCGGCGATCGGGGCCACCGCAGCGGAGTTTCTTAACGAGATGCGGACAGGTAAGCGCAATATCGAGAACGGGGAAACTGTCTCGATGCCGCTCTCCATTAGCAATGGGAGAACTCTTGCGCCGGCAGTCGCGCTTGATTGATATGCATTTTCACTATCCTGACAAAACTATGAAACCCCTCCTTCTTCCCGCGATTTTTATTGCTGCAACTATTGCGGGTTCTCTCACCTCTGCAGATAAGGCTGGCTACTTTGATGAGACAAGGGACACCGTAACCCTGTTCTCTTTTGATGACGTCTCCATTCCCTACACGGAAAACCTTAAGTTGGAGATGCGAAGTCCGGAGCGGCATCCGGAGAACCCAGTGGTGACCCGTGGCCCGGAGGGATCTGTAGACTCCTGGGCGGTTCAATTTTACGGGTCCGTTTTGCGGGATCATGAAACGGGAAAATTCAGAATGTGGTATTGTGCCGTTTCGAAAGAGGAACGGAAACAGGCGACAATTGACAAAGAACCATCGCGCCCCTGGAGAGTGGCTTATGCGGAGAGCGATGATGGGGTCAACTGGACGAAGCCGAATCTCGGGTTGGTTGAGGCGTTTGGAAATAAAGAGAACAACCTCTGCCTTTTAGATCCTCACATGGGCGCGTTGAATTTGAAAGTTCTTGATGAGCCCGAGGATCCGAATCCAGCGCATCGATTCAAGCTCGGCATTCATGTCTGGACACCGAAAAGCGCAACTCGCCGCAACGGAACATTTGCGCCTTACGTAAGTGCTGACGGGTATACCTGGAAGTTGCTGGGCGATGCTGAGCCGGTCAAATCGGAGCTGCCGGAAGCCGACACCTACATTCCGCCGCTGCATTTCGAACCGGTTGGCGGTCTCTATAAATGGGACGGGCTCTATCATCTCTCGGGTCAAAATGCGATCCCTGCCGTGGTTCCCTATCACGGGCGGATTACTCGAACCTTTATCTCTTCAGATTTCAAAAACTGGAGTCAGGGAAGTGCGCTGCAGCATGCCCGTGCTCACCAGCATGAATTGCTGGGTCCCGGTAAAAGCCGGATAGGAGAGCAGATTCATGAAGGTAACAGTGTTTGGAACAGAGGGAATGTTCTTTTGGGTGTGTCAGGGATTTGGCATGGGACACCGGAGTGGGATGATCTGACGATTGATCTCGGATTTGTCGTCAGTAACGATGGGAATTATTTTCGGGAGCCGATGAAGGAGTGGGCCCTTATCGAGCGTGGAGAGGACGGCGCCTGGGATCAGGGTGGTCTTCTGCAAGGGCAGGGGTTTGAAAACGTTGAGGATCAAACATATGTCTACTACGGCGGGTGGGATCCCCGAAGTTGGGAGTCTTCTCCGCCGAGAGGAGGAGTCGGAATCGTCACCTTGCCACGCGATCGATTTGCGGATTTAGTGACTAACGAAGCCACTAAAGGCGCCGGGGATTATCAGATGAAGGAAACGGTGTGTAGTCTTCTCACCTCCTCGATCGATGTGAAAGCAGGGAAAGGGAATTTCTTCGTAAACGCATCGGGCCTTGGTGAGGATGCATCATTGAAAGTGGAACTTCTGGATCATCTAATGAAGCCGCTCGCAGGATGCTCAGGGGATGCCGCCGCGATTATACGCAAAAACGGATTTCAAACTCCCGTCACTTTTGGAGGAGTAGATGAGGTTAAGGATTTGCCTGAAAGGGTGAAAATCAAAGTCACCTTTGAGGGGAAGAAGAGAACGGATATTCGTTTCAACGCCTTGTATCTCAGGTAGGAAAACTGTAATCGACTGATGACAACGCAACCCGCAGACATCCAGACTCCGCGACTTAATGTCGCCGCGCAGACATTCGAGATCATCCCGGATGCCGATATGACTGTGGATGTAAGGCACGGTGGAAAAGCATCAGAGATTGCCAGCGGCTTGAAGACGACCGTCCTGCTTTTTAAGGATGGTGATGCAAAGCTCTGTTTGGTGACCACTCACTTTGGCCCGTCGATACCGGTCAACGTCAGTAAGCTTTTTCGCGAAACGCTGGCAGAGGATTTGGAAATCCCGGTGTCGAGTGTCCTGATCTTTACCTCCCATAATCACACCAGCGTTGCTTTCGCATCGAACGGAGTCCTTGCTTACAATGCTTATAGTAATCCGGCTCCCGAGCCAGAGTTGCTTCCCATCGGGGTGGAGTTTCTAGCCGCCCTTCGGGAGTGTGCTTCCCGTCTGGAGGGGAAACTTGTCCCTGTATCTGTTTCGTGGGCGGAGGGGCATGAGGATCGTATTACCTACTATCGGAAAGGGCGGCGGGAAGATGGCACGACCTACTTGATGCGTGAAGAGGATCGCGAGCTGCTCGGCGAAGACTATCAGGGCGATGTGGATTATCAGGCACCTCTTGTGGTTTTTAAAAATGGGGAAGGAAATGCGGTGGCAGCACTGGTCCAGTTTACGGGGCATCCGGTCACGGCTTACCATCCGGAGAACACGGTCGTCTTTGGGGAGTGGTCTCAGGTGGCTTGCGATCTGGTGAGTGAAGAACTCGATGCGCCCGTTGGGTTTCTTCAGGGTTGCGCTGGTGATGTGAATTCAAAAGAGATGTTTACCGGCGGTGTCGAGCGTTCGACGGAGTTTGGTGAAATGCTGGGGAGTAGCTACCTGGAGGCCTTGAAGGATTTACAAAAATGCGATCGACAGGGGATGGATTGTTCCCTTGAAACGGTCAGACTTCCTCTCGCTCCACTTCCTTCGATACTATCGCTGGAGAACGAAATGAAAGAGATCGATGATTTTATGCGGCGAGCAGAGGCGGGCGATGAAGATACCTTGCAGTGCGTGGGCCAGAATTTCGCGAAAGGTCTTTCACCAAAGTATCGGGCCTGGTTGATCAGTCTGGTTCGTCCGTGGAATCTCTGGGCGATGGAATTGCATCGTTCGGACAAAGAAGGCTCGCTGCCGGGATATCAGGAAATGGAGATCGCTGTGATCCGATTGGGGGATGTTGGAATTGTCGGCTTGCCCTGTGAGCCTTTTCAAAATATTGGAAGGTTGATCCGCAGCCAGTCACCTCTGCCACTGGCGATTCCCTGCGGGTATATGAATATCAATCACGGTTATATTGCCGATTCTGAAAACCTTGGGGACAACGAGTACATGAGCGCCCATCATCGCTACACGAAATTCCGGGCGCCGCTTCAGTCACCCGCCGGTGATGTCTTAGCGGAAGAAGGGGTGAAGATATTAAAAGAATTTTCCAATGGAATCTGAACCTCATTTTGAAATAGGCGGGCACGCTCAAATCGACCCCAATGTTACTCTTGGTTACCGGCACGAAGGTTCCTCCGAGCCTCTTCGGATAGGTGATTATGCAGTGATCCGGATGGGTTCGATCATCTATTCTGATACAACTATCGGTGATCGATTTCAGTGCGGGCATCAAGTTCTGATTCGGGCAGAAGTGTCCATTGGAAATCGTTGTGTGGTGCATCACAAGTGCACTCTGGAGGGGCGGCTGCGTCTTGGGAATGGAGTGAAAATCATGGCGCATGTTTATCTTCCCAGTACTACCGAAATTGGGGATATGGTATTCATCGGGCCAAACACGACTTTCCTGAATGATCGTTATCCGATGCGTCGAGCAGCTCCGGTGGAAGGGCCCCGGATTGAAGATCATGTGAGTATCGGAGGAGGCGTAACCGTTTGTCCCGGTGTCAGGATTGGGAGGAACTCTGTAATCGGCGCGGGGGCGGTCGTCGCAAAAGATGTCCCGCCTGACACGCTTGCTTACGGAGTTCCAGCCAGGCACCATCCGCTTCCTGAAGATTTAGCGAATGGGAATTTGCCGGGTTTGTTGCTCCCGCAGACAGATTTATTTGGAGCGCAGAATGATGACACCTGGCGCGAAGAGATTGCGTAAGAAATGCTGACGAGAGAGACATTCACGGGGCCCTGGGCCGGATTGCCGGTGGCCTGGAATCAGGAGGGCGGTTTTGATGAAGCAATTTATCGCGGAGATATCCGTCGATGTTGCGAGGCTGGCATTCCCGGTGTTTATACGGGCGGCACCACCGGGGAATTCTATGCAATCGAGATCGATGAATTCGAAGAGATCAGTCGGGCGACCATTGAGGAATGTCGCGCTCATGATGTTCCCGCAATGATTGGATGCAGCGCAAGTTCGACCACCGGCGCGGTACGTCGTGCGCAAGTTGCCGTCCGTTTGGGAGCGGACGCGATTCAGGTGACCTTGCCATACTGGATGGAAGTGGCCGATGCGAATATCGTCCCGTTCTTTCAGGATGTCGCCCAAGCTGCGGATGGGTTGCCATTTTCGATCTATGAGACGAAGCGGTGCAAGCGGACGCTAACGATTGATCAGCATAAGGAAGTCAAAGAAGCGGTGCCTTCATACCTGATGTCGAAATCGAATTTTGGAACCGTAGGATGGACCGCTGAAGGTTGCCGTGAGCTTTCAGAATTCGTGAATGTTTTTGTCGGTGAACCCTATTGGAAAGAGCTAGGCCCTTGCGGAGCGACAGGGGCATGCAGTGCCATGGTGTATTGGAATCCATCAATGGTTTTGGACCTCTGGTCCTGCGTTGAGAAGGGGGAGTGGGACAGGGTGGATCAAGTGCACGGAAAGATTGAAGCGCTGCATCAGTTTCTGGGATCCGAATTTGGAAAGCGCGGATTTACAGACACTGCTTATGACCGGCTGGCAGGAAGATCGTTGGGAATTCTGAAGACGAGCCTGGAGTGTCGTGGGCCGTATCCCCATCCGAATCCGGAAGATATGGAGACGCTTCGTTCCTGGTGCGAACAGAACTTCCCCGAAATACTCAAGCCTAACCCTACCATATGAGCAAAGGATTACATTGGGTCGACCTGGCGATTGTTGGTGTCTATGCCCTTGGGATGTTGGCTATCGGTTGGTACTACAGCCGCAAGAAAACGGACAAGGACGAGTATTTTACCGGCGGAAGAAAGATGAACCCCATCTTCATCGGGGTATCGCTTTTCGCCACCTTGTTGAGCACGATTTCGTATCTGTCGAAGCCCGGTGAGATCATTAAGAACGGGCCCTATACCTTTACTGCGATAATAGCGATTCCGATTTCCTTCTTTGTTGTCGGTTACTGGTTGATCCCGGTATTTATGAAATACCGGCTCACCAGTGCTTATGAACTTCTGGAGAAAAAGCTGGGAGTCAGCAGTCGGCTGATCGGGGCAAGTATGTTTGTGTTGCTTCGCTTGATGTGGATGGCGGTATTGTTGAACTTCGCCGCCGGAGCAATGGTCATTATGCTGGGGGTCGATGAGAAATGGGTCTTTGCCGTCACTGCTGTCATCGGGGTGATTGCCTTGCTCTATTCTTCTCTAGGGGGACTTCGCGCTGTCGTCGTGACGGATATGATTCAATTTGTTCTTCTGCTGGGAGGGGCTGTCCTCGTGATCATAATCGTATCGATGCGGCTTGGCGGAGTAGGCTGGTTTCCTACGGAATGGAATCCGGATTGGAAGGTGCAGCCGGTTTTCAGTCTCGACCCCTATCTCAGGTTGACGGTGATCGGGATCATTGTTTCGCAGACCTTGTGGACCATTTGTACTGCGGGTGGAGACCAGACCGCTATCCAGCGATACATGGCGACGGAAGATGCCAGCGCTGCGCGTAAATCCTACCTGGTCAATTCCATCGTTACCCTCGTGGCATCGTTCGTCCTGGCTCTGGTTGGTTTGGCTCTGCTGGCATACTACCGCCAATTTCCCGACCAGTTCACTGGTGGGCAAACGATTGCAGGTTCCGCTGACAAACTTTTCCCCTATTTCATCTCTCACCAACTTCCCATGGGGATCTCGGGACTGGTGGTGGCGGGAATGTTTGCCGCTGCAATGTCGAGTGTCGACTCGGGCGTGAACTCGATCACGGCAGTGGTCAGCTCTGATTTTATCGGCCGCTTTCGAAAGACGGAGAGCAGCGAGCGTCAGGGCTTGATCCAGGCCCGCTTGATTGCCGTCGGGGTCGGGGTGGCAGTCATCTGTGCAACCACGCTTATCGATCACCTTCCGGGGAATCTCTTTGCAGTTTCAAAACGAGCGACGGAACTGTTTGTCACTCCACTGTTTACTCTATTCTTCATGGCAATGTTTGTCCGATTTGCAACTCCGGCCGGGGCCAATGCCGGGGCGCTAAGCGGCTTTCTCGCCGCAGCTACAATTGCATTTTGGAACCCCCTCGTTGATCAGGAGCGGGCGCTCAGTTTTACCTGGATCAGTCCGGTCGCCCTGATCGTAGGCGTTTCTGTTGGCTGCATTGTCAGTAAGGTTTCAAGGAAAAAGAATATCGAAGTATGAAAAGGTTTTTGTCTGCAATTATTGCTGTGTCGGTAGCAAATCTGGTCATTGCCGAGCCGGCGGGGAACATTATTGGGAATTCCAGCTTTGAGTCAGATTCGACCGGATGGAAGTGCGATCGGGGGGATGCCAATGTCATCAGCGGAGATGCGCGAACCGGCGCAAAGTTTGTCAGGACGATCGATAAGAGTGATGAGGACACTCACGTTTTCCAGTCACGGCATTATCCTGCGAGACCGGGTGGCGAGTACACCGCTTCGGTTTGGGTTCGGACAAAAGATAAAGGAGGGCAGGGGATCTATCTCAGTTTTTTCAATGGTACCGGGGCGAGGATCACGAATGAAAATGTGAGGGTGAGCGGACCGGCGAAAGACTGGGAACAGATCAGTCTGACAGGAAAAGCTCCGGAAGAGGCTGCGACGGTCATGGTCTATCTGTATTCCTACCTCAAAGATGTGGGCACCTATGATTTTGATGATGTGTCGCTGACAGTAAAAGGTGGAAGAGAGTCGCAGGGAGCCGCAAAGGTGAAGCCTACCGTGTCAGGTCCCGTTGAAATCAATTCCCGTCGCGAGTTGTTTGTTGATCGCTTCTTGATTGATGGAATGAAGGACCTCCGCTTTGCCCTGCATCATCCTCAGGATGAGGGGCCGGTCTTGAATCTGGATAAGCCCTGGGAAGGGCAGTTTGCCTTCTACTCCACAGTCCTGAAAGTTGGCGGGAAATATCGGGTCTACTACAGGGGAAGGCCGGACGTAGGGAAAGACGGGGATGAATCTGAATCAACTTGTGTGGCGGAGTCCGACGATGGGATTGTCTGGACCCGGCCCAGGCTGGGTATTCACGAGAGACTCGGAACAAAGGAAAATAATGTTATTCTGTCAGGGCAGTCTCCTTATTCTCATAACTTCTCGCCATTTGTTGACATCAACCCTAAGGCGGACCCGAAAGAAAAATTCAAAGCTCTGGCCGGCCTTCACCCGGAGGGGTTGGCTCTGTTCGTTTCGCCGGATGGTTATCACTGGGAGCTGAAGAAAAGGAAAATCCTGACAAGTAAGGAATTCGCCTTTGATAGTCAGGCATGTGCTTTCTGGTCCGGTCATGAAAAGAAGTATGTATGTTACTTCCGGACATGGAAAAATAAAACCCGATGGGTATCACGAGCGACCAGTGATGATTGCCTCACTTGGACGACACCCGTGGAAATGAAGAGTGACCGACCTCTTGAACACTTTTACACGAATCAAACGCATCCCTATTTCCGTGCCCCGCATCTTTATATCAGTTTGCCGGCCAGGTTTATTCCCAAACGACAAGTGATAACGGATGAACAGGCCGAGCAGATCGGCGTGAATCCAAAATACTTCAAGGACACTTCCGATGCGGTGTTTGTGACCTCACGGGGCGATGATCGCTTTGATCGAACCTTCATGACCAGTTTCATCCGGCCGGGGATAGGAGCGCAGAACTGGGTATCGAGAACCAACTACCCTGCTTTGAATATGATTCAGACTTCGCCTGAAGAAATGTCGGTCTATGTGAATCAAAACTACGCCCAGCCAACGGCTCATCTTCGTAGATACTCAATGCGTCTCGATGGATTTGGTTCGGTTCAGGCAGATTATGATGGTGGCGAACTGTTGACAAAGCCGCTTATTTTTTCCGGCAGCAAACTTTCAATCAACTTCTCCACCTCGGCAGCAGGAGGGATTCGCTTTGAACTCCAGAATGAGAAAGGGGAGGCGATTCCCGGCTTCAGCCTCTACGAATGCCGCGAGCAGATCGGAAATGAAATTGATCGGATTGTTACCTGGGATAGCGATGGGGAATTGTCAGACCTCGCCGGCAAGCCGATTCGCTTGCGTATGGTGATGAAGGATGTCGATCTCTATTCGCTTCAGTTTCAAGAATAGAAGAAGCGAATTTCTATCGGAGGGCTTCGCGAAGGATCTCAACGGGATGTTTCGCCTGCTTCCTGGTTCCATCGTGAATTTGGTGGCGGCAGGAAGTTCCCGGTGCTGCGATGATCTCCTTGTCGGAGGTTTGGCGCACCGCAGGAAACAGAACCAGTTCCCCGATCTTCATCGAGATGTCATAGTGCTCCCGTTCGTATCCGAATGAGCCTGCCATTCCGCAACAGCCACTTGGAATTTCGACTACCTCATAGTTTTCGGGGAGGCTCAATGCGGCGATGGAAGCACTGGTACCGGCGAGTGCCTTTTGAAAACAGTGGCCATGAAAATGGACTGTTCGATGCTCATCCGTGAATGAATCCTTTGAAATTCTTCCGGCATTCATCTCGCGGGAAAGAAACTCTTCAACCATCAGGCAGTGAGGTGAAATAGATCGCGCGGTTTCCTTTGTTTCGTCTTCCGCCAGATCCAATGCTTCGTCTCTAAAAGTGAGAATACCTGAAGGCTCAATTCCAAGCAAAGGTTTGTCTTCCCTTACGGAGTCGTCAAGAGTCCGCAAGTTTTCGTTAATGATCGACTTCGCCTTTCGAACGAGGCCTTTCGAAAGCCAGGTGCGCCCGCTTTCTCCGATAGGCGCCGGATCTACTTTGTAGCCAAGTTTTTCAAGAAGCTCTACAGCTGCTATGCCGATTTTCGCATCACTGTACTTCGTAAACTCATCGATGTAGATCCACACTTGTCCTGTGGCGCCGGACTCTTTAGCGGGAGTGTGATTCCTCAACCATTTCGAAAACGTAGTCTTCGGGAGCGCCGGAATGGTACGGTCAGGGTGAAAGCCGGAGAGTTGATTAATGATTCGCCGTATCGCTGTCGTTCCGAAGAGAAAATTCCAAACTGCCGGAAACAGTGATGCTAATTTCTGTGAAGCCGAATAATTTGCGATAAACCGGGAGCGAAGCGGAACTCCGTTCGAATCATAATAGTGTTGCTGAAACTCGGCCTTCAACTTTGCCATGTCCACTGTTGAAGGGCATTCCTTTTTGCAGCCCTTGCAGGAAAGGCACAAGTCGAGGACATCCTTCAGTTCCTCCTTGTCGAATGGGTTCTCCTTCTGGGAATGGGTCAGGGTGTGCCGCAACATATTGGCTCTTGCGCGCGTCGAGTCTTTCTCGTTACGAGTTGCCATGTAGCTCGGGCACATGGTTCCACCGGCTAGTTGAACCTTGCGGCAGTCGCCGGAACCGTTGCACATCTCGGCAGCGCGGAGAACTCCTTGAGTAGCCGACCAGTCAAAGACAGTATCGATCTCGCGACTTTTAGCGGAGGGATCGTAGCGCAATTGCTGGTCCATTGGTGGCGCGTCGACAATCTTTCCAGGATTGAAAATATTATTCGGATCCCATGAGCGCTTTACCTTTCTGAGGAGTTCATAGTTCCCTTCTCCGATCATTTGTTGAATGAATTCTGCCCGCAGTCGGCCATCGCCATGCTCACCGGACAGAGAGCCCCGGTATTTTTTTACCAGAGTAGCAACTGTTTCCGCGACTTCGCGGAGCCTCTTGTGTCCCTCGACGGACTTTAAATTCAAAATGGGTCGAAGATGAATTTCCCCGGTTCCTGCGTGTGCATAGTGAACACAATTGATTCCAAATTTCTTGTCCAGCTCGCGATTGAATTCAGCAATATAGTTTGGGAGATCCGCAACATCGACGGCAGTGTCCTCGATAACCGGCGCAGGTTTCTCATCGCCGGGAGTATTGGACATCAGTCCGAGGCCAGCTTTGCGAAGATTCCAGATTCTTTTGGTATCGTCGCCGAAGAGAACGGGAAATGCATACCCCAGCCCGGCGTCGCGCATTTCCTGCTCGATCCGTTTTGTGACTTTGAGGATTTCCTCTTCGGATTCACCACGAACCTCAGTCACGAGAATTGCGGCAGGGGATCCCTGAAGAAAGAAGCGGTTCTCTCTGTGCTCGAGGCTGCGCTCGGTGCATTCCAGAATGTAGCGATCGATCAGTTCACAAGCATAAATGTCATATTTGACAGCGATCTGAGTAGCTTTCATTGACTTTTCAACGGCATTGAAGTGGGCGCATTGCAGTCCGCTGACTCCGGGAGGAATTTGATCGCAGTGCAACTTCATCTCAGTCACAAGGCAAAGGGTACCTTCGCTGCCCGCGATGAGTTTTCCAAAGTTAAAAGGTTTCCCGCTCTCCGGATCAAAGCAGTCAGCATCCATCAGGAGATCAACAGCATAACCGGTGTTCCGCCGCGGAATGGAAGGCTTGGGAAACTCCCGGGTAATCTCTTCGCGGGCCGCATTGTCGCCAAGTAGATCGCGGATGTCGCAGTAGATTTGGGTTTCTGCACTTTCAGGGCCTTCACATTTTTCCAGGAATCCTGCAGCTGAGAGTTCTTTGAAGATTGCCTTCGATCCATCATGAAGTAGTGCGGATACTTCAAGGATATGATCCCTGACGCTACCGTATTTAATGGAATTGGATCCGCAGGAGTTATTTCCTAACATTCCTCCCATCATGGCCCGGTTCTGAGTGGATGTCTCAGGGCCGAAGAGTAAGCCGTGTGGCTCCAGTGCCCTGTTAAGTTCATTGCGAATCACTCCCGGTTGAACCCGCACCCATTCTTCTTCGCTGTTAATCTCCAGGACTGATGTAAATTCTCTGGAGACGTCGACGACGATTCCGCTGCCGACAACCTGGCCGGCAAGAGAAGTTCCGGCGGTGCGCGGGATCAGTCCAATTCCGTGCTCCTCTGCGAAGCAAATGAGACGGCACAGGTCTTGTTCGTTCTTCGGAATGGAAACTGCAAGAGGCATTTCCTGATAGGCGGAGGCATCGGTCGCATAGATGCGCCGCATCAGTTCACCTGTGTGGAACTCACCTTCGAGATTATCGCCCAGTTCCTCCAGGTTTCCCATTTTGGCGATGCTAGTCATTTCCCTTCAATCTTCAAACCATTGTGCGTCCCAGCCAGCGGTCGAACCAGGCAAATGAATTTCGGCGGGCGACCCCGGGATAGGCATGGCCGCCGGGAAAGGAAAACCAACTAAAGGCATCTCCGGCACCGAGGGATTCGAAATCACGCTCAATCTTGGACTCTTTCATCCCATAATTGTCAAAGTAGTAATCGAGAGTCTCCTGGTACCCGAGTCTTTCCTGGCGAGCTCTGGTCGGGCTGGGAAGTCCTTCTGCGTCTTTCCAGTTGATGTAGACATCGAGAGTGCTCTGGCACTTGGCGTAGAATTTGTGCCGGGAAAATTCCTGCTCGCTGGAAATGACGAGAAGAGGTCGAGGAGCTACCAGGGACATGAGGTCATCGAAATCGACAGGAATGGGGAGATCCTGATCTTTGATGTATTTTTCAAAGTTCTTTAGGTAAATGTAAGGGCCGCTGTTTGTTTTGAAGCCAAATCGCTTCTCCAGCTTCTTGCTGCTGGTCGGTTCATCGACACCTTCTTCCCATGGCTTCCAGGATGGCTTTGGGGTGCGAAACCAGGCTTCAGCGTGGCGATACCAATCGAGGACTCCCCCGTTACTGATGCATGCTGTGATTCGCGGTTCGAAGGCTGCAGCAAAAATGGCAGAATGACCGCCAAGTGACCAGCCAGTGACACCAATTTGATCAGGGTCAACAAAATCCAGGGTTTGCAGGAAATCGACGCTTCGCATGCTGTCCCATGTATTCTTCCCAACGATAGACCAGTCGGGGTGTTTCTCGTAGAAGACACGGGTGTCCATAACCCGACGCTTGGGTTCGATCCGTTCACCATCAGTGACAAGGTCGATCGAGAGGGTTACGAATCCGTGGCGCGCCAACTCAAGTCCGTATGCCGCTCCGACCTCACGCTCCCGCGGCGGATCAACTTTTCGTCTTCCTGACAGCCCGATGACCTGATCTTTCCCTGAGCCCCATGTTGTGCTGTGAATGCAGAGGACTGCCGCTGTTGGTTTCTCTTTGGCTGCTTCGGGAACGAGGAGCCATGCTGTGACCCGGTCGTCCGCTTCCGATTGAAAGCTGACATGGTATCTGGTGATCCCTTCCTCGACAGCAAGCTCTTTCATTATCGGCTTCAGATCGGGGACTTCAGTGGGAAAGTCACCCATCAGGTCCAGCCAGTGTCGCTCGACTTCTTTTCGGCGTGCCGGCCAGTCGTCTCCGACAGCTCTTGTCGATGAAGGTTTCGACGCATCCTCGGCGCTAGCGGTCCCTAGCGCTCCCGCAGCAAGAACAGGGGCGCCCAGTGTAATGAGTTCCCTGCGGGTTGGTTTTGAAAAATTGGAGTCCTTGATTTCCATGTTCTCCTTCTGCTGATTCATCACCACGAACTCCAACCACCATCGACGATCACATTTTGACCAGTCATATACGAACCGGCGTCACTGACAAGTAAGAGCATGGCACCCTTCAGTTCGTGCGGAACGCCCATCCTTTGCATGGGGGACTTTGTATTCAGCCGCTTCACCATTTCTTCGGGAGCCTTCTCAGAGGGGAAGGGCCCCGGGCTCAGGCAATTGACCCTGACATTGTCTTTCGCCCAATAGACAGCGAGGTGTCTCGTCATATGGATGATACCGCCCTTGAGTGTGTGATAGTGCACCGGGCTGGCCGGGCCGATTCCTTCGTAAGCGTCCGGGTAGGAGCCGACGACTCCATACATCGATCCGATCATGAGGACGGTTCCCTTCACGTTTCGCTGAACGGTGTGATCACGAAGCCGACGGGCAAGAAGAAAGTATCCGGTCGCATTGGCGAGTTGCCGGTTGAAGTCGTCAGCGGAGACATCCGTCAAGTCATGAGCATCCGCAGCGTGGCCATTGTTGATCACAATGTCGACTTTTCCACTGCGGCTCACTGCGTCATCAAATCCGCTGTTGATGGATGCTTCCTCCATGTTGTCGAGAGCGATTCCAATGTGGGTTTGATCTTCCCTTGCCGGGAGTTCTTTGGCAGTCTCTTCGGCACGATCACCATCTCGGCTTCCAACGATCACATTCGCTCCGGCCTCAGCCAGCGCCCGGGCCATGGCCCCGCCGAGGTAGCCGCTTGCTCCCGTGATCAGTGCATTCCTTCCACTGAGATCAAATAGCTCGTGAATCGTGGGTATTGCGGGTTCGCTCATGATAATTCCTGCCAGGTGAAAGTTTCGGCGCTCTTCAAGGATGCCAGGTTTACTTTTAAAGTGCGAATACCTTCTTCAAGGGAGCAAAGGGATTTTCCCTTCCCTTCAACCTCATCCAGAAATGCGTTGTTCTGACGAACGTAGATTTCATCGATGTCGTCCATCTCATAGGGTTCATGATTCCATTCCCCATTGGGTTCTGTAATCCAGGAGACTCGCTTTTTCCGGTAGTCAGCTCGAATGCTCCCGCCTTCACAAATCACGGTGGTAGTCACTTCGTTCTGAGCCTGGGTCAAATTCTGAGAGTAGGTTGCCATGACTCCCCCATGATCTGCGAGAGAGTGAACCGTGTCTTCCACTTCGACTCGAGGCAGCGCTTGATGTTTGGCGTGTGTCACGATGCGATCCATCGGACCGAGAAGCCAGTCCCCGATTGAATAGAAGTGAGTGATCATGTCCTGTATTGATCCGCCTCCCATTTTTGGATCGGCAAAGTAGACATCAGCGTAAGCCGGGCGAATGACTGCGAAAGGCTGGCCGAGATCCACCCGGAGTTCCAGAGGGCGCCCGAATTTGCCTGAGTCGAGCTTCTCCTTGAGGCCGATCATTGCAGTATGAGCCCGGTGGGTATAGCCGACCGCCACAATGATTTCTTTGCTGTTTACCAGATCCTCAAACTCAGTGATGCCCTCAAGGGAAAGGCTGAGGGGCTTTTCCATCATGATATGGATGCCCGCTGCGGCGAGTTGCATGCCCATGGGAATGTGAAAAGGAGCGGGGGCTGCCACTACTGCCGAGTCGAAACTAGCTGCGGAGGCGAGTGCTTCATCAAGGGATCCGAATGCTAGATTCGAATCGATTCCGTATCGCCCGGCAACTTCAAGTCTCCTTGACTCTAGGGGTTCACAGAAAGCCAATTCACATCGATCCGTTGACTGGAGGCACCGAAGGTGGCGTTCGCCGATTGACCCGGTTCCAATGACGAGAATTTTGTGTTTACTGCTCATGCCGGGAGACGAATAAAAATACCATTTGCGATTTCGAAAGAGGGTTCTACGCTTTCAACATACCATGTTATAACAGCGCATTCCACGAAATGACAGAACATGGGCCTTTGCAAGTTGAAACTTACGGATGAGAAAAAGCAAAACCCTTGAACGACTTCAGGATGGAAAGATATCCCGGGTTGCCTGCCTTGGTCACTATATCCCTTCCTTCGTAGCTCACGCCGCGCGCTCTGGATACGATTGCATTTGGCTGGACCTGGAACACCGGGCTCTTGAGGTCAGGGAGGTGCAGGCCCTGTTAAATCTTTTTCATCTTCACGACATCGATTGCATGGTGCGTCCTCCTACCCGTGAGAAGGCTCAGTTGTATCGATACCTGGAGGATGGTGCTTCCGGTTTGATGATCCCTCATGTGAATACCGCGGAAGAAGCGAGGCAGCTGGTAAGCGCGGTAAAATTTCCTCCGATAGGAGACAGGGGATTGGACGGGGCCGGAATGGACAGCAATTTTCTGGAATCTTCGGATGTGATGGCTTTCGCAGAAGCAGCAAATCAGGAGACGTTTTTAACGATTCAAATTGAGACACCGCAGGCGGTTGATAACTGTGAGGAGATTATCGCTGTCGAAGGTGTTGATCTCATTTTCGTAGGGCCCGGTGATCTCGGGTTGCGATACAGGCAGGCTGGCGATCATGATGGGCAAATGCTTGAAGCTGCATTTGAGAAAGTTGCCTCGGCATGTGCCAAGTATGGGAAAGCCTGGGGATGTCCTGCCGGAACACCTGAGGCGATTCGACAACGATATGGACAAGGGGCCAGGTTCCTTGCGAATTTCGGAGAGTACGTTCATATCATGAATGGGCTCAATGAATCCATCCAACACTTTGCTGAATACGAATCATGATCATTGACGTCCACAGCCATTTTTGGAATTTCCCCGGGGATTTCACGGAAGATTTTATTCGTCAGGCGGGCGGTGCCCGTGCCGGAATAAAGGTCGATCTGACGGTGGATTACGAAGCCTATCGGGCTTCTGCGCCTGAAGATATGATTTCGATTGTGTTTGGAGGTAAGGCTAAGCTCGCAGGTATCTGGGTGGATGATCAGGATGTTGCGGATTTTGTTGCGAAAGATCCGGAGCGCTTGAAAGGCTTTCTTTCAGTGGATCCAACTCAACAGGGGTGGGTAGAGGAGTTGCATCATGGTCACGAAGAGCTGGGGATGGTTGGAGTAAAACTGCTTCCGATGTACGCCGGCTTTCGAATGGACGATGATTCACTGCTTCCATTGTGGGATTATGCGGATAAACACGGGCTTCCAATTCTGCTTCATACTGGAACGACCTTTATTGCCCAGGCACCTCTGGAATGCACATTTCCGCGTTCGATTGAGCCGGTGGCGGTGAGCTTTCCAAATGTGAAGTTTATTCTGGCTCATCTCGGCCATCCGTATGAAGGGGAATGTATTGTAACCATCAGGAAACATCCGAATGTTTATGCAGATGTTAGTGCGTTGCACTATCGGCCTTTCCAGTTGTATCAAAGCCTGATGTTGGTGCAGGAATACGGAGTTTGGAACAAGGTCTTGTTTGGAACGGATTTCCCATTCACTACAGTCAACGATTCTATCGATGGGATTCGAAATTTAAACAATATGCTCGAAGGCACGGCACTGCCCCGCCTCGATATGGATGAGATTGAAGCCATGTTTCATCGAGATACCTTGGGTCTTCTGGGGCTCAAGTCTTAACGCCCAAATCAATTTTTACATCATTATGAATCAAATAGAAAGTCTTGAGAAACTGTATAGCGCCGTGGTTGGCGATGTGCTCGATAAAATGGGATACCGGGCACAAGGTTTCAGCTCGAGAATCGGGGCACTCACTCCGGCACGTTGTGTTAGCGGAAGAATCTTTACCGCCAAAGTGGTGAATGTGAATGAAGTTCCGCCCGAGCCATATAAGCTGGAAATGGAAGCCATTGATACGATGAAGGAAGGGGATGTGTTGGTCGTTGATGCGGGCCACAATCGGGAAGCTTCCTTCTGGGGCGAACTGCTCAGTACTGCCTGCATGGCGAAAGGTGTTCGCGGGATCGTGATGAGCACATGTACGCGCGATTTGTGGGCATTGGAAAAAATGGATTTTCCCGTTTTTGGAATTGGAGTAACCCCTGCCGACAGTCTCGGTCGGATGGACGTGGTAAGTTATGGCGAGCCTATTGAGATCGACGGCGTCAGTATGAAAAACGGGGACTATATCCTCGGTGACCATGATGGTGTCGTGACCATTCCAGAGGAAGTCGCTGACGAAGTCATTGCCAAAGCCCTCGAAAAAGTATCAGGGGAAGACACTGTTCGTGAAGAGTTGGCGGCCGGTGTCCCGGTTGCTGAGGTCTTTAAGAAATATGGCATACTTTGAGTGAAAGCTCTGGAGAGGGAGATAGGATAATGGAATCGGCTATATCGAATCCACTAGCCTGAGTTCGTGGAAGGGAATTGATTTTATGGCAACAACTCAGGCGGAAAAATCATACTCTCTACTTCGTGAGAAGATTGTAGAGGGAGCGCTTGCGCCCGGAGATCGGCTTGTGAACCGTTCCCTTGCCGAGGAATTTGGTGTGAGTGTGATTCCGCTCCGCGAAGCGATAAACCGCATGGCAAGCGAGGGCCTGGTCAATCAGATTCCAGGTGCCGGTGCATTTGTGCATTTGCCGGAAGAACAGGAAGTAAGGGAGCTGTGGATATTTCGTGAATGTATCGAATGCAGTTCGGCAGCCGAAGCGGCGCGGCATATCTCTGATCGCGAACTTGCGGAGTTGGAGCGAATTCTGGCAAATTGGATGGAGTTGACTGAGGAGATCGAAAACCAAGCGAATCAAAAAGCGACACGAGCTCAGATGAAGCGTTGGATGATAAATGAAGAGGCATTTCACAGCAGGATTGTCGAAGCTTCCCGCAATCGGTTTCTGGCCCGGACCGTTCGTGAAAACCAAATGTTGACCCGATTGTTTGGTGTTGAGTCCAAACAATTGATAATGGAAGCGAAGGATGCCAAGCGCACTTGTGAGGAGCATCGTCAATTGATCGAAGTGCTTCGAAGCAGGGATCCGGATGCTGCGAGAGACCTGATGAGTAAACATATCGCTGCTCAGTAGTCTGCAAATAAGTGAGCGCATGCGAATGCACGGAGCCAACTGTTCGCAAGTTATGTGGGCGGCCTGCGAAAGCTCAAATGAAGGGAACATGATTCCGCTATTGCAGGAATGATCAAGGGGTTCAAAATGGGCTTCTTGATGAAAAACATACTCTTTGCCCCAATCGCCTGCAGTCTTGCTTTAATGTCTTTTGCTGTTGCACAGGATACTTCGAGGAGTCTCGCGCTGACTCCCGTGCCTCACCCCGGTAAGGAGAAATCCCATGAATCATTCAATCAGGTTTCCGAAAAAGGAGAGGCTCAACTCGTGTTTCTCGGCGATTCCATTACTGCTGGCTGGAATGGGAAAGGGAAGGAAGCGTGGGCAAAATATTGGGCGCCGATGAAGGCTGCCAATTTCGGAATCGGTGGTGATCGGACCGAACACATCCTCTGGCGTCTCCAAAATGGAAACTACGACGGATTGAAACCAAAGCTAACCGTTCTCATGATTGGCACCAATAATACGGGCCATGAAGGCCGCCCGATGAAAGAGCATGGAGGAGTCACCTATCAAAGCAGTGCGAAGGAAACAGCAGCAGGTATCGAGGCGATCATCGATTTGTTGAAGAAAAAGCAGCCGGAAATGAAAATACTCCTGCTGGCCATTTTTCCCCGGGGCGCTGACGACAAAGATGCGAAGCGTCAAAAGAACCAGGCAGCGAATCAAATCGTCGCCAAATTGGCTGATGGCGAAACCGTCTTCTTCATGGACATCAATGACAAGCTACTGAAAAAGGACGGAACCCTTTCCAAAAAGATCATGCCTGACCTGCTTCACCCAAACGCAGACGGATATGAAATTTGGTCGAAAGCGATTGAGGGAAAGGTGAAGGAGTTGATGGTCGACTGACTCACTGTGGGAGGGGAGCGCTTACACCGCTTCCCTCTTCCGACAACACCTACAGTCCCTCCCACACCTTGATGGAATCGATCTGGCAACTGCCGAAATCGACACCTTTGAAATCGATCTGACTGTGACCGGTCATGTCAATGTTGTCGCTTTTGAAAATGTGCTTTCGCTCGTCAATTTTCAAAAGAAGCGTTCCTTTCTTCAGTTCGATCCGAACGTCGACCCACTGGTTGAGTGGGAGGAACTGCTCTTCGACTTCTGTCTTTTCGACATCCTTCTTTATGGTCAATTTCGTCAGGGCCTCGCCAAAGGTCAGCGTGTGAATATGATGGCCCAGATCAAGGAGCGGGAATCTGGGATGATAGGCTTTTGCGTTGTAGCGCATTCGCATGGTGCACACAAAGTTCTCAGGAACCTTTTTGAGCCAAATTACCGGCTTGAATCCGGCATGAGCTTTGTCTCCTGCAGCAATTTTTTTTGCCTGAAAGTCTTTGGATGATTCGCTGCCTGTGAGAACGCCGTCCTTAATCGCCCAGGTGCTACTCTGGCGAATTTCCCAGAATTCTTCGTTTAGAGCCCCGTCAAAGTTGTCTTCGTAGATCAGCTTCGTTTTCTCAAAAAGCTCCGACCCACTTTCGGAATCTGCGCTTTGAAGCGAACGCGATGACGAAAAGCTGAACGCCAGAGACAGGAATAATGGAAGGAAGAGTGAATGTTTCATTTTAAGAAGTTTGTATTGGTAGCTGTCTCTTATACACATCTCCGAGCCCACGAGACCGAGGCTGATCTC